>CBJLOV010000055.1:0-22177 GCA_966424745.1 uncultured bacterium
ACCTCCCTGGCGCTCGGCGACATCACCGTCGGCCACTTTGCGCGCAGGCTGCACTGGGCCCAGACGCCCGCGCCGGCCTCCGCGGCGCCGGCCCCCGTGCGCGCGCCGAAGCGCGACAAGGACGCGATCGTGATCGAAGGCGTCGGCAACCTGCTGACGACGATGGCGCGCTGCTGCCAGCCGCTGCCGGGCGACGCGATCGTCGGCTACATCACCCAGGGCCGCGGCGTATCGATCCACCGCGCCGACTGCGCCAGCTTCGCGCGTCTGCGCGCGCGCGATCCGAGCCGCGCGATCGAAGTCGAATGGGGCGGCGCGCGCAAGGCCGACTACGACATCGACCTCGTCGTGCGCGGCTACGATCGCAAGGGCCTGCACAAGGACGTCACCAACGTGATCGCCGGCGCGAACATCAACCTGATCGCGGTCAATGCCCGCGTCGATCCGACGACGGGCCTGGTGACGATGAATTTCGCGGTGCGCGTCTCCGACTTCGAGCAGTTGTCCGCGCTGCTCGGCCGCCTTGCCGGCGTGCCGAACGTGATCGAGGCGCGGCGCGTGGCTTGAGCGGATTCCATGAAACGGGCGATCGTTCCGCTGTCGGAGAAGACAGCGAGGCCGCCCAGGCGGCCCCGCTCGACATCAAACATTTAAAAGGGCGCGATTCTCCCCGGAACCCGGCAACAGCGGGCATACGCGGTCAACGTCGTGCCGATCGTTCCACCGGTCTCCGGCCAGAAGCCGCATCCCCAAGTCGTAGAGCTGTTCGGCAACGTCTGGTAGGTATGGTCGTTGATCGAATTGCTTTGGCATCCGCCTCCGGTCAGGGTGTAGGTTGCCGGGCAGGTGGCGTTGACGACGCCAAGGAACGAACTGTTGTTGTTTACCGTAACGCAGTCGAGCGCCGTCGGCTGCGGCGCAATGAATACGCCGTACGTGTCGACGATGACGTTGGCCGGCGCGCTGGTCACGATGGAAAATTGTCCGTTGGTCTGATTCAGGCTGACGATGCCTGCGTTGGCGATGATCTGGCCGGGACCGAAGTTCATGAAGCTCGTCGGCGTGCTGGTGCCCTGCGGGAAGATCTGCAGATAGGCGCCCGGGGTAAAACCGCCGAGCGACGAATCATCGATAGTCACGTTGGCCGCAAATGCCGCCGCCGCGCTCGAACTGGGGATCTGGCCGGCAACCGAGCACGACGCCGCACCGACATTCGAGCCGCTGAAGAAATAGGTGTTTACGGCGCCGGCCGCGAGGACGCCGCCGCCGGCTGCGCGCGTGTCCAGAACGCGGCACGGCGTAATCGGGACGTAGACCAGGTCGGTCGTGGGCGAACCCAGTCCGCCGCCCGTCGTTCCGACGATGGCCGGTACGGCCTCGTTGCTTGAGCTGCTCGGCTTCATGCCGTTTCCGCTGCGAGCTACGGACAGCGAAGCGCTCATTGCGTCGGCGAACGAGCGCGCGAGGGAAACCGAGGGAAAATCCGCCTCGGAGCCTTTCATGAGGTTGCCGACCATTTCGAAGCGCCAGTTGTCGCCGGCGATACCGGCGGCTTTGGCCTGGCCTTTAAGCTGATCGACGATGCTCAGCGCGTACGCAAATTTCGCCTTTGCGCGTTCCAGCGCCTGCACATCGGTCTGCGGCGCGTCCGCGGCGCTCGAGTGCGGAAGGAACGCAGCGTCGGCGTTGCCGGCGGCTGTGCCCGCTTGCGGTGCCGCGAAGACGAGGGTTCCGATGGCCAAGGTCAGCAGGGAAACCGCCGTCCGGATGGGTGTACCAGCTTTCATTACGAACTCCTGGATATGAGATGGAAATTTGAATGACTGCGGGCGACCGCTGCCTGGGCAGCGATGCCGATCAGATCCGCCTCTTTTCGATCCGAGTGGAACGACGAATACGAGGAAAGACGTGGCGGACCGTCAAAGCAGCGTGCGCTGCTTTGCCAAAGCGAGTACGACGAAGCGGCCGCATGCCGTGTTCTGCACGCGAAGATTCCCGTGCGCGGCGGCTTTCGTGAATCGCTTCGAGATAGGAAGACGCAGAAGAGCGGGAAAGGAGATCATGCAGGCGGAATGGAGTCGCGCCCGGCGTTGCCAGCGTCGGCTACGTCACGCCCTGACTGTGACGCTGCGCAGGATTGCCGAAACGGCGTGCCGCCCCGAGTGCAAAAATTGGTTCCGCGCATTTCCGCAAAGCCGCGGAAATCCGGCGGCCGGGGACGACATCGGCTGTCGCGTCTTCGTGGTGTAGGTCCGGAACCTCACGATTCCGATAGCGCAGGGTGCGCCGAGCCGAAGCGTTTCGGACCGGCGCCGGATCAGGCCCGGATGATTCCGGGCCCGAGGGTTCGAACGGTTACTCGCCGAGGTTGACCGTCTCGCGCATGCCGAAGCCGTTCGGGTTGATCTCGAACGTGAACTCGCCGGAGCGGATCATCTTCTCGTACAGCGCGAGCAGCTTCGTCTGGTCGCCGAAGCTGTCCTTCTGGTCGGCGGGCAGGTTGGCGACGAGGGTGTCCGAGTATTTGCCGAGCAGGCCGTAGATCGCGCCCGAGAAATACATGCGGAAGAACACCGGCGTCGCGCTCGGCGCGGCGGCGAAATAGGCGCCAAGCGTGGCATCCGCGCCCTGGCCCGCGGCGAGAGCAATGGCCTTGTCGGTCATCGCAACGGAAATGGGCGGCACCTGGGCGGTGGCAGGCAACAGGCTGGCGGGGAGCGCGACGGGCTTGCCGTCGGGCTTGATCTGCAGATCCTTCAGTTGCGGCAGCGCCATCTGCGCCATGCCGACCGCGGCGAGCGGATTGTTCGAGCCGAGCAGCAGCCGGCCGGCGACGTCGGGCACCTTGGCGTCCTTGCGCGGGTCGAGCTTGTCGATGGTCAGGCGCACGCCGGTCAGATCGCTGAACGGCGGCGGGATGGTCACGCCGAGCTGTTCCTTCGACTTCGCGAACATCTCGTTGAGATCGGCGAATTCGGGGCAGGCGAACGGCTTCGCCGCGACCGCGTCGGCCTGCTTGAGCCAATAATCCTTGAGCTTGAGCAGCGGCGTCGCGATGCTGATGTCGACCAGGCCCTCGGCCGGTGCGCCCGTGCCGGGCGCGGCCGCGAAGGCGGCCATGAGCCCCTGGGCGAGCGCGGGTTCCATTTCGATCTGCATGGCAACCTTGATCTGCGGCGGCGTCATCGATTCGGCGCCGAGCAGCAGGCGCGGGAACTTCTGCGCCAGCGCCTGCGTCTCCGCGACGCAGGCCGGGTTGTCGGTCGCCGCATCGGTCGGCAGCTTCAGCGCCTTGGCGATTTCCAGATCGGTGCCTGTCGGCGCCGCCGACAGGCGCTTGGCGAGCGCGGCGAAGTCGACGTAGCCCTCGCCGTAGGGCGAAAAATTATACTTTTTCTGGATTGCTTGCAGCGTGCCGGCTTCGAGCAGGTTCTTTTCCGGCTTCTTCATGCCGAGCAGCAGCTGCTTGGCGTCGTCGTTGACGTCGGCCGACCATAGGGTGGCGACGAGCTGCGAGCCTTCGACGGCGACGACGAGCTGCACGTCCTTGTCGCCGAACTGCCAGTATTCCTGGTCGCCGGTCTTGCCGGTCGGGATCTTCTCGCCGACCTTGCCTTCGATGCGCGCGACCATGGCCTTGAATGCGGCCGGATCGGACAGTTCGGCGCGCACCACCGGGATCAGGCTGACTCCGTAGATCGCCATGCGCCCGTCGGGCTTGTAGCCGATCTCGCGCAGCTTCTCCGCCGTGTTGCGGCTGCGCAGCTCGTCGAGCACGGCGGCGATGATCTTCTTCTCGCGCTCGTCGAGCTTGGAGGTGTCCTTGGCCAGGTGGTCGTAGACGTCCATCAGCAACGGCCACACCGTCTGCATCTGGCGCGAGGACCAGTCGATCATCGCCTTCGGTTGCGGATCGAGATTGGCGTAGGCGTAGAGCGTATCCGCGGGTGCATAGGCCAGCGGCTGGTCGGCGCCGGGCTGCTGCGATTTGCCGCAGGCGGCGAGGACGGCGGCGGAAAGGGCGAGGACGGTGAAGCGAGCGGCCTTGTTCACGGAGTATTCCTTTTGAGGTGAGACGGGGGTTGGGGGATCAGCCTTCGAGCAGCTCGGCGAGCACGGCCATGCGCGCGAACACGCCGTTGGCGACCTGTTCGAGGATCAGCGATTGCTTGCCGTCGGCGACGTCGTCGGCGATCTCGACATTGCGGTTGATCGGACCGGGATGCATGACCAGGCAGCCGGGCTTGGCCCGGGCCAGGCGCGCCGAGGTGAGGCCGTAGCGTGCGAAGTAGTCGGCTTCGGACGGAATCGCGGCGGCTTCCATGCGTTCCTTCTGCAGACGCAGCATGATCGCCGCGTCGCAGCCGGCGACCGCTTCGTCGAAATTGTGGAAAAGTGTACATTGGGCGAATTCGTCCGAGCCCTGATCCGGGTCGGTGCGCACGGGCAGAAGTTCGGCCGGTGCGCACAGGCGCAGATCGCGCACGCCGAGCGTACGCAGCACGTGCACGTCCGAGCGCGCCACGCGCGAATGGCGGATGTCGCCGCAGATCACCACGCTGAGCTTGGCGAAATCGCCGACGCGGCGGCGCAGCGTCAGCGCGTCGAGCAGGCCCTGGGTCGGGTGCGCGTGGTTGCCGTCGCCCGCGTTGAGCACGGCGGCCTGGGTGCGCAGGTGGCGCGCGATCGTTTCCGGCGTGCCCGATTCCTTGTGGCGCACGACGAAGGCGTCGGTATGCATCGCCTCGAGCGTATCGATCGTGTCGATCAGGGTTTCGCCTTTGACGGTCGAGGAGCGCTCGATGTCGAAATTGATCACGAGCGCGCCGAGCCGCTGTGCGGCGAGATCGAACGAGGTGCGCGTGCGCGTCGACGGCTCGAAGAAAAGGTTCATCAGGGTGCGCCCGGCGAGCAGGTCGAGCGGACGCGCGCCGCCGCGGCTGTCGCTGCGCATCGCCTCGGCGCGATCGAGCAAGCGCTCGATCGCCGCGCGCGGCAGTCCGGCGAGCGTGATCAGGTGGCGCAGGCGGCCGTTTTGGCCCAATTGCAAATCGTTCATGGAGTGCGAAGAGAATCTTGTTGAGCAAAAAAACGAAAGAGTTGCCACGAAGACACGAAGACACGAAGACAAGCCGAGACAATGGCCTGAGGCAACGCTGATCGAGTCCTTCTGATACCCGCAACCCTTATCGCTGCGCGGTCGAATTCGGGAAAACCCTATTTGTTCAGCGTCGCCTTAACCCGCTCTTCTTCGTGATCTTCGTGTCTTCGTGGCGGCATTTTTTATTTTTTGATCTTTCATTGCCGCAGCCACTGCTCGACGATGATTTCGGCGGCGATCGCGTCGAGCGTCGCCGCGTGCTTGCGCTTCGCCCCGCCGCCGGCGCGGCGCTCGGCGAAACGTTCGGATGCGGCGCGCGACGTCAGCCGTTCGTCGACCATTTCCACCGGCAGCGCGAAGCGCTCGTGCAAGGCATCCGCAAACGCGCGCGCGTTGCGGCTGTTCGCCTGTTCGCCCGCATCGAGGGTCAGCGGCAAGCCGACGAGCAGGCCGTCGGGGCGCCATTCGCGCAGCAGCGCCGCGATGCGCGTCCAGTCCGGTCCGTTTGCGCCGTTGCCGACGACGTCGAGCGCGCGCGCACTGCCGCTCACGCGGTTGCCGACCGCGACGCCGATGCGGCGCGCGCCGTAGTCGAAGCCGATGACGATGGAGGGCCGAGGGCCGAGGGCCGAGGGTTGAGAAGCGGATTGCCGAGCGGCGGGGAGAGCCGTGGTTTCCGGCTCCTGCTCTCCAGCCCTCGGCCCTCGGCCATCAGCCCTGCTCTTCACGCATTCCCCGAGAAGCTCGACAGATTCGCCAGGCTGACTCCGATCAATTTGGCCGCCGCTTCCCAGCGCTGTTCCAGCGGCAGGTCGAAGAGAACACGCTCGTCGGGTTCCACGGTCAGCCAGGCGTTCTGCTTGAGCTCGTCCTCGAGCTGGCCCGCGCCCCAGCCGGCGTAGCCGAGCGCGACGACCGCACGCTTCGGACCTTTGCCTTCGGCGATCGCCACGAGCACGTCGCGCGAGGTGGTCACGCAGAGCGTGTCGGAAATCTTGTACGAAGACTCCCAGGCGCCCTCCGCGGAATGCAGCACGAAACCGCGCTCGGGCTGCACCGGCCCGCCGATCAGCACGGGCGCGTCCTCGACTTCGGCGATGTGCGACCGCAGGCCCATCTGGGCGAGCACGTCGCCGAGGCGGTATTCCGACAGGCGGTTGATCACCACGCCCATCGCGCCGTCGCTCGAATGCTGGCAGATCAGCGCCACGCTGCGCACGAAGCTCGGGTCGCGCATGTTCGGCATTGCGATCAGGAACTGGTTGGCGAGGGCGGTCGTGGCGCGCATGGCGACGATTGTACCTTGCCGTCGTTGCCGCCGTTCAAAAAAGGTCCTCGTTTTGCGCCGCTGCGCGGGTTTCCGATTTTCGACGGCTACAATCCGGCGAGATCGATCGGGCAAAGAGCTGCCGGGGAGAGAGTTGCGATGAAATGGCGTCGATTCATTGGAAAAGCTTGCGCGGCCCTGTCGGCACTGGCCTGGACGGCCGGCGCGCAAGCGGCTGCAGTCGAGATATATCCGTATCTCGGGAAGGGCGATATGGCCCATCTCGCCGTGTCGGCGAACGGGCGGACGCTCTGTGAGATCAGGATCGAGCGCGCAGGCGAGGAGGAGTGGCGCAGGCCGGCCTGCCGATTCGACCTGCCCGCAGGGGCGGATTCGCTGAGCGTGCGCGGCGAATACGGCAGCGGAGCGGGGCAGGCGGAAAAGCGCGGCGTACGCAAGGGCGAGACGACGCTACGCCTCGCCGATTTTTCGCCGGTCGGGGGACTGCTCGGCCAAACCGGAAAATCGTACGGCGAGCGCATCGCAGAATTCATTCCCGCGGCCAAGGCTTTTGCGGCCGCGCACCTCGGCGAAACGTATGCCGAGGGCAGCATTCGGGCCGGCAAGCCGGCGGGCGCAGCCGAGATCGCCGCCGCCGAGAAACGTTTGGGCTATGCGCTGCCGGTGGACTTCGTCTCGATGCTGCGCACGGCGGGAGCCCTCACGATCGGCGACCACTACGCAACGAGCGCGGCGCAGATCGCCGACGCCGACGCGCAGATGCGCAAGGACTGGGGCACGCCCGAAGCGGCGATGGCGAGCGAGTTTTCCGAAAAACAGCGCGCCGCTCTGCGCGCGAGCACGATCCTGTTCACCGAAGTCGGCGACGGCCTCGGCGGCCTGCGCTATCGGCCGCCGCCGAACAAGAGCTGCGGCGACAAGCCGTACTACCAATGGATCTCCCAGGAGGGCGGCGACTCCAGGCTGTTGCATCCGGATCGTAGCTGCATGGATTTCGCCGAAGCGTTCCGCTGGGTGCTCGAAGGATTTCTCATCGAGGCCTATGCCGACGAACTCGGCGCCGAGAAGCAGACCCTGCTGATCGATTCCTCCACCGGCGTGCAGCCGATCGTGCTGCGCGTGGAACCCGATCGCTTCGCTGTCGATCTCGTCGTGCGCTGGCAGGGACCGAACGGCCTGTGGCGCGAACCCGACGCGCAATGATGTGCGGGCGTCAGTGCGTCTTCAACACTTGCCCGGGCTGGAATTCCCAGGTCCGCGTGATGTAGAGCTCGTCGTAGTCCATGTTCGTCGGCAGGCGCGGGAACGGCGCGCCGAGGCGGACGATGCGGATCGCCGCTTCGTCGATCAGCTTGAATCCGCTCGATTGCACGATATCGACGCTGGCGAGGCTGCCGTCGCGGCGGATGCCCGCGGTGAGCATCAGGCTCAAGGTCTTGCCGTTCTGCAACTGCTGGCGGCGCGCTTCGTCGGGATAGTTGAGGTTGCCGATGCGCTCGACGCGCGCGACCCAGCCCGCCTGGTAGGCGGCGTCGGCGGCCTCCTTCGTGTTCGCGGAAATGTATTTCTTCTTCGGCCGTTTGGCGTAGACCTGGTTTTCGTTGTGCAGCTCGTTGGCCAGGCGCGCCATTTCCAGCTTGCGATCGGTCTGCGCCTGCGGATTGGGCTGCGGCGTTTCGGGCTGCTCGATCGCCTGGGTTTCGGTGCGCACGGCGAAATTGGATTTCTTCTGCGTGAGCACTTCGCGTTCGTTTGCGGTCTGCGGCGCGCGCGCGCCGGTCTCCAGCGGCATCGGCGCCATGCCCGGCTGCGCCTTCGGCACCGGCGCGGAGACCAGATCGGTCGGACGCACGGCCTTGTCGCTCGTGCCACCGCCTTCGTTGTTGGCATTGGCGAGGAAGTCGGCCTTCTCGGGCTTCTTGCCGCTCGCCGACTGCACCAGGATCACGTCGAGCGACGGCAGGCGCGGCGCCGGCTTGGCGTATTCGAAGGTGAGGCCGAGCACGACCACCGCGTGCGCGATGATCGAAAACAACATGGTCACGCTCAGGCGCTCGCCCACACCGACCTTGGCGCTCATTGCGTGCTGCTCTGAAAGAAGGGATTTAGACGCGGATGGACGCGGATAGAGCGAAAACAGCTCAACGGAACCAATCCGCGTCTATCCGCGTTCATCCGCGTCGAAAAAGCTCTTTGCGCCCGT
The DNA here is from genome assembly GCA_966424745.1 of uncultured bacterium. Taxonomy (GTDB): domain Bacteria; phylum Pseudomonadota; class Gammaproteobacteria; order Xanthomonadales; family Rhodanobacteraceae; genus Rudaea. The sequence continues at coordinate 8,593 of CBJLOV010000055.1, forward strand.
TTCATTTGTTCAGCGTTTGGCTTGCGGTGACCGTTCGATGGCGTCGAAGAGCTGGCCGGCGATGTTGAGGCCGAATTGTGCGTCGAGTTCGCGGATGCAGGTGGGCGAGGTGACGTTGACTTCGGTGAGCCAGTCGCCGATCACGTCGAGGCCGACGAAACGCAGGCCGCGCCGCACCAGCTCGGGCCCGACCTGCGCCGCTATCCAGCGGTCGCGCTCGCTCAGCGGCACGCCGACGCCCTTGCCGCCGCGCGCGAGGTTGCCGCGGAAATCGCTGCCCTGCGGCATGCGCGCCAACGCGTACGGCACCGGCTCGCCGTCGATCAGGAGGATGCGTTTGTCGCCCGCGCTGATCTCGGGAATGAATTTCTGCATCACCACGAAGGCGCGGCCTTCTTCGCCGAGCAGCGTTTCGATGATCACGTTGAGGTTCGGATCGTCCGCGTAGCTCAGGAAGATGCTGCGTCCGCCCATGCCGTCGAGCGGCTTGAGCACGACCTTGCCGTGTTCGCGGGCGAAGCGCTTGAGTTCCGCGGCGTCGCGCGCGACCAGGGTCGGCGGAATGCACTGCGGAAACTGCAGGGTGAACAGTTTTTCGTTCGCGTCGCGCAGCGCGCGCGGACGGTTGATCACCTGGGCGCCGGCGGCCTCGGCGAGATCGAGTACGAGGGTGTCGTAGAGGAACTGCGGGTCGACCGGCGGGTCCTTGCGCGCAAGGATGACCTCGACTTTGCGCAAGTCGCGCCATTCGGCGGCGCCGAGCGTGAACCAGTCGTGCGGATCGTCGCGCACCTGCAGCGGCGCCGCGTGCGCCCACGGTTCGGCGCCGCGCAGGGCGAGGCCGCCCTGGGTGAGATACAGCAGCCGATAACCGCGGCGCTGCGCTTCGAGCAGCATGGCAAGGGTGGAGTCTTTCTTTACCTGGATGGCCTCGATCGGGTCCATCAGCACGGCCAGGGTCGTGGTCATCGGGCTTCTTTTTTGATCGGCGGATGTTTCAAACCGCTTACGGTCACATTAAAAATGTGAACTCCGTCACGCGTTAGTTCGCTGTCGCCTGTCTATACTAGCATTCGAGTTAAGGGGGCTTGCAGATGATGGGCCGTACCCGGCGTCACCGATGCCGGGAGGTCGCGTGCGTCATAGAAGTGCCCTGATCGACGAATCGCTTGACAGGGCTTCGAGCTTGAGATTAAACGGCATACCTAATCGATCGTTCGCCTTTTTCGTGCGGCTTCGCCGTGGCGCACAGGGGAACGATGCGGTTTTTCGCTCGCCTGTCGCGCGGAAACCACGGTGGGTCAATGCAGGTTGGAGGAAAACGCGTGGAACAAGCTGCAAGCGGGGTGGAGTTGGCGGGTTTGCGGGTGATGGTCATCGACGATTCGAAGACGATACGCCGCACCGCCGAGATGCTGCTCAAGAAGGAAGGCTGCGAAGTGATCACCGCAGTCGACGGATTCGAGGCGCTGGCGAAGATTTCCGATCATCGTCCGCAGATCATCTTCGTCGACATCATGATGCCGAGGCTCGACGGCTATCAGACCTGTGCGCTGATCAAGAACAACCAGACCTATCGCTCGACGCCGGTCATCATGCTCTCGTCCAAGGACGGCTTGTTCGACAAGGCGCGCGGCAGGGTGGTCGGTTCCGAAGAGTATTTGACCAAGCCGTTCACGCGCGAGGAATTGCTCGGCGCGATCCGCCGGCACGTCCGTTGATCCCGCAGGCCATGCAGAATTTCCGCAAAGGCGCACGCGCATGAACGATTCGGTGAAATCCCCCTTCGAGATTCTCGCCGACTACGAGCGGCGCAGTCTGGCCCATGCGGAAGGCGGCGCGGGCGGCCAGGCCGCGGCCGCGGCAATCCTTTGGCGCGGCGTCGGCTTCCGCGTCGGCGGGCGCAACCTGGTGTCCAACCTGACCGAAGTCAACGAGATCCTGTCGTTTCCCCACGTGACCCGCGTGCCCGGCGCGCGCGCGTGGATGCTCGGCGTAGCGAGCGTGCGCGGCAATCTGATCCCGCTGATCGATCTGAAAGGCTTTCTCTCGGGCGAGGAGACGAGCCTGACCGAGTCCAGCCGCGTGCTGCTCGTGCGCCAGAGCGGCGGCAGCGTGGGCCTGCTCGTCGACGAAGTCGTCGGCCAGCGCAACTTCACCGCCGAGCAGCGCACGCGCGCGCCGGAGCAGCAGGCGAACGACGGGTTTGCGCGCTACGTGATCGAGCACTACGCGCTCGGCGACGTGCAGTGGGGGCGGTTCAGCGTCGCCGCGCTCGTGCGCGCGAGCGAATTTTCGCAGGCGGCGGCATAGCGTTTTCGTACTTGGCCAGAATTTCCGGTTGTATGTAGCGTGCAACAGCGAGGTATCGGTAGATGAGTACAGGGGCAGGTGGCGGCACCGAGCGCACAGGCGGGTTCAACGGCCTGCTGGTAGCGTTGCTGGTGGTCGTGATCATCGTGGCGGTGGTCGACTTCATCGTGTTGTCGATCAACGCGAACCAGGATGCGCAGGCGAGTGCGCTGATCACGCGCATCCAGGTGTTGTCGCAGCAGCTCTCCCGGCAGAGCAACGACGCCGCGGGCGGCAACCTCGATGCGTTCGCGAGCTTGAAGCACACGCGCGACACGATCGCCGACCTGTTCTCGCGCCTGCAGAAGGGCGACGCGCGCACGGGCATGCGCGGCTACGCCGACATGGAGAACCTCAAGGGCGATTTCGGCGAGCTCGAAAAGGCCTGGAACCAGCTTTCCGGCGACGCATCGAAGGTGCTCGACAGCCAGGAGCAGGTGCTCAGCACCACGGCGAGCACCGATGACTTCAACCGCAAGACGGCCGTGCTCAACTCGCGCATGGACGAGGTCGTGAAGATCCTCACCGAGCGCGGCGCGTCGGGTACTCAGGTGGTGACCGCCTCGCGCCAGATGCTCTATGCCGACCGCATGCAGCGCCGCGCCCAGGCGATCGTCGCCGGCGGCGAAGACTCGCCCTCGGCCGCCGCCGGCCTGCAGCGCGACTCGCAGTTCTACGGCGTCGTCCTCGCCGGCCTGATCAACGGCAACGCCGATCTTTCCATCCGCGCGATCGACAACGCCGCCGCGCGCGAGATTCTCAACGACATCAACAAGCAGTGGATCGATCTCGCCCCGCAGGTGACCAAGCTGTTCGAAGCGGCGCCGACCCTGCAGGCGGTCAAGCAGGCGGCCGACAAGGCCTCGATCGACAGCCAGACCTTGCTGTTCAAGGCCGACCCGCTGTCCGAGCACATCGCCGCGCTCAGCACGACGCGGCCGTTCCCGAATCTGTGGATCGGCCTCGGCGCGGCGGTGGTGGCGATCTTCCTCGTCCTCTTCCTCGCCCTGAAGCTGTTCCGCGACCAGCGCGCACGCCTCGGCGCCAGCGCCGAACTGAACAAGCGCAACGAAGCGGCGATTCAGCGCCTGCTCGACGAAATGGGCTCGCTCGCCGACGGCGACCTGACGGTGAAGGCGACGGTGACCGAAGACTTCACCGGCACGATCGCCGACGCGGTCAACTACGCCATCGACGCGCTGCGTTCGCTCGTCACCACGATCAACGAGACCTCGGTGCAGGTCGCCGCCGCGGCCAACGAAACCCAGGCCACCGCGCTGCACCTGTCCGATGCCGCCGAGCACCAGGCGCGCCAGATCACCAGCGCGTCCAGCGCGGTGAACGAGATCGCCGACTCGGCGCGCGACGTGTCGAAGAACTCCGCCGACATCGCCGACGTCGCCCAGAACTCGGTGCGCATCGCCGGCAAGGGTGCGTCGATCGTGCGCCAGACGATCTCGGGCATGGACTCGATCCGCGAGCAGATCCAGGACACCTCCAAGCGCATCAAGCGCCTCGGCGAGTCCTCGCAGGAGATCGGCACCATCGTCGAACTCATCAACGACCTGTCCGAACAGACCAACATCCTCGCGCTCAACGCGGCGATCCAGGCGGCTTCGGCCGGCGAGGCCGGCCGCGGTTTCGCGGTCGTCGCCGACGAAGTGCAGCGCCTCGCCGAACGTGCGTCCGCGGCGACGCGACGCATCGAAACCCTGGTCAGCGCGATTCAGGTCGACACCAACGAAGCGGTCGCCTCGATGGAGCAGACCACGAGCGAAGTGGTCAGCGGCGCCAAGCTCGCCGAGCAGGCGGGTACGCAGCTCGGCGAAATCGAAACCGTGTCGAGCAACCTCGCGGCCCTGGTCAAGAACATCGCGGTCTCGGCGCAGCGCCAGTCGGCCGAGGTGGCGAGCGTGTCGGCGACGATGAACGTCATCTCGGACATCACCGCGCAGACCGCTTCGGGCGCGAGCCACACCGCCGAATCGATCGGCAACCTCGCCCAGCTTTCGTCCGACCTGCGCCGCTCGGTCGCCGACTTCAAGCTGCCGGAATAATGGTCAGCCACTCATGAATCTTACGCAGGAAACCGACTTCACGACGCTGGGCTGGATCAAGGCCGAGCTCGACGCGACGCTGAAGCAGGCACGCCAGTCGCTGGAGCGGTTCGCCACCGATCCGGGCGATACGCAGGCGATGCGCGAATGCGCCAACGATCTGCACATCACCTACGGCACGCTGCACATGGTCGAGCTGTACGGTGCGGCGCTCGTGGTCGAGGAGATGGAGCGCGTCGCGCGCGGCCTCGTCGACGGCACCATCGCTCCGCGCGAGGACGTCTACTCGGTGCTCATGCGCGGCTTCCTCCAGCTGCCCGACTACCTCGAGCGCCTGCAGAGCGGGCACAAGGACATCCCGATCGTCCTGCTGCCGCTGCTCAACGACCTGCGCGCGGCGCGCGGCGAGAAGCTGCTCAGCGAGGCGGTGCTGTTCGCGCCGAACATCGACGCCGCGCTGCCGACGACGCCGGAGCGGCCGCTGCATCCCGAGATCCTGCGCACGACCGCGAAGAGTCTGCGCAACGATTACCAGTTGTCCCTGCTGCGCTGGATCCGCGAGCCCACCTCGGCCGCGCCGCTCGCGCGCATCACCCAGATCTTCGACGGCCTCTACGCCGGCTGCAGCGGCGACGCTGCGCGCCGGCTGTGGTGGATCGCCGGCGCCGTGGTCGAAGGCCTGCAGGACGGCTCGATCGAGACCAGCGTCGCGATCAAGCTGCTGTTCGGCAAGCTCGATCGCGAGATCAAGCGCCTGATCGACGACGGCGAAGACGCCCTCGCCGTGACGCAGTCGAAGGAGCTGGTCAAGAACCTGCTCTACTACCTCGCTCATGCGAAGACGCACGGTGCGCGCGCCGGGGCGGTGGTGAAGTTCTACCGGCTCGACAACCTGCTGCCGAGCGAGGAAGAGCTCGAGCACGCGCACGGCTCGATCTCCGGCCACAACCGCGCCCTGCTCGACACAGTCGCCGGCGGCATCCGCGAGGACCTGCTGCGGGTCAAGGAAACGCTCAACGTCTATCTGCATTCGCCGCAGCGCAACCTGGCCGATCTGGGCGTGCAGGCGGAAACGCTGAGCAGCCTCGCCGACACCTTCGGCATGCTCGGCATGGGCGTGCCGCGCCAGCACGTGATCGAGCAGCGCAATGCGCTGAAACGCATCGTCGACGGCGAGGCCGAGGCCGACGAAGGCAACCTGCTCGACATCGCCGGCGGCCTGCTCGTCGTCGAAGCTTCCCTCGACGACCACATTTCGCGCCTCGGCGCGAAGGACGAAGCGGTCGACGCGGGACCCATCGAAGTGCCGCGCGCCGAAGTGATGCGGCTGCTCCACGTGCTGATGCAGGAAGCGCTGGTCAACGTCACCAAGGTCAAGCAGGACATCGTCGCCTTCATCGAAGGCCCGTGGGACTACGCGCACCTCGAACCGGCGCCGACCCTGCTCACCGAAGTGGCCGGTGCGCTCGACATGCTCGCCTTGCGCGAAGCGGTGAAGCCGGTCACCGCGATGGCGCAGTACATCCAGAACGAACTGCTGCAGTACCGGCACGTGCCCGAGCGCAGCCAGGTCGATGCGCTCGCCGACGCGGTCGCCTCGATCGAGTACTACATCGAGGCGGTGCGCGAACAGCGCGGCGACCGCGAACGCGTGCTCGAAGTGATGCGCGAAAGCCTCGCCACGCTCGGCTACTGGCCCGAGGCCAGGCCGCAGGGCGAGGCCGCCGCGGCGCACCCTGAGACCGCGGCGGAAGCCGCTCCGGCACCCGCAGCGGACACGGCTCCGTCCTCCGCCGAAGCCGTCGCCGCGACGCCGGTTGCGCCGGGCACGCCCGCCGCGGCCGCGCCGGCGGACACCACGCCGATGATCGACGAGGAACTGCGCCAGGTGTTCCTCGACGAAATGGACGACGAGATCGCGAACCTGCGCAAGCATTTCCCGCTCTGGCGCGCCGACCCGGAGGAAACCGAAGACCTCAAGACGGTGCGCCGCTCGTTCCACACGCTCAAAGGCTCCGGCCGTCTGGTCGGCGCGCTCGCGCTCGGCGATTTCGCCTGGAAGGTCGAGAACATGCTCAACCGCGTGCTCGACCGCAGCATCACGGCCAGCCCGCCGCTGCTGCAGACCGTCGCCTACGCGATCGGCGCCTTGCCGCGTTTCCGCGACGAACTGAGCCGGCACGAGCGGTCGACCTTCCCGATGGACGGCTTTGCCGCCGCGATCGACCGGCTCTGCGCGGGCGACACCTCGCCGATCGACGAGAGCCAGTTCGCAGCGCCGCCCGCCGCCCAGGTGCCCGCACCGGGCGTGGAAACCCCGGCTCCTGCCGCCGCGACTCACCTCGAGTCGGAGCCGGCCGCGGCACCCGTCGCGGAGATCCCGGCTGCCGAAGAGACCCCGGCCGCCGAACAGGCGCCGGTTGTCGAAGGGATTTCGGCTGAAGCCGTCACGCCTGTCGAAACGGCGGACGCTGCCGCACCCGCAGCGGAATCCGACGACGCCGTCGAAACCAAAGCCGTCATCGAAGCACCGAACTGGGAGCTGGTCCCGTTGGGAGAAGAGACGACGGCGATCAAGCCGCTCCCGGTCATCGAACCCCCTGTTTCGATCGAGCCGACTCTCGCCCTGGAACCGACCGCCGAATCCGAAAAGGTTGCCGAGCCCAAAACGGCTGCCGAAACCGCGGCGCTGCCCGAGCTTGCCGATTTCCTCGAGTTCGAGCCCACGATCGAATCCGCGGCCGAACCCGCAGCCGAACCCGCAGCCGAACCCGCAGCCGAACCCGCAGCCGAACCCGCAGCCGAGCCGGCCGTTGAACACACAGCCGAACCCATCGTCGAACACGCGGCCGAGCCCGCGGCTGCCGCCGAACCCGAGCCCGCTGCGGCGGCGGAAGCAGCGGAGCCGGCATCCGCCGAACCCGCATTCGAAACGGTCGCTCACGAAGCGCCCGTTGCGCAGGCTGCGCCGCAGGTCGATCTGCTCCTGCTCGAAGTGCTGCGCAGCGAAGCCGATGCGCATCTGGCGGTCATCGACACGGCCGTCGCTCGCGGACGCGAGCATCCGCTCGTGGTGCGCGAAGATCTGGTGCGCGCGGTGCATACGCTCAACGGCGCGTTCGCGATGGTCGAAGCGCCGCAGATCGCGCAATTGCTCGCGCCGCTGGAAGCGTGGCTGGCGCGTTCGCACAACGCCGGCCATGCGTTCGACGCGAACGGCGTCGGCGTCCTCGAGGCGGTTTCGACGCACCTGAAGGAGGCCCTCGCCGCGCTCGAAGGCACGCGCACGATGCCGGACACTTCGGCGCTTGCCGCACGCCTCGTCTCCCTGCGCGACGAGGTGTCGGCAGCCGAAACGATCGTCGTCGACGCCGAGCCGCCGGCGGAAACCTTCGGATTCGACGACGTCGCCCTCGCCACGGACGATGTCGCTCCCGCCCCTGCCGAGTCTGCGGTGCAGACGCCGGAGCACGCCGCAGCGGAGGGAGAGGTCGAGGCGGATGTGCCCGCCGAAACGCCTGCCGAAGCGCCCGCCGCCGAGTTCGCCGACACGATCGAACTGCCGCCGGAACCGGAACACGCTCCGGTGCAGACGTCCGTGCCGGAAGCGGCCGGCGAACCGTCCCATTTCACCGAATCCGATTTCGCCGCGGTCGAGGAGCCGGCTACGCCGGCCTCGCTGCCGGTCGAAGTCGACACGGCCTTGTCGCCCGACGAGTTCGAGTCGGCGCTCGCCGCTTACGAAACCTTGCTGGCGCGCGCGCCGGCTGCGGAAATCCCGGCCGTTGCCGAAGAAACGGCCCATGCCGACGGCGCGGAAGAACACATCGTCGACGAGGCCGCGCAGACGCAGGCGGCGGACCTTGCGTCCGAGCCTGAGGCCGCCGCGTCCGAATCGCCGGCGTTCGCCGAATTGCCGCCTTCCGCAGCGGTCGCCGTTGAGGCCGCCGAGCCCGCCGAGCCGGCGCATCTCGCTCCGCCGGCGCACGGACGGACGCTGTCCGATACCGTTCACCCGGTGCCGGACATCGACGAAGACCTGCTCGACATTTTCGTTCTCGAAGCGCAGGAAATTCTCGACCGCACCGATGCGCTCGTGCTGCGCCTGCGCGGTGCGCCGGGCGACACCGCCCTGCTCGACGAATTGCGCCGCGACCTGCACACGATCAAGGGCGGCGCGAACATGTCCTCGCTGCCGCCGATCGGCGAACTCGGGCATGCGATGGAATCGCTGCTCGAAGGCACCGTCGAAAACGACCGCGAACTCGACGGCGCCATGCTGCACGCGATGGAGCAGGGTTTCGATACCCTGCATTCGCTCGTGCTGGCAACTGCCGCGCGCCAGCCGACGACGATGCCGTCCGCGCTCATCGCGCGCATCGAGGCGCTGTCGCGCAGCGAGCCCGACCTCGTTCCGCCACCGGCACCCGTCGCTCCGGCTGCGGAGGCGCCAACGGTTCTTGCGGAGCCGCCGCCGGCTCGTTTCGTCGAACCCGAGCCCGCGAGCAACGCGGACGTCGTCGAGCCGTCGGCGGTCGAAACGGCCGCCGCGGACCAGGAAGCGCAGCCCGCGGAAGCCCCCCTGGACACCGAGCCGGTCTTCTCCGGCAGCGAGTACATTCGCGTACGCGCGTCCCAGCTCGATACGATGGTCAACGGCGCCAGCGAAGTGGCGATCTACCGCTCGCGTCTGGAACAGCAGATCGCGAGCTACCGCGCCAACGTCGTCGAAATGGAAACGACGGTGTCGCGTCTGCGCGAGCAGATGCGCCGCCTCGAACTCGAAGCCGAGGCGCAGATGGCCTCGCGCTTCCAGCGCGAAGGCGACGCCTCGACCTTCGATCCGCTCGAACTCGACCGTTTCAGCCAGTTGCAGCAGCTCTCGCGCAGCTTGGCCGAGTCGATGTCGGACTTGGTCGCCATCCAGGTCGGCTTCGACCAGCTCACGCGCCAGTCCGAATCGCTGCTGATGCAGCAGTCGCGGGTCAGCGCCGATCTGCAGGAAAGCCTCATGCGCACGCGCATGGTGCCGTTCGATTCGCTCGTGCCGGCGCTGCGCCGCACCCTGCGCCAGACCGCCACGTCGCTCGGCAAGGAAGCGCTGCTGCGCGTCGAGGGCGCGCAGGGCGAAATGGACCGCACCCTGCTCGAACGCATGAAAGCGCCGCTCGAACACATGCTGCGCAATGCGCTCACCCACGGCATCGAGGCCGTGCCCGAGCGCCTCGCCGCCGGCAAGCCGGTCGAGGGCAATGTGCGCATCGCCCTGTCGCGCGATGCGACCGAGACCTTGCTGCGCATCAGCGACGACGGCCGCGGCCTCGATCGCGCCGCGATCCGCAAGCGCGCCATCGAGCGCGGCCTGCTCGCGCCCGACGCGAAGATCAGCGAGCGCGAACTCGACGCCTTCATTCTCGCCAGCGGCTTCTCCACCGCGGAAAGCCTGACCCACCTCGCCGGCCGCGGCGTCGGCATGGACGTGGTCTCGAACCAGATCAAGCAGCTCGGCGGCTCGCTCGCGATCGAGTCGAACCCGGGCCGCGGCGCCGCGTTCACCGTGCGCCTGCCGTTCACGCTCGGCGTGACCCAGGCGATCATCGTGCGCATCGGCGACGCCAACTACGCGATCCCGATGAACGCCGTGCAGGGCGCCGTGCACATCGCGCGCGGCGAACTCGACGCGCGCATGGCCGCGGAGGAACCGGAATACGTCTATTCCGGCGACTCGTTCCCGATCATCGATCTGGCGCCGCTGCTCGAGGAAGTCGCAGCCGCCGTGCCCGAGGACGTGCACGTGCCGCTGCTGATCGTGCGCAGCGGCGACCAGCACGCCGCGGTGCGCATCGACGCCGTGCTCGGCTCGCGCGAAATCGTGGTCAAGTCGGTCGGTCCGCAGATCACCTCGGTGCCGGGCATCCTCGGCGCGACGATCATGGGCGACGGCTCGGTCATCATGATTCTCGACCTCGCCCCGCTGCTGCGCCGGGTCACCAGCCTGCGTGCGCAAGGCCTCACGGCCGCGGCCACGCCGGCGGCGGCGCGCGTGCATCGCCGCCGCCTCCTCATGGTCGTCGACGACTCGATCACCATGCGCAAGGCGACTTCGCGCGTACTCGAGCGCGAAGAGATGGACGTCGTCACCGCGAAGGACGGCATCGATGCGATCGAGAAGCTGGCCGACCGCATCCCCGACCTCGTCGTGCTCGACATCGAGATGCCGCGCATGGACGGCTACCAGTTCGCCGAGCACATGAAGGGCGATGCGCGCACGCGCCAGGTACCGATCATCATGGTCACCTCGCGCACCGGCGACAAGCATCGCGCGCGCGCGCAGGAGATCGGGGTCGAAGGCTATCTCGGCAAACCCTATCAGGACGCCGAACTGATCAAGAACATCCGCGACCTGCTCGGCGCGGCGCACTAAGAGCAGAGGATCGAACGTGAGCGAAGCCCTTCCGCGCGAAATCCACGCCGTCCTCATCGCGATAGGCGGGGCGAACGTGCTGCTGCCGAACGCGATCGTGGCGGAAATCGCTCCGCTCGCGGGGCTCGAAAAGATCGAGGGCGCGCCGTCCTGGCTGCTCGGGCGCATGCCCTGGCGCGAGCGCGTCATTCCGCTCGTCTCCCTGCCGATGCTGACCGGAGCGGCCGCGCAGGAGGAGATGCGGCACGCGCGCGTGGCCGTGCTCAAGACGCTCGACGGCAAGGCCGACCTGCCGCATATCGGCCTGGTCGCCCACGGCCTGCCGCGCCTGACCACGATCACCCCCGATCTGCTCGTGCGCACCGACGGCGGCGAACAACTGTCGCCGGGAACGAAAGCGCACGTGCTCGTGCGCAGCGACCAGGCCGTCATTCCCGACCTGCACTGGATCGAGTCCAAGGTCGCCCAGGCGCTGGGCGCATAAGATAAAAAGCCGCGGCGGCTTTTCCGTCCGCGCCGATCGACATCGCTGCAAGAAGGACGCCCTGCTCGCGGGCGCCGCGCAACACCGATCTTCATTTGCGAAGAAGAAGGAGTGTGCCATGTCGTTATTGTCGTTCTGGTTGCCCGTCCTGCTTTCCGCCGTGTTCGTGTTCATCGCGAGCAGCGTGATCAACATGCTGCTGAAGTTCTGGCACGCCCCCGACTATCGCAGTTTCCCGAACGAGGACGAGGTCGGCGCGGCGATTCGCAAAGCCAACCCGGTGCCCGGCGTGTACGTCATTCCGTTCTGCGATCCTTCGACGCTCAAGGATCCGGCGGTGCAGGCGAAGTTCGAGCAGGGGCCTATCGCAAAGATCAACCTCAGCCCGAACGGAATGTTCAACCTCGGGAAATTCCTCGGTCAGTGGTTCGTGTTCTGCGTCGTCGTGTCGATCGTCTGCGCCGGACTCGCGGCGCATGCGCTGCCGGCGAAGCCGGCCGCTCCCGCGATCTGGCACACGGTGGGCCTTGCCGCGCTGCTCGGCTATTCGATCGGCGAGGGCACGAATTCGATCTGGCGCGCGCAGCCCTGGACCGTGTCGATCAAGTACGCGATCGACGGGCTTGTCTACGCGATCATCACCGCGGCGACGTTCGCATGGCTGTGGCCCGCCGCCTGAGCGGCTGCACCGCCGAGGCCGGAACCGCCTCGGTTTCGTCCGGCATGATCGGCCCGCGCTCGCCGCTCGACACGATCGAGCGGGGACGCGCGGCGTCGTTCGGCGACTACAAACCGGCCGACACGCTCGTGGGCGTGGCCACGCTGACGCGTTCCGACTATCTGATCGAGGTCGATGCGATTGCCGTGATCGACGGCGCGTAGCGGTTCGCGGGCGCTTCTCGCTTCCCGTATCATTCCCGCCCTGCGCCGGATCGAGGCGCGCGGCGGGGGCCCATGCAAGGCCTCGCGAGCCGCATCGATCGGCGTGGAGACGTCATCACACGGAGCCGCAATGTCGACAGCCACGACCGATCGCGACGCGTTGTACGCGCGCGCGCTGGAAAAACAATGGTTCTATCCGCTGACCTTGCCGGACGGACGCACGCTGGCGAGTACCCATGACGGCCGCGTCGATGCGGTCCATCACACGCGCGCGCGCATGCTCGATGCTTTTCTCGCCGACAAGCTCGGCGGCGATCGCAAAGGATTGAGCGCGATCGATCTCGCCTGTCACCAGGGCTGGTTCTCCCTGCAGCTCGCGCGCGCCGGCTTCGGCCGCGTCGACGCGGTCGACGCGCGCGCCGAGCATGTCGAGGACGCGGCGCTGCTCGCCCGGATCTACGAGTTGAACGCGATCGAAACCAAACAGCGCGACGTGTTCGCGCTGAAGCCGGAAAGCGACGGCATGCACGATCTCGTGCTGATGTTCGGCCTGCTCTATCACCTCGAAAACCCGGTCGGCGCGCTGCGCGTCGCCCGTTCCCTCGCCCGCAGCGCCTGCGTGATCGAAACCCAGGTCGTGCCGCACATGTCCGGCATGGTCGACTGGGGCTCGTACGAATACGTGCGCCCGCTCAAGGGCTGCTTCGGCATCATCGACGAGGTCGACGAGACGCATGCGCCCGAGGCGAGCGTCACGGGCGTCTGCCTCGCCCCGAGCACGGAAGGCCTGCTCTGGCTGCTGCGTGCGATCGGCTTCCGCGATGCGTACGTGTTGCCGGTGCCGGCCGACGGTTACGAACAGCTGCGGCACGGCAAGCGCGTCATGGTGGCGGCGTTGGTTTGATCGGCTGCGCCGCCCGTCGTCGGATTCCCGGTTTTTTAGGTGGGGCGTTTTCATGCAGCTGCGTTGCGGCTGCTTCGCTCTTGCTCGTCATTCCCGAGAAGGCTGGAATCTGGTTCTTGCCTTGACTCTTGATATCGGTTGTTTGGTAGAGCAAGAGCTTCCACTCGCACGTCGGGCGAGCGGGTCACTTCTCTTGACTCCGGGCATCCTGCCCTACGCCGCTACGCGGCCAGCTTCGCTGTTCGCGCCGCTCCTGCGGCGCAGTGCTCGTGCAAAGAGAAGTAACCAAGAGAAAGCACGCCCCAGAACATTGCGCCCTTCGGACATCCTGTTCGAAGGGTTCGCGTCAGCGGCCGGGTTCCGCTAACTGCACACCCGTGCGCAGTAGCGGAATCGGCGCGATCCATCGCGCCGACCCTACGGGCCTGATTGAACTTGCTCCCCAAGAACGGACGCCAAGAAGCACGGAGTCAAACGGCTTG
>CBJLOV010000056.1:0-22090 GCA_966424745.1 uncultured bacterium
CCGTTCACAGCTCGGCGGATGGCGCGTGAGCTAGGGCGTGCGATTCATCGCGCCCCGCATGCCCCGGCAAAGATACCTAGCGGCAAACGGCCGCCGAGTTCGCTCCGTTCCGCCTTGCGCATTCCGCCGCCAGCACCGCATCGCGCACGGCGCGGAACTCGTCGTCGCGATACCAGTTCGGCCAGGTCGTCCCGTCGGCAAGACGCGCTCCGATGCGGAAATAGAGAACGAGATCCTGCACCGCGCCCGACCAATCCCAATCGGGGTCGTAGGCGTCCGACGGCTGGTGGTAGCGCCGATCGGAATAGTCGTCGAGCTTCGCCTTGCCCCAGCCTTGCGGCTTGCCGATCACGTCGACGCCGCCGCCGAGGACGACGGCAGGCACTCCGGCGCGCGAGAAGCTCAACGTATCCGAGCGATAGCGCATGCCCTGTTCCGGCTCCGTGTCGGGCGTCACCACCCGCCCCTGGCTGGCCGCGGCCTGGCGCACCACCTCGGCGAGTTCCGTTCGATCGGCGACGAGCGCGATGTCGTTCGTCGGCCCGAACATATAGCTGAGCGGATCGATGTCGATCTCGGCCACCGTACTCGCCAGCGGAAACGCCGGGTGGGCCGCATAGTATTCGGAACCGAGCAGGCCGTACTCTTCGCCGGTCGTCGCCAGGAAAACGACGGACCGGCGGGTCGGATTCGCGTGCTTGAACGCGCGCGCCAATTCGAGCAGGCCGGCGACGCCGGAGGCGTTGTCGATGGCGCCGTTGCAGATGTCGTCGCCGTTGCGGTCCGGCGGGCAGCGGCCGAGATGATCCCAGTGCGCGGTGTAAATCACGTACTCGTCGGGACGCTGCTTGCCGGGCAGCAACCCGAGGACGTTCTTGGAAACGCCACGCTGCGCGGCGACCTTGAAACCGAAGTCCGCCGTGACGCCGAGCGGGCGCGCCTTGAAGCCGGACGCGGCCGCCGCGTTCTCCAATTCATCGAGACTCCGGCCGGCGAGCTGGAGCAGGCGCTCGGCGGACGAATGCGTCATCCACGCCTCGACGCTCAGCAGGCCGGCGTCGCCGTCCGCACGATCGAGCGACATCCTCGGACCGCTGAGGCTCGATGTCAGCACCGTGAAGGGATAGCCGGCCGCCGCATCGCTATGAATGATGACCGCGGCGGCCGCGCCCTGGCGGGCGGCCTCCTCGTACTTGTACGTCCAGCGCCCGTAATAGGTCATCGCGGCGCCGCCGAACGCGCCCTGCCCCAGCGGATTCCGCCAATCCGGATCGTTGACCAGGATGAGCACGGTCTTGCCGCGCACGTCGATCCCGGCATAGTCGTTCCAGTGCCGCTCGGGCGCATTGACGCCGTAGCCCACGAAGACGATTTCGGATTTCGACAAGTCGATTGCGGAAACGCCGCGACGCGTGTTCAGGGTGACGTCCTGTCCGTAGGCGAAATCCAGGCTGCCGGATTTCCCGACGACCTGGAAGCGCGGTGCGGGGCTCTTCAAGGTCTCGGTCTTGAGCAAGGGCACGGGTTGGACGTAGCCGGAATGAAAGCCGGCCTGAAGTCCGGCCTGGCGCATCGCCGCGGTGAGGTAGGCCACCGATTTGTCTTCCCCCGCGCTCAGCGGTCCGCGCCCTTCGAACTCGTCGCTGCTCAGGATGCGGGTGTCGTTCTTCAAGTTCTCGACGGAGAATCCGGGCGTCGTCTGCGCAGCGTTTGCCGCATCGGTCGCGGCCAGCGACATCATCGCGGCGAACACCGCCTGGACTCCCGCCTTCCGCCATGCGGCGGCCGCGCGGAACGAATATCGGCATCCGATCATCGATGATCTCCGAAGCGGTGCGGACTCAATTCGCGCTGGCGAAGAGCGCAACGGCAAGCGGCGTCTTCGACATTCCCGGTTTCAATGCGCTCGCGCGCCGCGATACGAATCGGCGACGATCCAAGCCCCCGCGGCGATGCCCAGGGAGATCACCCATCCCGTCAGTTGGAATTGCAGGCCGTTCGGCGCCGGCGCCAGCCCAGGCGTCCAGACCAGGACCGTGATGACGGCGAGCATCGCCGTTTCCAGCGTCGCCGCGAGCCGCGGCAGATACCCGGACAAGATCGCGATGCTGGCGGCGACGTTGCCCGCCCCGGTCAGCCAGGCCCAGCCGTCGTGCCACGGCAGCCACGCCGGCACGAGCGCGGCCGTTTGCTCCAGATAGAAGAAATGCGCGAGTCCGATCGGCAGCAGGGAGAGCGCGAACAGCACGCGCGCACTGCGCAACCCCTTCGTGCCCGCGATGAAGCGCGGCAACCGGAGCCAATCCGATCCCTCCCGTGCGAGGCAAACGATCCAGATGCCGGCGAGCATCACCGTGACCTCGGCGAGACCGAGCCAAGTGGCTTCCATTTGCGGCATGACGACCACCCCGGGCAGTTTCAGCAGCACGGCCCACAACAGGATGAAGGCCGCGAGCACCCGCGAGGCGATCGCGGCCGTCGATCCGAACAGCAGCCCGCAGCCCGCGGCGAACTCGACGCCGGCGCAGGCATAGGCGAAGAACGAACGCGCAGGCAGATCGTCGATCGGTATGCGCTGCCAGACCGAGGCGAAATCGCCCGAAGCGAATCCGATCACCCCCAGCCCGATCATGGCGGCGGCGAACACCTTGGCTCCGAGGCCGGCCGATACGGCCTGCGTCGACATGGCGGTCTGCGCCGCGGGAAGTTTCACGATGCTGCCGAGATCGAGTCCGCTCATTGCGCTCCCCTTTGCAGTGTGGTCCGCATTCCGATTCCGCCGGCGTCTAAAGATAGTCGTTGAACCAGGCGGCGATTTGATTGCCCAGATCATCTGTGGAGCGGGAACCGTCGATGTTGTGGGCCAGCCCTTCCACGATGCGATGCTGGAAACGTCCGCTGGCGTGCCCGCGGGCGTAGACAGGCGCCAGAGCGTCGCTGAGCCTGCCGACGCTGTCGCGTCCGATGAGGTCGTCGCGCCCGCCTTCGAGGATGAGTACGGCCGGAGGCGGGGTTTCTTTCGCGATGTCCGCGACGTGCTGCGCAGCGTCGGTGCGGGCCGCCAGCGCCCGGCTTCGCGGCGTCCATGCGTACGAGCGATGCGTGGCGCGCTCGTAGGCCTCGATCGAAGCCGTCAGTCCGGTCGACGGGTTCAACAGAACCGCCGAACCGATCGCCGCATTGTGTTCCGTCAAGGAGAGCAGCGCGGAAGCGCCGCCGGCGGAGAAGCCGAACAGGCCGATCTTGTCCCCGGCCCTGAGGCAGCCCGCGCTTTCGAGTTCGCGCACGACGAGCGGCAGCTCGTTCGCGGCTCCGACGACGACCGGTTCGAAGACCAGCAGGCCGACATCCTCCGTTTGCCGGCGGACGAGATCGTCCTTGCCTCCCGCCGGGGCGCGTTCGCCGAAGAACGGAAGGCCCAGATAGACCTTGACCGCCGGCACATCGTCGAGCGGAAAGGCCTGCATCAACGCCTGTTCGCTTTGCGGAGGCCCGAAACCGTGCCAGAGCACGATGGGCGGCTTCGACACGCGTGCCGGTATGCGCAGAATGGCGGGCACGCCCGCCAGCTCCGTCGCGACGACGCGATCCGCACCCTCATGGGCGGAGCAACGGACACGCGCCGAAGGAAGCGGCTGTCGCGGCACCGCCTGCGCTGCGAACGGGATGGCTTGGAGCGCCATCAACACGAGTCCGCAAACTGTTCTGCAGAAAACCATAGCGGTCCGCGCCCTTCGCCAGCTGTGTTCGGATTGTCGATCCGGCCCTGCCGACGCCGGACTTTTCCGGCCATCGGTGATCGGGGTAAGGCGGCGACATTATCTGCGCAGGCGCCGCTTGGATATATGCCGAAAGTGCGGAGAAGCGGGCACCGGCGCAACGGGAGGCCCGGCGCCCCGCGCCGAGCCGCGGCGGCCGCGTCCGCGGCGCCGCTTTGCGATCATGCCGAGGCCGCCATCGCGGCCGGCAGACCGAACGTGCCCTGCACGATCTCGACGAAGTTTCTCTCCTCGCGCAAGATCACGCGCTTGCCCTGCGCCGTCGCGAAATTCTCCTGCGCCTGCGGATCGGCCTTCAGCCGCGCCTTGTAGCGTTCGTAGGCGGCGAGGCTTTCGAACGCGATGAGTCCCCAACCCACGTCGTTCGTGCCCTCGTAGGGAAGAAAGTAGCCGATCAGGTGCCCTCCGCAGCGAGGAATGACGCGGGCCCAATTTTCCGCATATTGCTTGAAGGCATCGCGCTGGTTGGGATCGATTTGATAGCGAATCACGCAGGTAAGAAACATGGGGACATGTCCGTTCGGCGATGGGGTTTTGGCGTCGTCCTTCATTGCCAGCGCAAAAGACATCCCTGCAACGCTTTCGAGCGCGGTACGGCGATTCATGGCGGAATTCCGTGGCGGTGGAGTGGGTGTAGCCGAAATGCTCGCCACGGACTGTAGGGATTTCCGGCAATGAACGATTCGTTCGCGATCGAACCATGGACGCAGCGGACATGCCTGCGCGACCGCTTCGTCCATTGCGGCAGCCGTCGGCGGACTCTCGCGCCGCCGTGCCCGTCGGTTCGACCGATGGACGACCGCAGGCGCCTGCCGGCGGGATTCGCCGGCCAAGGTTTCGTTCAGGGCAGCCCGAACTCGCTTCGCAGCCGCATCAATCCCTGGGCCGAGAAGATCACCGCGCGCGAGCCGCGCACGCGTCGCGCCCAGTCCAGTTCGAACAAGCGCTGCAGCAGCGCCGCGCCGAGCGCGCCGGCGAGGTGGTGGCGGCGCTCGCTCCAGTCCAGACAGGTACGGCAAAGCGGGCGGCGCGAGGCGCACAGTCCGTCGAGATCGATGCCGAAGGCACGCATGAAGTCCTCGCCGCGGCGCGAGAGGCGGAGGTCTCCTGCGCGGGCGTGGAAGAAGCGCTGCCGGTGCATGAACGCGAACATGGACACCGCGGTCTCGCCGGCAAGATGGTCGTAGCAGACCCTTGCCGCGCGCAGCGCCGGCTCGCGCGGCCCGCTGCGCACTTCGGCTCTGCCGGCCGCGGCCAATCCCATCAGGCTCTCCAGCACGCGCGCGACGTCCTGGCCGGCGAGACGGAAGTAGCGGTGCCGGCCTTGCTTTTCGACCTCGAGCAATCCGCCTCCGGTCATTTTGCCCAGGTGGGCGCTGGCCGTCTGCTTGCTGAGATCGGCGACGTGGGCGAGCTCCGTCGCGGTCAGCGCCCTGCCGCCGACGAGCGCGCTCAGCATGCGCGCGCGCTTCGGTTCGCCGATCAGGGCGGCGATCGCCGCGATGTCCGGTTCCACGCTCATGCCGCGAGCATACGCGCTTTGCTGCGACGACAGTTCCATCGCGATCGAACCGTCGAAAGCCGGCCTGGCGTCGCCGACACGACCGCGGTATCGCCGCAAGTCGATCCTTCGTCGATCGGAGACGCGCTAAAAATCGTGGCCGTGCCGTTGCATCGAACTCGCCGAGTCGCGCCGTTGCCTTGCGCGCCATTTTTCCGCGCGTTGCCGGCCTCGAATCGGCCGACGAGCTTCTGAGAAAATCGTCACAACGCAAAAAAGCGATCTTTGCAAGGATTCGCCGCGTCGACGGCGAATCGAGCGGAGACGGAACTCGTATTTAAAACAAGGAAATAATCGCTTTCCGGCTCGACTCGCAGAGTCGACGAGTTCGACGATCCGTCGCAACAAGACGATCGGGTTGAAAAGCGAACCGGAAATACCGAACCGTTTTCCCGAGGGAAGACGGATCGGGCCAGCGTCATTCATGGCAATTCGAATCGGATGAATGACGGCGGGAGTTGCCGGATCGGGATTTTCCCGTCTGCCGGTTCGTTTCGATTCGCTCAATCGAAGGTTCCATCACGGAGGTCAGGGGCAGCCGTGAACATACGCGCGTCGCATTTCCGCACCGCTCGCCGACGCTTCGCCTGCGCGAAGCGCGGCCGGCCGTTGCCGGTTTCCTGCCGGCGCGCAAGCCCGCCGACCGTCACGTTCTTCCGCGCAGGCAAGAGGCGGGTTCCGCCTCGTCCCGAGGCTTGCGCCGCGGTTCCGTAGCGCATCACTTCCCATCCGGGCTTTGCCCTATCCGCCATAAAGGAGCTATGCATGAGTGTCGAACACACACCCACCACGCGTCGCCGATTTCTCGAGATGGTCGGCGCCGCCGGCGGCGCGGCCGCCGTCTACGAAACGATGGTAGCCATGGGGCTGCTGACGGTACCGAAGGCCTATGCGGGCCCGCCGGACGTGAGCGGCAAGCCCGGCGAAGGCAAACGCGTGATCGTGCTCGGTGCCGGCGTCGCCGGGCTGACCGCGGCATGGCGTTTGAAGCAGGCCGGCTACGCGGTCGTCGTATTCGAAGCGCTGGACCGCTACGGAGGGCGCAACTTCACCGTCAGCACCAATACCGCGGATCGGCGCAACGTGATCAAGCAGGAGGGCCTGCCCGACCAGACCTGCCAATTTTCCGGCGACCCCGACAAACAGTACTTCGAGGCCGGTCCCGGGCGCATCCCCTATCACCACGTCGCGCTGCTGGAGCTGTGCCAGGAGCTCGGCGTCGCACTCGAACCCTACGTCATGGAGACGCGGGCGAACCGCTTCCAGACCGACGTCGAGTTCGACAAGCAGCCGGTCGTCAATCGCCGCGTCGCCAACGACACGCGCGGCTACATCGCCGAGCTGCTCGCCAAGGCGATCAACAAAAGATGCCTCGACGACGAGCTCTCGCCGGCCGACCGCGAGCGGATGCTCAGCCTGCTCGGCACGTTCGGCGACATCAGCCCGAAGTCCGATCCGCCGTACAAGTACAAAGGCTCGACGCGCAGCGGCTACGTGCGCGACCCCGGCGTGGTCGATCCGGGCATCCAGCCGCCGCCGCTGACGCTCGACGCCTTGCTGCGCTCGGAATTCTGGAAGCACCGCTTTTATCAGCCGGAAGACTATCTGTGGCAGGCGACGCTGTTCCATCCGGTCGGCGGCATGCGCCGCATCGTCGACGCGCTGGTGCGCGAAGTCGGCGAAGAGAACATCCGGCGCAACGTGCCCGCCGTGCGCATCGTCAACGGCACCGACCGCGTCACGGTCAGTTTCCGCGACATGGGCAACGTTACGGCGGACTACTGCATCAGCACGGTCCCGCTGCCGCTGCTCGGCAAACTGTTGGCGAAGGAGACGTTCGCGCCGGATTTCCTCAAGGCAGTGGGCGCCGTCGAATTCGCGGCCACCTGCAAAGTCGGCTGGCAGGCCCGTTCGCGCTTTTGGGAAGTATTGAAAAATCCCGACGGCAACAACGGTCCGCAGATCTTCGGCGGCATCAGTTGGATCGACCATCCGATCACGCAGATGTGGTACACGTCCGGCGACTATTTCGCCAAAGGCCCGGCGATTCTCACCGGCGCGTACAACTACGACTCGCCGGGCAAGCCGGTCGCGACCGAATTCGGCAAACTGCCGCTGGACCGCCGCCTGGAACTGGCCCTGCAGGGCGGCGAACGGCTGCACGCCGAATTCCGCCAATTCGTGCCTGCCGCGACCGGCCTGTCGATCGCCTGGCAGAGGGTGCCGCACATCGGCGGAGGCTGGGCCGAATGGAAATACGACGATCCCGGGCACATCGCCGCCTACCGGCGCCTGCTGCGAATGGATCGGCGCTTCGTCGTCAGCGGCGATCAGGTCTCCTACCTGCCCGGCTGGCAGGAAGGCGCCGTGCTTTCCGCGTATCACGTCGTCGGCCTCGTGACCGGGCGCGTGAAACTCGCCGCTCCTGCAGCGGAAACGACGACCGCGCCGGATACGGCGGCAGTCACGGGCGCGGGTTGACGCTCAGCGAAGCGTTCGCAGGCCGAAGTCCAGGCAGTTGGCGGCGGCCAGATTTACCAAACACGTGACAAACAGAACTCCCTCTCCCCCGACAGCTTCACCGTCGGGGGAGAGGGTTGGGGGGAAGGGATGCTCTTGATCTGCAAAGCCCCCTCACCCCTCCCTCTCCCCCAGACAAGCTGGGGGAGAGGGAGAAGTGCAGTGCCGTTTGTTTTGTAAGTATCAATAGCCGCTGCCGCCGAATGAGATTGAACCACGAAGGCCACGAAGAGAAAGCCGCGGAGGTAATCCTGAGCAAATCGGCGATTCGTTCCTCTTCGCGGTTTTCATGCTCTTCGTATCGGCAATAGGAGCCGCCTTGACAGCCGGTTTTCGTTCGGCAATATGCACGCAAACGTCGATCATAGGTGAAGTATGGTTGAGCCCTGGCTCTTCGGCTTCGCAAGATTTTTCGCCGGGGCGGCGATCACCATTCTCGCGATCCGGCTGCTCGGCCCCTTCGCGCGCCGTCTGGGTTGGCTGGATCGTCCGCGCGGACGCAAAGACCACGCGGCCGCCACCCCGTTCACGGGCGGACTGGCGATGCTGCTCGCCGTGCTGCTCACTTTGCCGATCATGCCGCTGGCCTCGGAAACCCTGCTCGCCTTCGGCGTCGGATTCGTCGTGCTGCTCGTCGTCGGCACGCTCGACGATCTCTACGACCTGCCCTGGTGGATACGCTTGTTCGCCCAGTTCTGCGTCGCCCTGCAGATGGTCTACGTGGGCGAGGTACGCATCGACTTCATCGGCGCGGCGACGGACCCCGCCGCCATCGCGCTCGGCGTCTTCTCCGTGCCGTTCACCGTGCTCCTCACGATCGGCATGATCAATGCGATGAACATGATCGACGGTATCGACGGCGCGGCCGGCAGTCTGGGACTCGCTTCCTTGATCGTGCTCGCCGCCGTCTGCGCGCTGATCGGCAACGAAGCGCTGCGCGATCGCATCGTGCTTTTCATGGGCGTGATGACGGGTTTTCTGGTCATGAATCTGCGTCACCCCTGGCAGTCGCAGGCTCAGGTCTTTCTCGGAAACTCCGGCAGTGCGATCGTGGGCTTCGGCCTGGCCTGGCTGGTCGTGCGCATCTCGCAGTCGACGGGTTCTGCGTACAGCACGCTGTTTGCACCCTGGTTCCTCGCGCTGCCGCTGATCGACGCCGGCGTCGTGATATTGCGCCGCCTGCGCAAGCGGCATTCGCCGTTTCGCGGCGACCGCAATCATCTGCACCATCTGATGCTGGATGCGGGATATCCGCCGACGCGCGCGGCATTGACGATGGGAACGGTGTCGTTGCTGCTCGGCTTGTCGGCCCTCCTGGCGGCCCGCCTGCAGATGCCCCCGGCGTACCAGGTCGCGCTGTTTTTTGCCTTGATCGCGCTGCACTACCTGCTGACCCGCGATCGGGAGCGGGCCGTGCGCGTTCTGCGCCGCTGGCACGGAAGCCGACGACCGCGCGCGAAAGACGCCGCTGCGGCGCGCCTGCAGGATTGACCATCCACGCCATGCGAGCGGAAGCCGAACCGATGCGACCGCCCGCGATTTCGGCGGATGGACCGTAGGCCGATGCACGCGCCGATGCTGCCGACGCGCCGCCTGATCGAGAATTTGATCTCGAACTACGGATACATCGCCCTCCTGGCGTTGATCCCCCTCGTCGCGGTGCCGTTATACCTGCGCCTGCTCGGCGCGGCCGGCTGGGGCAGCGTGGCCCTGTGCCTGACCCTGCAGGGCTTTTTGTTCTCTCTGGACATGGCCTTGGGCCCGCTGATGCTGCGCGATGTGGCGCGCGCCGCCGCGCATCGGTCTGCGCTGCGGACCTATCGACGTTTTCTGAGAATCTACGCCGCCGCGTCCGCGTTCGTTTTTGCAGTCGGCCTGATCTTGCTGGCTCTGGTTGGCGAATATCGTCGAATCCATGCCGAACCGATCGCTGCCGACACCCTCTGGGCGTTGCGCCTTGCTCTTCTGCAGTTCTTTTTTCAATTCATCAACTACGCCGCCATCGGCTATTGGAACGGCCTGGAACGTCAGCGCCTGGCCAATCTGCGCCTGGCTGCGTTCACCCTCGCCAAGCACGCCTTGGCGTTGACTCTTCTGTTTACCGTCAGCGCCCACGCCGCCACCTACATGGGCGCGTTTGCGCTCGTGGCGTCGATCGAGTTCGCCCTCAACCATCGGCGCATACGCCGCGAACCGGAGGACGCGGCCGTCGACGCGCCCGCCGCGCCCCGCCACGACGTGCTGGCCTTCGCCGTGGCAGCCCTGCTCGGTCTGGCCAGCGCGCAGATCGACCGCGGCTATCTGGTATTCGCCCTGCCGGCGGCGGAGTATGGCTTGTACTACCTGATCGGCATTCCGATGCTGACGTTGTTCAGCCTGCAGATGCCCATTCAACGCGCCTATCTGCCGCGGCTGGCCACGGCGGTCTTGCCGCATCGCGTCGCCGCGGAGATGTTGAAGGTATCTTTGCTGTTGATTGCAATGCCGAGCCTGCTCCTGGCCGCGTTCCCGCAACCCGCTCTCGGCTTGTGGCTGCATGCACCGGAACTTGCCGCCAAGGGGGCATCCACATTTCGCCTGCTGATGCTGACGGTGGCGATGAATGCGCTCTTCGGCCCCGCCGTGCTGTTGCTGCTGAATCGACATCGCAATGCCGTCATCGGCGTGTTGAACGCGTTGATCCTTGTCGTGCAGTGCGGCCTGTTGATCTGGCTGACACCGCATCTAGGCATGATCTCGGGCGCCTTCGCCTGGCTGGCTTGCGGCCTGATACAGTTGGCGTCCATCCCGGTCATTTGGCGAGTGCTGGGCCAGCCGATGCCGACCGGGAGTTGAATCGCGCTCGATCCCTGCGCCGGGGCAATGGCGTTTTTTTTCGCGCCATCGGCGCTGAATTCGACAACGGAGACGATTTCGATTGGCGCCATCCCTTTCCCCCAGCCCACGGCGCTCCGGCAAGACCGGAACCGGCATTCCTGCGGCAGCAGAATCGAACCGTCCACCGCCGTTGTCCGGCGCGGAAACGTTCGCTTGGTGGGTCGTCGCTGCGGCACTGTGCGGCGCTGCCTGGGTGCTGGACCCTTTCGCGGAAGCGGCGTTCGATGCTCCGAAGTGGCTCTGCGTGCTCGCCGCTGCGGTTCTCGGCGGCGCCGCCTTGCTCTGGCGGTCGCCTGTGCCCGACTGGCGCGGCGCGTCCACGCTCGCCCGACGGGCCTTCGCCGCGGCAGCGGCCGGGACGCTCTGGGTGGTGCTCGCCGCTGCGGTATCTCCACATCCTGAACTCGCATGGCCGAGTCTGCGGCAATTTTTGCTCATGGCCGCGTTCGCCGTGCTCGGTGCCTCGCGCCTGCTCGACGGCACCGCGGGGCGGCGCATGTTCGCGGTGTTCATCCTCGCCTGCGCGACGAACGCGCTGCTTTCGCTGGCCCAGAGCGGCGGGCTTGCGCTGCTGCCGATCGCCCAGATCGGCGGCCGCTTCGCCACCGGCGCCTTGCTCGGCAACGAAGGCTATGTCGCGCTGGCCAGCGCGATGATGTCCGCAGCCTGCATCGCGTGCGCAATCAACGCACGCACGCTCAACGTCCGGCTCCGGTTCGCCCTGCTTGCCGGTATCGGCCTGCTGGTCATCGTGCTGAATCAGCAGAAGACCAGCGCCGTGGCTCTCGCAACGGCGACTCTTCTCATCGTGGCGATACGCTGGCGTCTGCGTTGGCTGCTTGCCGGAATGGCCGGCCTGCTCGTTCTCGGTACCGCCAGCGTGCTCGCTCCTGCGGTGCGTGCGGCGACATGGGGCGCATTGCCGCTGTCGAGCTATCAGCAGATCACGACCTATCGCCTCGGCGCCTGGATCGCTGCGGCCGACATGGTGATGGAGCGCCCTCTCACCGGCTACGGACCCGGGGCGTTCGCCGCCGAAGCGCAACGCCACCGCCTGGCCGCCGAGATACGCCTGCGCGAACGACTCGTGCCGCCGACCGAAGCGAGTTTCGTCCACGCGCATCAGGACTATCTGCAACTGGCGGCCGAGGCGGGAATTCCCGCCTTGCTCCTCATCGTCGGCGCGGCCGTCGCCGTGCTCGCCGGATTGGCATTAAAGGCCGCGCCGACGACCGAGCAACAGGTCGTGCTTGCGATATCCTGCAGCGGCATGATCGCCGCGTCAGGTTGGTTCCCCATGCACATTCCGTTCACCGCCTGCGCCCTGCTGTTGTGCGCGGGGCGTGCATGGCGTCTGGTCGCCCCGCAGGCGCCGACGCCATGATGCAACGGCTCCCGCGCCTGGCGGCGATCAGCTTGATGGCAGCGCTGCTATGGCCTGAATTCGGGCGCTACCGCGCCGAATGGCGGCTGGCCGATGCCGACCTGCGCCTGACTGCCGTGCTCGACGGAACGCTGAAGGGCTGCGCCGCGGTTTCCGCTACCGAGGACGCACTGCACCTGGCCCAGCAAGCCGTATCCGCACGGCCGGGTGATCCGCGTCCACTTCAATCCGAGTCGGTCGCTTTGCTGCTCCTGCGTCGAGGGGATCAGGCCGTCGCCCTGCTCGAACCCGCGGTCGCCGCCGGAGAACGCCCCGAGCTCACCCTCAACCTCGGCCGCGCACGCGGCATCGGCGGTGACGAGAAAGGCTCCGACGCCGCCTTCCTGCGCACGGCCTGGGCGAATCCTTCGGCCATCGCCACGCTGCCCAAATCGATGCGCGGTCCGCTGCTCGACCGGGTGAAAGAACTGGAGCAGCAGTTGCACGAGGGTCGTTTACAGCAACCGCCGCCGCTGTAGGCGGCCCTGCGCCGGCCGCACGATATCCGTCGGCAGTCCCGGCTTTTCAGCGCTTCGAGGAAATCTTGAACGCCTGGATCCCGCCACCGGACGCGCACTCGACGGACGTGCTCAACGCGGTTCCCTCGCCGGCGAACGAAAGAACGATCTCGTCGAGCCCATCCTTGTCCAAATCCGCGGCGCGTACACCGTATCCTTGGCAGCCGGAGCGCCATGCCGGCGTCGGCAGGCTTCGATCGCGCGTATAGCTGCCGCTTCCGCTCTCGCGGAACAGCGCAGCCTCGCCGGCCTCGTCGAGCGCGACGAAGTCGCGGAATGCCCCCGCGCGGAAATTGCCGAACGCCAGGCCGCGCACCGCTGCGGCGTCGGAGCGGACGCTCAACGGCACGCGCTGCCATTGGTCGCCGTCCTGCCTGATCAAGTCGATATGGACCCACCAGGTCGATTGCACGGGCAGGCGATAGGCAACGGCGAAAGTGGAAACACCCTTGCTGTCCACCAGCGCAAAGGCGGTCAACGACGCGTTCTTCGGAAAACCCGCGACGTTATAGATTTTCCACAGGCCGGCTTTGCGCTCGCTGATATGCACGGACCCTTCCGCCGAGATGTCCTCGATCATGGCGAGTTTCTTCGCCGAAGCGTCAACCGCGAGCAAAACCGCGTGCTGCAGCGGCGGTTCGCTGGGCAGGACGACCCACGACTCGTCGCGATGAAGAAAGACCGAAACGCCGTCGCGCAAACCGTTGACCGGGTCCATGCCCAGGTGTTCGTTCAATACCACCAGCGCCGTGCTGCCATCGCCGTTCCAATCGTAGGCAACCAGGTTTCGCGACGGCAGCTTGGGGCGCTCGCCGTTTTTCCTGCGCGGCAGACCCGCGCTGTAGTCGTCGAACTGGCCTTTGCCGTCGCCGGTCAGCACGGTGACGCCGAGCAGATGCATGCCGAGCGCGATGTCGGCCTTGCCGTCGTTGTTGAAGTCCGCGACCGCCGCGCCGCCGTAGTCGTAACCCACCGCGGGATAGTGCGCCTTCGTCCATAAAGTCCACCTGCCCTTGCCGTCGCCGAGGAATACGGCCGGGTGGGTCAAGGTCTTGCGCGCCGGGGCGAACACCAGATCCGGGAAGCCATCGCCGTTCATGTCGGCAACGGCGAAGTTGTCGCGCCATTGTCCCGATCGCGGCAGGCCGGTATCGAATTCGTGCCACGCGAAATCATCCGACGTCGGCAAGGAAATCGCCTTCGCCTCGACCACGGCATCCAGCGGAGGATTCACTTTGACCGGGACGTATTGCCTTACGTAGAAATACGCATCGTCCTCTCTTTCGACTTCGTAAAACCCGATCGGGTAGTAGCGCAGCATGGTCTTGTTGACCCATGCGTACCCGCCCGGCTTCTTTTCCAGGCGCTCAAGGCGATAGGCGCGGCCATCCGCGCCCGTGTACACCTTGTCTGCGTCGAACGGCGGGGCTCTGTCCGCGCTTTTCTGGCATCCCGCGACGAGGACCAGAATCGCGAATATCGACAGAGCCCAGTTCTTGCCGAGCGGTGCCGTCATCGATATGAGTGCTTCACGACAGCTTGCGGCTCCTCGTCAGCCATACCCCGGTGGCCACGAGCAGACCCAACAATACTCCCTGCATCAGCATGGACAATGCGGGCGCAGTGACCGGCGGAGTCGGCGGCGGCGGCGGTGCCTGCGGCGCGATGGTGACCGTTGCCGAATCATTGGCGGGATTGGTGTCGTTGCTTGCGGACGTCGTGGCGTTGACGACCAGGGGGCCGGTCGTCGGCATGGCGCCGGCGATGGCGCATACGATGCTGTTGCCCGCCGCGACGCTCGCCACGGGGAAAGACGCCACCGGCGTGCCCGCCGGCTGCAAGGTGCAGCCGCTCGCGCTGCCGCCCGAAGCTATCGCGCAAGTGGCGTTGGTCGCTGCGACACCGCCGCCTACGTTCGTGCAGGTGATCGTGCCTGCAACCGCCGCTCCCGCCGCTGCGGAAGCCGGGAAGCCCGACAGGGTCACGCCCATGTCGGCAGGCGCCTGAGCGCCGACGGCGTAGGTGGCCGTGTTGTTGGCCGGATTGCTGTCCACGTCGGCCGAGGTGGTGGCGGTCACGCTGAAGGCGCCGAGCGCGGATACCGGTGCGGTCACCGTACAGGTGATGCTGCTTCCGACCGGTACGCTTGCCACCGGGAAGGATGCGATCGGCGTGGCCCCAGGTTGCAGGGTGCAATTGCTTTCCGTGCCGCCGGTGACGGCACAGGTCGCGTTGGTCGCCGCCTGACCGCCGTCGCTCGTGCAGGTCACCGTGCCCGTGACCGTCGAATTCGGCGCGGCCGTTGACGGGAAGCCCGACAAGGTCACGCCCATGTCCGCAGGGGCCAAGGCCTGGCAGATCACATCCACGGCCCAATCGTTGATCGCGCCGTTGTTGCCGTGCGTGTTGTCGGCGACGCCGAGAGTCCAGGCTCCGGCCAACGACGCGGCGAGCGGAGCCAGCGCCGCTGCGGGAGCAACGGTACCGCTCAGCGACGGCACGGTCGCGCTCTGACAGGTGGCGGCTGCGGCGCCGTCCTGGAAGATCGCGGCGATATCGTCGCCGGCACAGGACACCGCCGGCGGACCGGCGAGCGAACTGACCAAGGTTGCGGTCGTGCCGGCCGGGTTCTTGACCGTGAGAGTCAGATCGCCGATCCAGCTATGGGTGATGTTGACGCGCACCGCCACCCCCGTGGGGATGCTGCCGGCACCGCAGACGTTCGCTGGAACGATCAAGATCGAATTGATGCCCGGCAGCGGGCCGTCCGGAATCTGCGCCGGACAATTCGTACCGGCAGAACCCGTGCACGTGGTTTCCACGGTCGCCGAGCGAGCGGGTTGGACCAGCGCCAGCAAGGCGAGCACGGCGATACCTGCGGCTAGTCGGATCGGGCGTGAAAAAGAATTTTTCATGGCTCAGTTCCCACTAGGGCATGAGTATCGTGTTGGTGGACGCCGCATTGCTGGCGTTGTTGATCTGTTGCGTGGGCAACGCCCCGCTGAACACTCCATTTACCGGTTGCTGGATTCGGCTCGATACATACGATTGATGGCGACCCGCAATGGCGGGGGCGCCGCCGATCAGGGTGAGATTGAATCGGAAAAATCCGAAATTGAAGGGACTCAAGCTCGCCGCGGAAACCGCCTGCGTGGCGAGCGGGAAGGGATTGCCCGTCACCTTGGCGGGGTGTTCCTGCTCGTCGAAAGCGACGACTTCGGTTTGGGCGAGCGGAAACCCGGCGGGCGTAGCGCCGCAGGCGAACGGCGTCACCGCCACGCCAGGGTCTCGCCAGACGACCAGCTGAGTGACGCTGCCGAACGGGCCTCCATTCAAATAGCGTCCATGGCTGATGCTGGCCAACGGCTCGCGATTGTCGATGGCCGTGAAACCGTCGTAGCGCCCGTAGAACGTGTAGCTGCCGGTCCCGCTGGTCAACGGACTGATGGGGGTGCTTCCGCTGACGCCGATGCCGGGCGCCGCCTCGATATGCACGAGCGGTTCGCTGTAAGTCAGGTTCTGCGCGCGATTCAAATACAGCACGTTTCCCGTCATCGCGTTCTGATTTGTGGCGTCGCCGGTGCCGCCGTTGCCGAAGTAGCCCACATCGCCGGGCATGCGGGGAGTACAGTTGTTGACGGTATCGAATGTGATATAGCCGCGCGCGATATTGTCGCCGTGCGCGGCGCCGCCGCAATTGCCGCTGAGCAGAGTCGAACTCTGGCCGGTATGCGCATTGCTCAACGCCGTCACCGTCGCCGCCGGCAGCCGGCTCGCCGGGAGGATTCCCGTGCAGCTGGCAAAATTGATGTCCTGAGAGAACGCGCCTTTCGGAGAAATCTGGTCCGTCGGATCCTGCCCGGCCGACGCGGTGACCGGCACGATGCCCTTGAACAGCAGGCGCAGGTCGACGTCCGCGCTCGCATAGCCTGGAAAATAGATCAGGAAGCCGTAAGTCGGCACGCCGTAGTCGGTCCACATCGTGGCCTTCACAAGTATCGCGGTCGCCGACGCGTTACTCAGGCGGACGGCCGTTTGCACCCCGTTTTCATTGCCGAGGTCCACCTCGAAGTACGGCAGCAGCAGAGTGGCCGCCGGTACCGTGTCAGTGGTGCCGATCGCGGCACGCGCCGGCGACGCCGTCAGCACGGAAAACGCGAGCAAGGCCAGAAGCGCACACAAAGTCGCACGCAAGGTCTTCAGGTGCGAAGCGATGCCCTGACCGGATTCATGGATCAATTGAGTCGTCGTCATAGCTGGCTCCATCTCACTCATGCCGGGGTCAGGGAATGAAATGAACCGCGGCCGTCGCGCTGTCCGTCGGCGTAGCGAACACGCCGCTGGAGAACTTGGGCTGGTTCTTGTTGCCGTTCAACACGACGATGAGCGATTGCGAGGCCGCCGGATCCACCGGCGGGTTGGAGCCTGCCGCCGCAACCGTGGTATTCATGTCCAGGTAAAGAAAGCCCATTTTGCGCGCGGGCAGCAGCATGGCGGCGTTATTGAGCGGCACGATCTGGGTGGCAACCGGAGCGAACGGCGCCGGCGACGAAGGGGTCGTCGGCAAGCCGCTGCGATCGAAGAAGACATAGCCTTCTTGACCGAGCGGCGCGTAGGCAGGCTGACCGGTCGCGCACGAAAACGAGTTGGGGTGGGTTTTCGGATCGCGCCAGATAATGGCACTGCCATTGCCGGTGTCGCCCTGCACTGTCCATGTGGTCGCGAGCGGCTCGCGGTTGTCGACTGCCGTCCAGTTCACCAAGCGGCCGTAGAACGTGTACCTGCCGGAGGTCGTGGTTGCCGGGTCGGCGGGCTGCGTGCCGGTGTCGCTGACACCGGGGCTGGCCTCGATCGATGTCGCGTTGTTCGAGATCAGCACGTTTTGCGCCGGATTGACCAAGAAGTATTCGCCGAGCATCACGTTTTGATTGGTCGCATCGCCGGTACCTCCGGCGCCGAAGTAGCCCGGATCGCTGGGCATACGCAGCGTGCAGTTGTCGACGGTATCGATCGTGATGTAGCCGCGGGCGATGTTGTCGCCCAGATTGGTACCCACGCATTGAGTGGGGTATTTGAAAGTCGAAGCCTGCCCGGTCAGCATTTTTTGCAGGTCGGCCACGATCAAGGAGTTGACCGTGCCGTAAGGCAGCTGCCCAGTGCAGGACGCAAAATTGATGTCCTGTGACAGCATGCCGTGCGGAGAAATCGTGTCCAACGGATCCTGCCCGGCGCTCCCCGTCTGCGGCAGACTGCCGTTCAACACGTCGCGCATGTTGAAGCTCTGCGCATCGTAGCCGGTCAGATAGATGTTGAAGTTGAAGACCGGCACCCCGGCGTTCGACCAAATGGTCACGTGAGACAGAATCGCCGTGGCCGAGCTGTTGTGCAGGCTCAGCACAGTGCTCTTGCCGTTGGCGTTGCCGAGATCGACCTCGAAGTACGGATAGAGCAGGGTTGCCGCCGGCACGGTATCCATGCTGCCGATGACGGCGTGCGCTTTTTGCAGCGGACATAGCGAAAGCAGCAGCAACAATGCGATCCCGCAGCGCCGGATCGACTCGCCGAGTCTGAGCATGATTTAGTCCCCCGACTAAAGAAGTACGAAATTGCGACGACCAACAGCCAGTTGCAGCAATGCAGGCAGCTCTGCGTACTCGTACCACGCGGCGGCCCCCTTCCCCGCCGCGTACCGGGCGGGATGCTATACCCGCGTTATCTGATTTAATGCGACATAATTCACATTTTTTTGGCGTTGAATGGTTTTTCGCCCCCGCCGGCTGAGCCCTCCGCGACGGTGTGCCAGAACTTCTCGATGGCGAGCGCCGAGGATTTCCAGGTGTATCGCCGCTCGACCAGCCCCCTGGCGTTCCGGGCCAAGCTGGCGGCGAGAGCTCGATCGCCGAGCAGGCGCGAGACGGCTTCGGCAAAGGTGCCTGCGTCGTCGGCGACGAGCAGATCGCGGCCTGCGACCGCGTCGAGTCCTAACGATGCCGACGAGGTGGCCACCACCGGAGTACCGCAGCCCATGGCTTCGAGGATTTTGATCTGCTGCCCCGAGCCAGCGCGCATCGGCGCCAGAGCCACGGCGGCGCGGCTCAGATAAGGCCGCATGTCCGCCACCGGGCCGATCAAGCGTACGCCGGGTTGGGTCTGCGCAAGTTTGTGCAAAGCCTTTGCCGGTCGTGCGCCGACCAGATCGATTTCAACACCGGGATGATCCCGCCTGACCAGGGGCAGCACTTCGCGCACGAACCAGGCCGCCGCATCCACGTTGGGGAAATACCCCAGATTGCCGCTGAACACGAGCCGATCAGACTCGCGCGTCTGCGCCGAGAAAGCGAACTCGTCCGGGTCGATGCCGTTCGCCACGACATGCAGCGCGGCGAGGCCGCTGCCGAGACTTCCGCGATCCGCCTCCGAACTGATGGCCGCCGCCGCGGCGCGGCCGCAAAGCGAGCGTTCGTACGGCAGCAAACGGGCGGCCTCGAAGGCCGCGAGCAGGCGCATCGGGCCCGTGTCATAGCGGGCGCGGCGCGCCATGTTGACCGACAAGGCGTCGATCAAGTCCAGCACGCAAGGTACATCGCTCAAGAGAGGCAACACTTCGCCCATGCGGGCAAGCTGGACATGGGCGATGTCGAACCGGGACGTACGCAGCAGATTCGTCAAAGCGGAGCGGAACGCATGCGTATCGTTCATTGCGGTCTGCAGCGGAAGCGGCCCGGGCAGCGCGCGAAAAACGCGAGCCAGCCTGCCCCACTTGCCCTGCGCCACGGTGACGACGCGCTCGCACAACCCGTGGATTTCCGCATCGACGGCGGACTTCCCTGCGGGCGGCGCAAATGCGAGCAAGGTGATCGCATGCCGGTCCGCCAGCTCGCGCAAGTGGCGGTACGCGCGGATCTCGTCGCCGCGCCGCAGATCTTGCGGATATCGCGATGGGATGAAGAGGACGCGCATGCTCGATACTCTACATCGCCCGACCGCCCGGAACGGCGCTTTCGCGTAGACTCGCGCCGGTATGCGTATCCTTTGCGTGGCGACGAAACTGCCATGGCCACCCTATGACGGCGGTCGCCTCGCTCTCGCGCTGACCTTGCAAGGCCTCGCCGAAGCCGGCAACGAAATCCGCCTCGTCGCGCCGGTGTACGACGCAGAGCGCGTTTGCCCGAGCCCGGTCGGCGCAATCACGGCGCAAGCGATCCCGCTACCGCGCAGTTCGTGGCCGGCGGCGGCTGTGCGGGCGCTGTACCTTGGCCGCGCGCTCAGCGTCGCCCGCCATCACAGAAAGGAGTTGGAGCAGGCGGTGAGCGTCGCCGTTGCCGACTTCCGCCCGGACGTCGTCCATGCCGAACAACTGCAGGCTCTCGCCAATTGTTCGCTTGCTGTGACCTGCGGCATTCCCGTGGTGCTGCGCATGCAGAACGTCGAGTCGCATATATGGCGGCAAGTCGCCGCGGCGCGCCTGCTCGCCGCGCCGCTCGCGTTCGAAGCGGCGCGACTCAGAGTGGAGGAAAGCCGCGCGTTGTCCGTTGCGGCGCAAACGCTCACGTTGACCGAGAACGATGCGCACGCACTGCGCCAACTCCTTGCGCCGGCGGCCTCGGCCGCAATACGGACCATCGCCCCGGCGTTTCCGAGCCGATTGCCGGCCGGGCGCAGACTCGACGGCGAGCCCACGATCGCCCTCTCCGGCAGCGCCGGCTGGTGGCCCAACAAGCAGGCGAACCGCTGGCTGCTGCGCGAGGTGCTGCCGCTTCTTTCACGGCGCCTTCCGCGAGCGGTCGTGCACGTATTCGGTGGCGAATCGATGCCTGCGGCCGGCAATCTGCGTTGGCACCCCGCCCCGGCCGAATCCGTCGACGCCTTCCCCGAAGACGCCATCGTCGCCGTGCCTTTGTTCATCGGCTCCGGCATCCGCATCCGGATTCTCGAAGCTTGGGCGCGCGGCCTTCCGGTGGTCGCGACGTCCGCGGCGGCCAGGGGACTCGATGCCGTTGCGGGGCGCGAGCTGGCGATAGCCGACACGGCAGAGGATTTTTGCGCCGCGCTTTGCACTCTGGCCCGCAATCAGGCGGCTCGCGCCGCCCTCGTCGATGCCGGCCGCGCCTACTTGATCGAAAAGCACGATCCCACACATGCGACGCAGGCCCTGCTCGATGCCTACGGGCAGGCGATCGCGCAAAGCCGATTGGTGCGGACCGATCGCCGGCGCGAGCACGCGGATGCAATTTCGCCATGAAGGGGGCGGCGCCATGAAGGGGGCGGGATGAAGATCGTTGTCGTAGGCGGCAGCGGGTTCATCGGCACCCGGCTGGTCTCCGATCTGATCGGACGCGGACATCAAGTCGCAATCTACGACCTGCTGCCGAGCGCCGCCCATCCCGAGCGCGTCGTCCTCGGCGACGTTCGCGACACCGCGGCGCTGGCGCGCACCCTGGCCGGAGCCGACTGCGTGGTCAATCTCGCCGCCGAGCATCGCGACGACGTCCACCCCGAATCGTGCTATTTCGACGTCAACGTGAACGGTGCGCACAGCCTGGCCGCGGCGGCCGAGGAGAACTCGGTGCCGCGCCTCATCTTCATTAGCAGCGTTGCCGTCTACGGCTTGGACCAGCCGAATGCGGACGAATCCGCGCGCCTTGCACCGGACGGCTCCTACGGCAGGAGCAAGGCGGAAGCGGAAGACGTATATCGCCGATGGGGTTCGGCAGACGGTTCGCGATCGCTGCTGATCGTGCGCCCGAGCGTAGTGTTCGGCGAAGGGAATCGCGGAAATGTATACAATTTGATCGAGCAGATCCGCCGGCGCAGATTGTTGATGATCGGCGACGGCGCGAATCGGAAGTCGATGGCCTACGTCGGCAATCTGGTCGAATTCCTCTGCGCCTGGCTCGACGCGCCGCCCGGACTCCATCTGTACAACTACGCCGACAAACCGGACAAGAGCACCGCCGAACTGGTGGCGACCATCCATGCCTTGATGGGGCACCCGCACACCCCGCGCTACGCCGTCCCCTACTGGCTCGCCCTGGGCATCGGATTGCTCGGCGACGGCATCGCCAAGGTCACGCGCAGGCCGGTGCTGATCAGCAGCGTACGCGTGCGCAAATTCTGCGCCGACACCCAGGTCAACACGGCATCGCTGGAGCGGACCGGTCACGCAGCGTCGTGCACGATCGACGAGGGTCTGGCGAGAATGATCGCCGCGATGAAATCCGCTTCGGCAAACTGAGCCCGACACGCCTGCGCCTCTCAGGCGAGGGTGACTCGCGACTCAGGAGTTTTATCGAGCAGGGCCGCCAGCGAAGGAAGCCTCGTCAGGCCGTCAACTCGACGAAAGCCCTGCGCAATTCACGAAGCTTCGGCGGCTTGCCGAGGACGCGGTCCACGTGCGCGGGGATGTCTCCTT
>CBJLOV010000057.1:0-22032 GCA_966424745.1 uncultured bacterium
GCCCGCTGCGCCAGCAACTGCGCAAGGTCGGCATTGCCCGCATCGAGCGCGGAATTGGCCTGCGCCATCACGGCCAGCGCGCGCTGCTCGCGGACACCCTGGATCTGACTGCGCGTGTCGAGCAACTGCTGGGAACCCGGGCGGATCGCCGACGCGGCGTGCAGCGCCTCCTCGGAGCCGGCGTAGTCGTCCTGCGCCGCGGCGGCGAGCGCGCGGTCGAGATAGGTGCGTTCGATTTGCGCGAGCCCCTGGTCGGCGAGCTTGTTGTCCGGATCGATCTTGATCACCTGGCGGTATACCGCAAGTGCGTCGTTGCGATTCTTTGCCGCATCGGCATCGTTCGTGGTCTCGCGGTGCAGCAGTTCCGCAGCGCGGGTCAGCAAGGGAGTGGTCTGGCGCAGCTTTTTCAGCCTCGACTGCAGATCGCCGAGATGTTCATCGTCGAGAGCCTGATCGCTGAGCACGGCGATCAGGCGCGCCGACTCGTCTTCGTCGCCGCGGTCGAGCGCGTCGCCGGTCTGCTGCCGAACCGCGTCGCGCACTTTCTCGATCCCCGCCTTCGCCGCCGCGTTGCGGTTGTCGGCGTCGAGTACCTGCCGATAAAAGGCCAGCGCGCCGTCCTTCGTCTCGACCAGCCGCCCCTTGGCGAAGGCATCGTCGGCCTTCTTCAACAGCGCCGCGATGGCTTTCGGCGGCGGCGGCGGCGGCGGCGCCAAGCTGCTGGGCGGCCCCCATTGCAACGCCTCGTCGCGCATGGACGGCGCGACGTTGCCGGTCTCGGCGCTTTTCTGGGCCTGCGCCGTCAGCGTCGGCAGGCCGGCCTTGTAATCCTCCACCGTCGGCACCTGCGGCGACATCGGCCCCGGCACGCCGGGAAAGAAACGGTAAAGCAAGGCGAACAGCAGCAAGGCAATGCCCGCGGCACCGCCGAGGGTGGTCTGCTTGTTGACGACGTCGCTACCGGGCATCGCGGAATCGGCTGGAAAAATCGGCTGACATTCTTGTCATGGAACCTTAGGCTATGCGTTCGCGCGCCGCAACCGGACAAATGCCGCGCAGGCGCGACTTTCTTCCCCGATTCGACCCCGCTCTCAGAACAAGGTTTCTCCCGATGCATCAATGGATCGACGGCGCCGCCGCGCTCGCCGCCTGGGTAGGCAAGCGCCCGGTCTCCGCGGTGATCTCCCTGGACACCGAGTTCATGCGCACGAATACGTTCGCACCGATCCTCGCCCTGGTGCAGATCAAGATCGGCGACGAAGTCGCCCTGCTCGATTCGCCCAAGCTCGGCAACCATGCCGCCCTGGCGGAACTGCTCGGCGATCCGGCCAACACCTGCGTGATGCACAGCGCGAGCGAGGACCTCGAAGCGCTGGCCGGCATCGCCCCCGCCGGGCCGGCCGTCTTGTTCGACACGCAGATCGCCGCGGCGATGGCCGGCCTCGGATTCGGCCTGTCGTACCAGAAACTCGTCGCCCAATTGTTCGGCGTGGAATTGCCGAAGTCGGAAACGCGGTCGGACTGGCTGCAGCGTCCGCTCAGCGCCGCGCAGCTCGACTATGCCGCGCAGGACGTCGCCTGGCTGCCGCAGATCCATGAACGGCTCGCGGACTCGCTGGAGTCCCTCGGCCGCAGCACGTGGCTGGCCGAAGACTGCCGGCGCATGATCGAGCGGGTGCGCCGCGCCGAGCTCGATCCTCAGCCGCAGCGCGGCTACCGCAGCGCCTCCGACTGGCCGCGCACGAACCAGATCCTCCTGCGCCGCCTGCTGCTCTGGCGCGAGTCCGCTGCGCGCCGCTACGACAAGCCGCGCTCCTGGCTGCTCGACGACGCTCGCGCCCTCGACCTGGCGGAGCATCCGCCGCTGGACGCCGACGAACTGTTCGAGCGAAGCAAAGGCCTGCGCGCCTTGCGCAGCGCCCAACGCGCGGAACTGCTCGCCCTGCTCGGCGCACCGCCCGACGAGGCGGACGCCGCCGCGGCGCCGATTCCGGCGCCGATGACCAGCACCGAAAAACGCGCGCTTGCCGCGATGAAGGACACCGTCGCCGCCGTCGCGCAGAAACTCGACCTGCCCGAAGGCCTGCTCTGTCCCCGCCGCCATCTGGAGGCGTTCATCACCGACCGCGTCTGGCCCGGCGCGCTCGAGGGCTGGCGCAAACCGCTGCTGTTCGACGCCCTGCGCGAAAAGCTCCCCTGATTTCCCGTCGCTGCCCCCGGCAGGTTTCGCCAAATAGCCGTCCAGACGCCTAAATGACGGGGCGACTTGACAGCCGGGCGGCCGATCGGTTTCACTACGGGCATGTATACCGCCGCGACGATTACGATGACGACCATTACCACTACCATGGTGGTGCGGTCCGTCGTGCGCGATTGAATTTCCACAGCCACGGCTCCGCACCTCGAAGAGGATGCGGGCTCCGCCGCTTCCTCCGGCAGAATGTGTAGCCCTCCCCCGGAGGTTTCATGACCACGCTCGCCAGTCCGCCCCACGCCACCGACGCGGCCGCATCGCCGTCACAACGCATTAATACATTGACAAACGCCGCGCACAAGTTCGGCGGCACCTCGATGGCCGACGCGGCGCGCATCCGCCACGTCGCCGAGCTGGTGAAGGCGCGGCCCGAATCGACCCAGGTCGTCGTCGTGTCGGCGATGTCCGGCGTCACGGACGCCCTGCTCGGACTGGTCAATACCGCCGCGGCCAACCGGCCCTGGCGCGAAAAGTTCGAGGCGCTGCGCAAGCGCCATCTCGACACGGCGATGGAATTGTTCGCCGCGGAAGCAGTACCGGCGCAGGATTGGCTCAATTCGCGTTTCGACGAGCTCGCCAAAGTGCTCGACGCGATCGCGGTACTGCGCGGCGCGGGACACGGCGTCGCCGAGGCGATCAGCGGCAACGGCGAAGTCTGGTCTTCATGGCTGCTGCATGCTCTGCTGCGCTCGTCCGGCGCGGACTACGCCTGGTGCGACGCGCGCGAAATGCTCGTCGTGCGGCACGAAGAACTCGGCGTCGCGGTCAACTGGGAAGCCACCGAAGCGAAGCTCGCATCGTGGCGCGCGCAGCACCCGCAGTCGCGTCTGGTCGTCACCGGCTACGTGGCGCGGGACGAAGAGGGCCGCGATACCGTGCTGGGCCGCAACGGCAGCGACTATTCCGGCGCGATCTTCGCCGCCTTGTTCGAGAGCGAGGAGTTGCACATCTGGACCGACGTCGACGGCGTACTCAGCGCCGATCCGCGCATCGAGCCGGAGGCGGTGACCCTGTCGGCGATGAGCTACAACGAAGCCTGCGAACTCGCCTACTTCGGCGCCAAGGTCATCCACCCGCAAACCATGGCGCCGGCCATCGCGCGCGGCCTGCCGATCCTGATCCGCAATACCTTCAAGCCCGAGCTGCCGGGCACCCGCATCGACGCGGTCGGCGACGAAAACGGCCCGGTCAAAGGCCTTACCCTCGCGCACGGGCTCGCCCTGCTCAACGTCGAAGGCACCGGCATGATCGGCGTACCCGGCACCGCCGAGCGCGTATTCGCGGCGCTGCGCGCGGCGCGCGTTTCGGTCGTGATGATTTCGCAGGGTTCCAGCGAGCATTCGATCTGCTGCGTGGTCAAGCTCGTCGAAGCCGACACGGCGCGCGCCGCGATCGAAGGCGCCTTCGCGCGCGAACTGCACGCGGGCCAGATCAGCGGCGTGCAGGTCTCGCGCGACATCAGCGTGCTCGCCGTCGTCGGCGACCGCATGGCCGGCGTACCCGGCGTCGCCGCACGCCTGTTCGACGCGCTGGCGCGCTCGCACATCAATATCCGCGCCATCGCCCAGGGCGCTTCCGAACGGAACATTTCGGTCGCCATCGCGAACGACCAGGCCACCCTCGCCCTGCGCGCCGCGCACGCGGCGTTCTGGCTGTCGCCGCAGACGATTTCGGTTGGCCTGATCGGTCCCGGTAAGGTCGGCGCGGCCCTGCTCGACCAGATATCGGCCGCCGCACCGCGGCTGCGCCGCGAAGCGGGCCTGGATCTGCGTCTGCGCGCCATCCTGTCGACCAAGTACCTGCTCGCCGACGAGCGCGATCTCGGCGCCAACTGGCGCGACCGCGACGCCGACTTCGTCAGCAACGACATCGACGGCTTCATGAAACACCTGATCGCCGCGCACCTGCCGCACACGGTGATCCTCGATTGCTCCGGCAGCAACGACGTCGCCGCGAAATACGCACAATGGCTCGCCGCCGGCATCCACGTGATCACGCCGAACAAGCAGGGCGGCGCGGGCCCGATCGAACGCTACCGCGCGATCCGCGCGGCCGCGGCGCAGGGCGGCGGCCGCTTCCGCTACGAAGCGACCGTCGGCGCGGGCCTGCCCGTGATCCAGACGCTGCGCGACCTGATCGACACCGGCGACGAACTCACCGCCGTCGCCGGCATCTTCTCCGGCACCCTGGCCTGGCTGTTCAATCGCTACGACGGCAGCACCGCCTTTTCCGAGCTCATCCGCGAGGCGCACAGATTGGGCTACACCGAGCCCGATCCGCGCGACGACCTCTCCGGCGTCGACGTCGCGCGCAAGCTCGTCATTCTCGCGCGCGAAGCGGGCCGCGAACTGTCCCTGGAGGACGTGGCGGTGGAGAATCTCGTCCCCGCATCCCTGCAGAGCGCGGGCCGCGAAGAATTCATGACCCGCCTCGGCGAACTCGACGCACCGATTGCCGCACGCTATGCACAAGCGAAAGAGAAGGACTGCGTACTGCGCTACGTCGCGCAACTCGGCAAGGACGGCAAGGCCAGCGTCGGCCTCGTCGAGCTGCCACGCTCGCATACCTTCGCCAACCTGCAGCTGACCGACAATGTCGTGCAGTTTTCGACCAAGCGCTACAACAGCAACCCGATGGTGATCCAGGGCCCCGGCGCCGGCCCGGAGGTCACCGCCGCCGGCGTATTCGCCGACCTGCTGCGCGTCGCCGCGTCGTTAGGCGCACGCGTATGAGCCGGACCGTTTGCTTGATTCCTTCCGCAAATGCAGACCTGTCTCCTCCGCGCCGCTGCGGGGGAGACAAAGCAGTGCGGAGCGCGCGCGTATGAGCATGGAAGCCAGGGCATTTTCGCCCGCCTCGATCGGCAACCTCGGCATCGGCTTCGACATCCTCGGCCAGAGCTTCGCCGGTGCGGGCGACCGCGCCACGGTGCGCCGTACACAAAGCGACAAAGTACAGATTGCCGCGATCCGCAACGCCCCGGTTGCGTTGCCGCTCGACGCGGAAAAGAACACCGCCGGTGCCGCACTGATCGCGCTGCGCGCGGCATTGAACCTGCCGTTCGGCTTCGAGATCGAACTCGACAAGGGCATTCCGTTCGGCTCGGGCATGGGCGGCTCGGCCGCATCCTGCGTTGCCGCGCTGGTCGCCGCGAACGCGCTCCTCGAGCGGCCGCTGAACGCCGAGCAGTTGTACCCGTTCGCGTTGGCCGGCGAAGCGGTGGCCAGCGGCGGCCGGCACGGCGACAACGTCGGGCCGATGCTGCTCGGCGGCGTCGTACTCGCCACGCTGGAACACCTGGTCAGGATTCCGGTCCCCGACGCGTGGCACAGCGTGCTGGTTCATCCCGATGCGGTGCTGGAAACGCGCCGTGCGCGCGAAGCGCTCAAAGGGGCGTATGCGATCGGCGATTTCGTCGCCCAGAGCGCGAATCTCTCGCTCGTATTGGCCGGTTGCCAGCGCGGCGACGCGAGCCTCGTGCGGGCGGGGCTGAACGACGTGCTCGTCGAGCCGCGCCGCGCGCCGCTGATCGCCGGATTCCCGCACGTCAAGCAAGCCGCCCTGGACCACGGCGCGATGGGCGCCAGCATTTCGGGCGCAGGCCCCTCGGTCTTCGCCTGGTTCGAATCGCGGACTGAGGCCGAAACCGCCGCTCCGGCCATGCAGGCGGCCTTCGCCGAAGCCGGC
Source organism: uncultured bacterium (assembly GCA_966424745.1). Classification (GTDB taxonomy): domain Bacteria; phylum Pseudomonadota; class Gammaproteobacteria; order Xanthomonadales; family Rhodanobacteraceae; genus Rudaea. Next base: position 5,942 of record CBJLOV010000057.1, read on the forward strand.
ATCGCCAGCGAAACCTTCATCTCGCCCGTCAACGGGCCTGCAGCTCGAGTCGTCGCATGAAGTATGTCAGTACACGAGGGAGCACCCCCGCCCTTGGCCTTTCCGCGGCGCTCGCCGCGGGCCTCGCCGCCGACGGCGGCCTTTACGTGCCGCAATCGCTGCCGAAATTTCAGGCCGCCGACTTCGCCGGATGCGACGATCTGCCCGCGGTCGCCGCACGGCTGCTTGCGCCGTTCTTCGCCGGCGACGCGCTGGAGCCCGAACTGCCCGCCATCTGCAAGCAGGCTTTCACCTTCGACGCCCCCCTGCTGCCGCTGGCGACGCCGCACGACTACGCGCTCGAACTGTTCCACGGCCCGACCGCCGCATTCAAGGACTTCGGCGCGCGTTTTCTCGCGGCCTGCATGCAGCGCCTGCCGCGCGATCAAGGGAAACCACTGACGATCGTCGTGGCGACGTCGGGCGATACGGGTGCCGCAGTCGGAGCGGCGTTCGCCGGGCTGCCGGGTTTCAAGGTCGCGATCCTCTATCCGGACGGCCGCGTCTCCCCGCGCCAGGCGCACCAGCTCGGCTGCTTCGGCGGCAACGTGCGCGCATTGCGCGTCGACGGCGCCTTCGACGACTGCCAGCGTCTGGCCAAGCAGGCGCTGGGCGACGCCGAATTGCGCTCCATCGCGCCGCTCAGTTCGGCCAACAGCATCAGCCTTGGCCGTCTGCTGCCGCAGATGGCTTATTACGCGGACGCCGCCCTGCGCCACCATCGCGCGTTCGGCTCGCCGTTGAACTTCGTCGTGCCCACCGGCAATCTCGGCAACGCCGTCGCCTGCGTGCTCGCCCGCACTTGCGGCCTGCCTATCGGCCGCATCGCGCTCGCCACCAATGCGAATCGCGTATTGCCCGACTTCTTTGCCGGCGCCGCCTATGCCGCACGACCCAGCATCGCCACGATCGCCAACGCGATGGACGTCGGCGCACCGAGCAACTTCGAGCGGCTGACCTGGCTGTATCCGGACACCACCGCGCTGCGCCGCGAATTCGTTTCGGCCGCGATGGACGACGACACCATTCGCGCGACGATCCGCGCCCGCTACGCGGATCATCGCGAGATCTTCTGCCCGCACACGGCGACCGCGGTGCATCTGCTCGAGCAGTTGCGCGCCCAAGGCGACGAAAGCGACTGGGCCGTGGCCGCCACCGCGCACCCGGCCAAGTTCGACAGCATCGTCGAGCCCTTGATCGGCACACAGGTCCCGGTGCCGCCGAGCCTGGCCGACCTGCTTGCGCGTCCGGCGCACGCCGATCCGCTCGCCAACGACTACGCCTCGCTGCGCGCGGTCCTCGCCGCAGGCTGACCCCGTGCGCCACCGGCGACCGGAATTTCTCCGCTGAAGGAGCTTGGCGTCGGCATCGATAGGCTGTATCATGCGCGGCTCGGTACGGCTTCTGCCGCACCGGCCCGATTCCGGGGTGGTAGCTCAGCTGGGAGAGCGTCGCGTTCGCAATGCGAAGGTCGGGAGTTCGATCCTCCTCCACTCCACCAACATCAAGCCAAAGGCCCGCCTCGCGGGCCTTTTCCTTTTATCTTTCCGCTTTCAGGGCAACCCGCAACATCGGAGCGAATCTCTTCGGCTCGCTTTTGCGCACGATCACGTTCGGGGTCCCATGCCAATCCGCCACGCGCTGAATCGCGGCAGCGACATCCGCAAGCAGCCGTTCATCGGGGTCCACACCGGGTTCGAGGAAGATCGCCTTGACCTCGAACTCGCCGTTCGCCCGATGCGCCTTCGCATCGAGCCTCCCCACGAGCCGACCGCGATGCAGGATCGGCAGGACGAAGTAGCCGTAGCGGCGTTTGGGACCGGGCACATAGCACTCGATCGTGTAGTCGAAGCCGAACATCGCGCTCGCTCGTTCGCGATGCCAGACGACCGGGTCGAACGGGGAAAGCAATGTCGTGTGCGTGGCCCGCAAACCTCCGCGTTCCGCCCGCGCCAGCAGCGCCGCGTTGTCTCGATGCACATAACCCGGGTTCTCCCAACCGCGGACTTCGACGCGAATCAATTCCCCCGATTCGACGCAGGGGTCGAGTGCATCGTCCTTGAATTTCTTGTTGAGACGGAAGTAGTCGTCGATCCAGCGCGCCTGGGTGATGCCGAGCGCGCGCACCGCGCCGACGAGGAATTCGCGGCGGATCTGTGCCTCGCTCGCGCGGACGCTCACATCCGCGAGCTTGGTCTTGGCGAGCACACGCTCGGAAAGATCGTAGACGCGTTGGAAATTTTCGCGCCTCGCAATCATCAAGCGACCGAGCACGAAACCGGCCTCGAGCCAGCGCTTCTCGTCCGAACGATTCCACCAGCCGCCCACGCCTTTGACCTTGCGCTCGAAGTCGGCCGACTTCACCGCGCCGTTCTCGCGGATGTGCTCGACCAGGGCTTCGATTTCCGCGCGATGCTCGCGCTGCACGCGCGCTGCGCTCTTGTGCGCCCAATGCCCTGCACGCAATTCCGATGGATGGCGATGCAGCGCGAAGTCGCCCATCGGCGCGAAGCAAGCCTCGTGGGCCCAGCATTCAAAAATCTCGGCGCGGGCCAGCAGTTCGTCGAGCCAACGTGTTTCATAGTCGCCGAGCCGCGAGAACAGCACGAGGTACGGGCTGCGTGCGACCACGTGGATGGTATCGATCTGCAGCAGGCGCATGCGTTCGATCGCGGCCAGCACCGATTTGCGCTTCGCCCTGGCGCGCGGCGGCACGAGCAGCCCCTGCGCAGCCAGATGCAAATTGCGCGCCTGCTGCAGGCTCAACACGGCCATACGACAGTTATCTCACAGTCACGCTGTTCAGAACTTGATACCGTCATCCCGGTCATATTCCTTGCCATTCCGCCGGAGAATCCCAATGAACGCCATCTCACGCGTTGCGATCGCTGCATCCGCCCTGCTCGCTGTATCGGCTTCGTCCTTCGCGCAGGAAACGGTGCGCCATATCGTCGATCCGCAGGGACGCGAGGTCATCGTGCACACGGGCATGCCGGCGCCGCGGCACTACGGACCCAAGCCGGCTTTCGCCGAACTCGACCGCAATCGCGACGGAGCGATCAGCCGCGAGGAGGCCGAGGCTTTCCCGCCGCTGTTCAACGATTTCGATTTCCTCGCCCACGGCGGCGAGCGCATCTCGGCGCGCCAGTACGAACAGTGGGATTATCGCTGATCCGCCGATGCGGCAGCGCAAAAACAAACCCCCTGCCTTCATCCGAAGGCAGGGGGTTTTTTCGTATCGACCACCCGCCGCAGCGGGGGAGCTCAGTGGCGGACGCCGCTGCTCAGCGGAACGCGTACGCCGCCGGCGCTGCGCCCTCCGCCCCAGTTGCCGTGTCCGCTCCAGCCGCCTCCGTGCCCTCCATGGTAGTGATGTCCGCCCCAGTAGCCGCCGTAGAAGCCCAGGCTGACCGCCGGCCAGCCATATCCGTACCAACCCGGTCCGTACCAATACGGATCGTAGTATCCGTAACCGTAGTAGGCCGGCGCAGCGTAATACGTGGTCGCGCTGTCGTTGTAATCGACGACGGCGTTGCCGTCGCTGTAAGCAACGCCCGAGCGCACCGGGTAGTAGACGCAACCGCCCAAGCCGAGACCGGCCACAGCCAGAAGGGCGATTGCGCCGGTTTTGAAGAATTTGTTCATGGCGATGCTCCGCCTGTTGAGTACTGGAAAAATATATCAGCGCAGGGGTAAATCAAGTCTGAGCGGCGCGGTTCACAAAATTTCACTCAGCTGCCGGCAATCTTCTCCACCCAGTCGGCATACGAGTGCATCAGCTTGCCCATGAATTCGGCCGTGGCGGACACGAATTTGCCGTCCGCCTGAATGAGCTTGTCAACGCCGCTCAGATAGGCCTCCTGCTGCAGCAACGGAACGTTGAGGAAAGTCATCGGTTGACGCAAATGGTGGTTTGCGCCGAAACCGCCGATGTTGCCGGGCGAGCAACTTACGATCGCAGCCGGTTTGCCGTTCCAGACGCTCTTGCCGTAAGGGCGCGAGCCGACGTCGATCGCGTTCTTCAATCCGCCCGGCACGGAGCGGTTGTACTCGGGGGTGACGAACAGCAGGCCCTGCGCCTGGCGAACCTGATCTCGGAACGCCTGCCAGGCCGGCGGCGGCGTCTCGGTGTCGAGATCTTGGTTGTAGAGAGGCAGATCCCCTATTTCCACGATGGCCAGCCGGAGCGAGGCCGGGGCGAGCTCGACAAGGTTGTGGGCAACCTTGCGGCTGAACGATTCTCTGCGCAGGCTGCCGACGAGGACGGCGATGTTCTTCTGGTTCATGAGTTGCTCCTCTTGATTGCTCGATTGCGCAGCGTAGATCAAAAGCCGAACTTCGGATGGCTGAGCTGCTCGAAGAAATAGCTTATGACCCGCGGCGCGGCCAAAACCGTGAAGGCGACCCCGTACGCCGCCCCCCATAAATGCGCGCTGTGATTGACGTTGTCGCTGCGCTGCCGGTCCATGTAGAACGAATAGGCCACGTAGGCGACCGCGTAGAGGATAGCCGGCACCGGCAGGAACCAGACCAGGATCGTCGCCCACGGTTTGATCAGGATGAAGGCGAACAGCACCGCCGAAACGCCGCCCGAGGCCCCGAGGCTGCGGTAGCTCGGATTGTCGCGATTGGCCAGGTAGCTCGGCAGCATCGCGACGACGACGGCTCCGGCATAGAACAGGGCGAAGCCGAACGGACCGAGCAGGCGCTCGTACAGGCCTTCCATCGCGCGGCCGAAGAAGTACAGCGTGAGCATGTTGAACAGCAGGTGCGCGCCGTCGGCGTGGATCAGGGCGTGACTCAGGAATCGATAGTACTGGCCGCGCTTGACCGCGGGCGGCCAGAAAATCAGCTTGCCGATCAGTCCCGGATTGTTGAAGCCGAGGAAGGAAACGATGCAGGTGACGGCGATGAGGATGATCGTGGTCATCGGTGTCCTTGTAAGGTTTGGAATTTTCCATGAGACGCTGCGTTATGCTGCGCCGGGAAGCCAAATGGTAGAGGAAAAACCGTGCTGACGATCCATTCGATGCATCCTCCCGCGTTGACGGTATGGAAACCGGGCGATCCGGTGCCGATCGGTACACCGCTCTGGCTCGATCTGCTCGATCCGAACGACGACGAGCGCGCCCAAGCGGAAAGCCTGCTCGGTGCACCCCTGCCGCGCCGCGATCAGATCAGCGCGATCGAACTGTCGAGCCGCCTGCGCGCCGGCAACGAGATCCTGCGCCTCAACATTCCCGCCTTCGTGCGCGCGGAATCCGGTCGCGGCGCGATGACGCCGCTCGGTTTCGTGCTCACTCCAAGACTGCTCGTCTCGGTCCGCTACGCCGAATCGCTGGCTTTCCTGCACATGAGCCAGCTTGCGGCAACGGCCGATGCGGCCGGCGGCAGCGTCGACACTTTCGTCGGATTGATCGAAAACATCGTCAACGTTTGCGCCGACCGCATGGAAGAGATCGCCGGTGAACTCTCGAAATTGTCGCGCGCCGTATTTTCCGACGAGCGCGGCCAGCGCGGAATCCTGCGCGGGGCCTTGTTCAAGGTCGGCGCCGCGCAGCGCCAGATCGTGCAGCTGCGCTCGGCCATGCTCGGCGTGTCGCGCGTGGTCGCCTACCTTTGCGAGATCGCCCCGGACTGGATCGAGAAGAAGAACCTGGAACGGTTCAAGACGATCCAGACCGACGTTGCCTCGCTTGCCGAGTTCGACCAGCAATTGTCCGACCGCCTGCAGTTCCTGCTCGACGCGGTACTCGGCTTCATCAACAACAATCAGAACGAGATCATGAAGGTGCTGACCATCGTCTCGGTCGTGACGATCGGGCCGATGATACTCGCCGGCATCTGGGGCATGAACTTCAAGACGATCCACGAATACGACTGGCCGCACGGCTACACGATGGCGCTGACCGCGATGGCGGCCAGCGTGATCGTGCCGCTGATCATCTTCAAATGGAAAAAGTGGTTCTGACGCGGATTCGGTAGGGGCGCCATTCCTTGCGCCCCGCTTTCCAAAGATTGCCGGAAAAAAAAACCGGGCACGATCCCGTCAACATCTTGCGCGCAGGGCGCGCCCAGGTCGCGTCCCTACTTGCCGAGGTTGTCGGTTTTTGCCACGAACGCCGCCGCGTTGTCGTGCAGCGCCTTCAGCGCCGGCAGGTGCGCATAGACCATATGACCCGACTCGTAGTAATGCGTCTCGATGTTGCCGGCGAGATTCGCCGGAATCGGCAGATGGCGCATTTCGTAGTCGGCGGTGTAGTACGGCGTGGCGAGATCGTAGTAGCCCGAATTGAGCATGACGCGCAGGCGCGGATTCTGCTTCATCGCCGCGGCAAGATCAGGCATCACGTTGGGGAAGCCCGGCACGGCGAAATCGCCGCCCGGTTGCTTGTGCTCGAATTTCCAGCCCGGGAAGGTGCCTTCGGCGAACAGATTGTAGTTTTGGTCCTGGCCGAACTTGAGCTGCTTGCGCACATAGTCGTTGAAGGCGCCGACATAGGCCGAGGAAATCGCCGCCGACTGCGGGTCGTAGGCCGCCGCCTGATTGAGTGCATCCATCGCCGGGCCCGAGAAGCGCGAATCCAGGCGCCCGGTCGTGAGACCGCGGTCGATCTGCAGGGTGTGTTCGAATTCGCCGCCGCTGACGCGCAGATCGGCGCGCTCCAGATATTCCACCGGCAAGCCGGTGTACGTATGCAGCTTCTCGGCGATCGCGTGCTTGCGCGCCGGCTCGAGCGCCGTGCCGGCGGCCAGCGCCTGCGCGTATTCGCCCATGGCGAACGCCTCGACTTCGCGCAGCAGGGTCTGCAGGTCGGCCGGTGGATTCGGCAGTTTCTTGTGGTACCAGGCCGTCGCCGCGTAGCTGGGCAGGACAAGCTGGTAGGACAGATCCACGCCCGGATTGATCTGCGGGAAATCGATCAACATCGCCATGTTGAGCACCTGCGAGATCAGGATCACGCCGTTGACGTCGATCGCCTTCTCGTTCTGCAGGATGTTCGCCAACAGCGCCGAACGGATCGTGCCGTAGCTCTCGCCGCAGAGATATTTCGGCGAGTTCCAGCGGCCGTACTTCGACAGGAACTTGCCGATGAACTGGGCGAACGCCTGCGAGTCGAGATCGACTCCGAAGTACTCCTTCGGCCCCTTCTCTTTGTCGGCGAAGGTCGAGAAGCCCGCTCCCGGCGCGTCGATGAAGACGAGATCGCTGACGTCGAGCAGGCTGTATTCGTTGTTGACGAGACCGTACGGCGCGGCCGGCGTGCGCTCGTTGTCGGCCGTGACCACGCGCTTCGGTCCGAACGCGCCCATGTGCAGCCACACCGTGGCCGAACCGGGGCCGCCGTTGTAGACGAACATGATCGGCCGCTTCGAGGCTTCCGCGCCCTTCTTGAAATAGGCTGCGTAGAAGATGCTGGCCGTGCCCTCGCCTTTCTTGTCCTCGAGGATCAGCGTACCCGCGACCGCCTTGTAGTCGATCGCCTTGCCGCCGATCGTGACCGTGCCCTCGGTCTCCGACTGCTTCGGTGCGAGTTTGCCGGGCTTGGCCGCCTCCTCCTTTTTCTGCCCCTCGGGTTTGGCGTCTTTGGCGGGCTCGTCGTCGGCGAAGGCGAAAGAGCTCAGGGACAGCGCCGCGGCCAGGACCAGCACGGAACAGAGATTGCGCATCGGGAGCTCCATTGAATCGTTGAAAACCCCTCGATTCTGCCGGGACGATCCGCGCCCTCACAATCCCAAAAGTCATGCCCGCGATGCACGCGGGCGCCGGGTCAACAATCCTGGTACTTCCAGTTGCGCTGCTTGCCTTCGGCCATCCATTCGACGGCCTGAGCGACGCGGTTCGCCCGGGTCTCCGCGCGCTTGGCCTCGGCGATCCATTCGACATACTCGCGTTTGCAGCTTGGGCTGAAGGCCTCGTAGGTCGCCAGCGCCTGCTTGCTCCTCTTCAGCGCGGCCATGAGATCGTCGGGCGCCAGCGGCGGCGGCTTCGGCGCCTTCTTCGCCGCGCTCGGCTTCGGCGCTGCCGCCTTGTCGTCGCTGCGCTTCATCGCCTGCTTAACGTAGCCGATCAGGGTTTTCTTCGCCGGCAAGTCCTTCAAGGACATGATCCGGCCGAACTGACCCATCGCCTCGGCATGCTTGCCGTCGTCGGGCACCAGCCCGCGGCCGCCCCAGAATCCGAATGCGCAGTGCTGCTTGAAACCGGCGATGCCACAGAGAATGCGCCCGTGATAGAGGAACGAAGGCATGCCCCACTTGATCGCCTCTTCGGCTTCCGGGCAGCCTGCGTGAATCACGTTGCGCAGGTGTTCGAGGATCGGCCGCGCGAACTCCGCCGACTTGGCGATGTAGGCATCGACTCTCGGATCGCGCTGGCCCATGACACTCTCCCGCGGAAGCCCGCGGGAATCGTATCAGGCTTCGGGCCGCATATACGGAAACAGCAGCACGTCGCGAATCGACGGCACGTCGGCGAGCAGCATGACCAGGCGGTCGATGCCGACGCCGAGACCGCCGGTCGGCGGCAGGCCGACTTCGAGCGCGCGGATGTAGTCGGCATCGAAGTGCATCGCCTCGTCGTCGCCGGAATCCTTGGCGTTGACTTGGGCGCGGAAGCGCTCGGCCTGATCCTCGGGATCGTTGAGCTCGGAAAATCCGTTCGCGATCTCCTTGCCGCCGATGAACAGCTCGAAGCGGTCGGTGACTTCCGGATCGTGATCGTTGGCGCGCGACAGCGGCGAGACCTCGGTCGGATAAGTCGTGATGAAGGTCGGCTGGATCAGCGTCTGCTCGACCGTCTTCTCGAAGATCTCGAGCACGATCTTGCCCCAGCCGTAGCCGGGCTTGACGTGCACGCCGAGCGCCTGCGCCTGGGCGGCGATCCTGTTGCGGTCGCGCAGGTCCTCGCGCTTGATCTGCGGGTTGTGCTCGAGCACCGCGTCTTCCATCTTCCAGCGCCGGAAAGCGGGGCCGACGTCGATCTCGCGCCCTTCCCAGGTCAACGCGGTCCGTCCGACCACGTCGCGCGCCGCGGTGCGGATCATTTCTTCGGTGATGTCCATGATCTCGCTGTACGTGGCGTAGGCCTGGTACAGCTCGAGCATGGTGAACTCGGGGTTGTGCCGCGTCGACACGCCCTCGTTGCGGAAGTTGCGGTTGATCTCGTAGACGCGCTCGAAGCCGCCGACGGTGAGGCGCTTGAGATACAACTCCGGCGCGACGCGCAGGAACAAGTCTATGTCGAGCGCATTGTGGTGGGTGACGAACGGCCGTGCGGTCGCGCCGCCCGGGATCACGTGCATCATCGGCGTCTCGACTTCGAGGAAGCGGCGTCCGTCGAGGAAATTGCGGATGTGCCGCACGATGCGCGAACGCAGCTCGAACACGCGCCGCGATTCGGGAGTGACGATCAGGTCGACGTAGCGCTGGCGGTAGCGCTGCTCGACGTCGGCCATGCCGTGCCATTTGTCGGGCAGCGGGCGCAGCGACTTGGTCAAGAGGCGCAGTTTTTCCGCTTTGACGCTGAGCTCGCCGGTCTTCGTCCGCATCAGCATGCCTTCGGCGGCGATGATGTCGCCCATGTCCCAGGATTTGAATGCCTTGTACGTCTCTTCGCCGACCGCGTTGATTTGGATGAACAGCTGGATGCGGCCCGTCATATCCTGGATATGTACGAACGCGAGCTTGCCGGTATCGCGCTTGTTCATCATGCGGCCGGCGATTTTTACCCGGCGCGCCGCGGCCTCGATCGCCTCGGCCGGTTTGCCGTCGAACTCGCCCTGCAGGTCGCCCGCGAACGCGTCCGGCGCAAAGTCGTTCGGAAACGCGATGCCCTGCGCGCGCAGCGCGCGCAGCTTCTCGCGGCGTTCGGCGATCAGCTTGTTCTCGTCCTGCTGAATCTCATCGGTCATGTTGCTTTTTCCACTAAGTTGCATTTTCCGCAGCGGCGGATCGATACGGCAAAACGGCTAGTTTAGCCAATTCACCCCGGCCACGCTCGCCGTTGCTCGGGACTATACTTGCGCCGCCCGCTGCAGCGACGGGGGCCCGGCGCTGACGGGCGCATTGGGAGGGCAAACCATGAAAGCTCACTATCGCTTCGCGGCGATGGCTGGATTGCTGTTGCTTGCATTCCTGCTCACTTTTACGGCAACGCAGGCCGCCGACAAGACGACTGCAAAAACCCCCGCGGGCAATATCGCCGACCGCTGGGTCCTGTGGCCCAAACCGGGGCATATCAAGGAATTCGAGGCCGGCGTCAAGGAGCACGCTGCCTGGCGCAAGAAAGCCGGCGAGCCGTTCAGCTGGCTCACCTATCAGCCGATCGTCGGCAGCGATCTTACCTACTACGTGATCCGCTCGGACGGCCATCAATGGAAGGATTTCGACGCCGAGGATGCCTGGAACACCAAGGCGAAGGCGGACGATGCGTATGAGCAGCAAGTCGGCCAGCACGTGGCCAAGGTCGAACACTATTTCGAGGAAGCCGACGACGCGCACAGCAATTTCACGCCGAGCAAAGACTATAAATATTTCGGCGTCACCACGCGCTATTTGAAATCGGGCTCGCGCCAGGACATGAGCGGCGCGGTCGAAAAGATCCACAAGGCGCTGCAGGACGCGAAGTGGCCTTATCGCTACCGGCTCACATGGCTGGTCGGCGGCGGCAATGCGTTCCGCATCGTCATCCCGATGAAGAGCTATGCCGAAATGGCCGACCCCAACCCGTCGGTGCGTCAGGTGCTGGTCAAGGCGCTCGGATCGGAAGACTCCGCCGACGCGACGCTCAAGCAGTTCAACACCTCGTTCGACCCCGGCCTGGACTACACCGTCTACGCCGCGCGGCCGGACCTGTCGACCCAGTAGCCGTCGAGCAACAGCGTACGCCCCGCCTTGCGGCGGGGTGTACGCGTCAGGCGTCCGCGCGCTTCGCGCCCGCTTCGAGGCCGGCTTTCAGGCTGCCTTCGATGAACTCGTCGATATCGCCGTCGAGCACCTTCTGCGTATCCGAGCGCTCGATGCCGGTGCGCAGGTCCTTGATGCGCGACTGGTCGAGCACATAGTTGCGGATCTGGCTGCCCCAGCCGATGTCCGACTTGGTCGCTTCGAGCTTGTCCTTCTCGGCGTTGCGCTTCTGGATCTCGATTTCGTAGAGCTTCGCCTTCAGCATCTTCATCGCGCGGTCGCGGTTGGCGTGCTGGCTGCGTTCGGTCTGGCAGGCCACGACGACGCCCGACGGCACGTGCGTGATGCGCACCGCCGACTCGGTCTTGTTGACGTGCTGGCCGCCTGCGCCCGAGGAGCGGTACACGTCGGTTTTCAGGTCGGCGGGATTGATTTCGATGTCGATGTCGTCGTCGACTTCGGGCGAGACGAACACCGAAGTGAAGCTGGTGTGGCGGCGGTTGTCCGAATCGAACGGCGACTTGCGCACGAGGCGGTGCACGCCGATCTCGGTCTTCAGCCAGCCATAGGCGTATTCGCCCTCGACGCGGAACGTCGCGCTCTTGATGCCCGCGACTTCGCCCGCGGACGCTTCCAGCAGTTCGGTTTTCCAGCCCTTGTGTTCGGCCCAGCGCAGGTACATGCGCAGCAGCATTTCGGCCCAGTCCTGCGCCTCGGTGCCGCCGGCGCCCGCCTGGATGTCGACGAAGGCATTGTGCGAATCCATCTTGCCCGAGAACATGCGCCGGAACTCGAGCGCTTCGACGCGCTGGGTCAGCTTGTCGACGTCGGCCGACACGGCCACGGCCGTACCTTCGTCGCTCTCGGCTTCGGCCAGTTGCAGCAGTTCGTCCGCACCGCCGAGGCCGTCGGTCAATTCGCGGATGCCGGTAACGATGCGGTCGAGCGATGCGCGCTCCCTGCCGAGATTCTGTGCGCGCTCGGGATCGTCCCAGACATTGGGGCTTTCCAGTTCCCGGCTTACTTCTTCGAGACGTTCCGCTTTCGTCTCGTAGTCAAAGATACCCCCTAAGCGAGGCGACGCGCGCCCGCAGGTCCGCAATGCGGGCATGGATGGGGTTGGTTTCGATCATGGCGCAACACGGTTGAAAAATCGGCCGCGAAGGATAGCAGGATAAGCGGGGGGACGAGTAGCCGGCGCCCTTCGCCGCGGCTTGGCTGCCCGTCTGCCTGCCCAATCGTCAGCGACCGGATTTTCCTTCGTCGGCCGGGATCAGCGCATAGCCGACCAGGTACAGATCCATGCTGCTCGCGCCGTCGCGCTGCGCGGAAAACGTGAATCGCTTGGGATTCGACCAGTCGAGCATCGGGCCGTAGGCGTCCTTGTCGCCATTGACGGAGAGCGGAAGCAAGCTGCCCGCGTCGTAGCGGCCGTTCGCAGGCGCAGCGGCGAAGAGATCGACCCGGTCGGTGCGAAAGTTCTTCGCCCGGGCGAACACGATCGTCACACCGTCTGCAAGAAACGTGGCATCGAACTCGTTGGCTTCCGTGTTGATCTCGCCCGGTACCGGCTCGGCCTTGGCGAATCCGTGTTCGGTCTTGCGTGCGAAGTACAGATCGTAGCCGCCCCTGCCGCCCTCGCGGTTGCTTGCGAACAACAGCGTGCGGCCGTCCGGGGACAGCATCGGCGCGAACTCATTGCCGGGGCTGTTGACCTCCGCGCCGAGGTTTTCGGGTTCGCCGAAACCGTCGCCCTTCACCTCGACCCGATAGATGTCGTCGCCGCCGAAACCGCCCGGACGGTCCGAGCAGAAGTAGACGTAGCGGCCGTCCGCCGAGAACGCCGGGTCGAAATCGCGCCCCGGCGAATTGAACGGAGCGGGCGCCGCCGCGCTCCACCCCTGCGCAGTTTTGCGCGACATCCAAATGTCGTAGCCTCCCGGCCCGCCCGGGCGGTCGCGGCTGAACCACAGCGCGGTGTTGCCGTCCGGGCTCAGCGTCAGGCGCACTTCGGAGTATTGTGTCGACGCGATGCCCGGGGCGAACTGCACCGGGCTGCCGACGATCTGCAACTCGCCCCTCCCCTTCGACGGCCGGTGTTGTGCTTGCTCCGCGACGTTTGCGCCCAAAGCGAACACCGGCAGGATGCAGACGATCGCGGCAATACCGCGAGTCGAGCGCAGAATCCGCGAACGGCTCGATCGGACGTTTGTAGACGAGTGCTTGTTCATGTCGCACGCCGGAAGTCGCTTATCCAATTCGTCTCCCACGTCTTGCCGCCGTCCGCCGAACAGGCCTGTTCCCAGCGCGACGAGTCCGCGGTGATGCGCGACCAGATGACGCGGGTCTTGATCGGCCGCCCGTCGAGCTCGTCGTCGGCCAGTAGCGTGCCTACGCCGTCGACGAAAGCGCCGCGTTGGGGCGAGGAGAATTCCGTAGGCGTGCGCCGGTCCAGCCACCAGCTCGACCATTGCTTCGACTTGGGATCGAAGGTGCGCAACCCGATGCCTCTTATCGTGCCGCTCGGCGCGTTCATCACGTTGTCGCCGACGTTGCCGTGGCCGCCGAGGATCGGCCAATTCACCAAGGTACCGTCGAACTCGTCCCAGTCGTTGTTGCCGACCAGGCGCCGGCGCAGCTTGCGATGATGCACCTTCCAGCTTCCGACCAGGAACGCGAAATCGTTCGGCGCATCGGGCCGCAGCGCCACCGGGCTCGGCTCCGCCGAGGTGCGCGTGAACCAGTTGCGCCAGTTGATCTCCCAGGTCTTGCCGTCGTCCGGCGAGAAAGCCTGCTCCCACCACGGGCGCTTGCTGTGCAGATCCTGCCACTTGAAGCGCATGAGGATGGGGCGTCCCTTGAACGTGGCGTTGCCCAAGAATGTGCCGAGGCCCCTGTCGAAGCGGCCGCGCACCGGCACGTCGATGTTCATCGGATCGCGCCCGTCGATCCACCAGATCGCCCATTGGTCGGTTGCGGGATCGTAGGCGCGCACGGTCACGCCGCGGTAAGTGTCCCCGGGCAACTCGACGATGTTGTCGTCGACATTGCCAAGTCCGCCGAGGGTCGGCCAGAAGGAACTCTTGCCGCCGAACTCCTCCCAATGGGTGTCGCCGACCAGGCGTTCCTTCAGCCGCCGATGGCGGACGTCCCAGCTGCCGACGAGCCAGTCCCAGTCGTGCGCCCGCGCCGCCAGATCGCGGCCTGCGGCCGTGCCCGAATCGGCGCCGGGCGCGGCAAGCAAGGCTTGCGAAGACGGCCAGCCCAGAGCGGTCGCACCGCCGACGGAGGCCAGAAGAAGCAGGAACTCGCGACGCGTTTGCACCACCATGGAAAGCCTCGTCTGCACGGAAACGGTCGCCGTAGCGTGCCCGGCCGACCCGGCGATTGACAACGCGGAAATCCGGCGACAGGCTAAGGCAAACTTATGGTCGCCCCACGCCGCCTCCCGTCATTGGCTTCGATCCGCGCCTTCGAGGCGGCGGCGCGTCATGGCAGCTTCGCCAAGGCCGCACAGGAACTGGACACCACGGCCGCGTCGGTGAGCTATCACGTGCGCTGCCTGGAACAGGAAACCGGCGTGCGCCTGTTCGTGCGCTTCCCGCAGCGGGTCGAGCTGACCCAACCGGGCGCCGCGGTAGCGCGGGAGGCGACCGCCGCGTTCGATGCTCTGCGCGCCAGCTTCCTGCACGCCGTCGCCGTCGAGGAGACGCGCCTGTCGCTCACCACCCTGCCCAGCCTCGGCACGAGCTGGCTGACGCCGAAACTCGGGCGCTTCCGCGCGAAGCACGCGAACATCGCCCTGGAAATCGAACTCTCCGCCGAGGCTCAGGATCTCGCCGGCGGTCGCTTCGACGCGGCGATACGCAACGGCCACGGCGCCTGGCCGGGCCTGCGCACGCACGAGCTCTTTCCGAGCGTCTTCATGCCCTTGTGCGCACCCGGCCTGAAGGAGGCCGCCGGGGCGCTCGAAGATCCACGCCGCCCGCTCGAAGTCCCCTTGCTGGGACGCCCGGACTGGTGGGCGCTGTGGTATCGCGCCCGCGGCCGCGCGGACATGCCTGCCTCCAGCCACTTCGGCCCGCTGCTCTCGGCGGAATACCTCGACATCGCAGCGGCCGTCGCCGGGCAAGGCATCGCGATCGGATCGCCGATCCTGTTCCGCACGGAAATCGATGCCGGCCGCCTCGTTCCAGCGCACGATCTGGTCGTCGGCACCGGCCGCACGTTCTGGTTCACCTATCCGGTCGCACGCGAGCGAAGCGGCAAGATCCGCGCGTTCCGCGACTGGCTCGGAGACGAAGCGGCGCGCGACCGGGATGCGGCGCGCGTGTTCCTGCGCAAGCTCAAGACCGTCTAGCCGGCTTCTTATCCGGCCACGGACCTTGCTACGCTCAGACGGTTTGTTCGATATGCCGCAGCAGCAACTGCAAC
This sequence comes from uncultured bacterium, assembly GCA_966424745.1. Taxonomy (GTDB): domain Bacteria; phylum Pseudomonadota; class Gammaproteobacteria; order Xanthomonadales; family Rhodanobacteraceae; genus Rudaea. The sequence goes on from CBJLOV010000057.1 coordinate 21,323, forward strand.
TTGCGTGTGCCGTTCCATTCGTTGACGTCCAGCGCATAGACGGCGCGCAGACGCGAGGGCGGCGGGGTGCCGCTGTAGCCGTTGAACAGAATGGCTTCCACCGGCCCGGGCAGGCCCTCCGCCAAAAGACGCAAGCGCAGATGCACTTCGCCGACCACGCGCCAATCGGCGAGGACGAATTCCCCGTCGAACATCGGTTCCGGAAACGCCTGCCCCCACGGCCCCGCATAGCGCAATTGTTCGGCGAGTTCGAGAGTGAAATCGCCGGCTTCGAGCTCGCCGTCGCTCAGCAGCACGGCGTCGAGTCGTTCGGGCTCGATGTGTTCGCGCGCAACGGCGTCGAACAGTTCCGCCAGGCGCGCGACGTCGCAGCGGCGCAGGCTCAAACCGGCCGCCATCGCATGGCCGCCGTAGCGCAGCAATAGACCGGGAGCGCGCGTGTCGATCTCGGCCAGTGCATCGCGCAGATGGAAGCCCGCGATCGAGCGGCCCGAAGCCTTCACTTCGTCGCTGCCTTCGCCCGCCGGCGCGCAGGCGACGACCGGGCGGTTGAACCGCTCCTTCATTTTGGAGGCGACGAGCCCGACGACGCCGTGATGCCAGTCGGGTTCGAACAACACGACGCCGACAGGCAGGGATTGCACGCCATGCAGCGCCGTCCACCTTGCCACTGCGCCTTCGGCCTGCTCGACCATGCCCGCCTGCAGATC
>CBJLOV010000058.1:0-21728 GCA_966424745.1 uncultured bacterium
ACGGCCACCGCATCCCGTTCCAGCTGCAGGACCTCAACCTGCTGCCGGTCTCGGCGGTGGAACGCATCGACATCCTCAACGACGGCGCTTCGGCGGTGTACGGTTCGGACGCCATCGCCGGCGTGGTCAACATCATCACGCGCACCAACTATCAGGGCGCGGAAATCGGCGCCGACTACGGCATTTCCGACCACGACGACGGCCAGCGCAAGGCCGTGCACGCTCTGTTCGGTCACTCGACCGACAAGGGCAGCATCATGCTCGGCATCCAGTACGACAAGCAGGAGCCGGTCTCGGCCGCCAATCGCGCTTACTCGCACAATGCGCAGTACAGCTACAACAGCCGCATCAATACGCATGCCGGTTCCAGCCGCACGCCGGGCGGACGCTTCTTCCTGCCCAAGGGCTCGCCGATCGCCCAGCAGCTCGGCTGCACCTCGGTGACCCTATCCGGCAACCAGATGCCGACGTTGACCACGCCGCCGAAGGCCAGCGACTTCCGCTGTTATCACAGCGCGACGGACGGCTTCAACTTCCAGGCGGTCGGCAACTACGACCTGATCCCGAACGAGCGCACCGGCGTCTTCGCCCTCGGCAACTACAAGCTGACCGACCACGTCGAGATGTACGCCGAGCTGCTGTACCACAAGATGTCGGCCGCCACGCAGCTCGCGCCGTACCCGTTCGACCTGTCGAGCAACAACATCGTCATCCCGTCGAACCAGTACTACAACCCGTTCGGCGTCGCCTTCGGCGACCACGGTTCGTCGAGCACGATCGCCATGCGCCTGAGTTCGATCGGCAACCGCGGTTCGAAGATTGGCAGTACCACCGAACTCGGCAATTTCGGCTTCAAGGGCAGCATCGGCGACTCGAACTGGAACTGGGATGCCCATCTGAGCTACGGCAAACTGTCGTTGCTTCTCCAACAGTTGAACTATCTCAACTTCTCGCAGCTCGCCCCGTCGCTGACCTGCACCACCGCGCCGGGCGCAGGCAATTGCACGCCGATCGACATCTTCAACCAGGCCGATCCGAACACCGTAGCCCTGCTCAAAGCCGCCAAGATCGATCCTTTCCGGACGACGCTCTATCAAATGAAGTCGGGCGACGCCTCGATCAACAACGCGGCGCTGTTCAGTCTGCCCGCGGGCGACGTCGGCTTCGCCGCCGGCGTGTCCTATCGCAAGGAGTACCTGAATTTCCGCGTCGACCCGCTGATCAGCACGACTTACGGCACCGGCCCGGACGGTACGCCGGCGCTGCTCTGCCCGGGTCCGAGCTCGATCTGTACCTCGCCGGCGCAGGGCGGCTTCAACGTCAAGGAAGCCTACGTCGAAATGCTGATCCCGGTGCTCAAGGATCTGCCGTTCGTGCATTCGTTGAACATCGACGTCGGCGACCGCTATTCGAAGTACAGCAACTTCGGCAGCACCAGCAACTGGAAGTTCGCGCTCGAATACAAGCCGATCGAGGACCTGCTCGTGCGCGGCACGGTATCGAAGGTGTTCCGTGCGCCGACCGTGACCAACCTGTATGCCGGCCCGGGCGCCGACGCCCCGACCGCGACCGATCCCTGCGCCGGCGTTCCGGGCGTCTCCGGCAACAAGGCCTGCCAAGGACACAACGTGCCGCCGCAGACGTTCGGCCAGCTCACCGGCTACACGATGGGCTCGCAATTCGCCAATTCCCACGGACTGAGTTCCGCGGTGCTGCAGCCGGAGAACGGCAAGTCGTACTCCTGGGGCTTCGTCTACGACCCGCAATGGCTGCCCGGCCTGTCGGTCAATGCCGACTACTACCGCATCACGCTCAACAATCTGATCGTCTCGGGCCCCGGCATCGCGCAGACCATCCTGACCTCGTGCTTCAACACGCAAGGTCCGATCTGCTCGAACATCGTTCGCGCCTCCGACGGCAGCGTCAAGTTCGTCGTCGAAAGCGCCTTCAACTCGGGCAACCTGGTCGATCAAGGCTTCGACATCGGCGCCCACTATCGACTGCCGGAAACGCCGTGGGGCAATTTCCGCGTCGGCTTCGACGGCAGCTACATCCAGAAGTACAACGTCAGCCAGCCCGGATTCACCCAGAGCCTCGCGGGCCATTTCGACAAGACGTTCGGCAATTTCGCCCGCGTGCGCGCCCTGGCGATGCTCGATTGGAACATGGGCGCCTTCAGCGCGAACTGGACGACCCGCTACGTGGGCTCGCTCAAGCTCGGCTACGCGAACGCCGGCCTCGGCCCGTCGAGCGTGCGCCCCGGCAACCTGGGCGATCCGTACAATCCGAATCCGATCGGCCCCGTCCTCTACCGCCCGTCGGTGACGACGAGCAACTTCTCGGTCGGCTACAACATCGAGCCGATCAACACCTTCGTCTCCGTCGGCATCGACAACGTGTTCGACCGCCAGCCGCCGCTCTTCTATCAGCAGAACGTGCTCAACGCGAACGTGGACGTCACCACCTACGACACCATCGGCCGCTACTACCATGCCAGCGTGACCGTGAAGTTCTAGTCCGCGCCGGTCCATGCAAAACCGGATACGGGAATCGCATTGCGATTCCCGTATCCGCTTGGTAATTCGATTTTCCTGCCGGCACCTGCATCGCAGGTGCCCCGCTTCGCTCGGCCGCCCTGTTTTACGCCATTCGAACGGACGCGCCGCTGCGCGCGGCATCCGTCGCGCGCCGGCGCAGCATGCTCGCCGTCATCCCGTAGCGCTGGCGAAACAGGCGCGAGAACGCGCAGCGGTTCTCGAAACCGCAGGCGAGCGCGATTTCGCCGATCGCAAGCGGACTGCTGTGCAGAAGACGCTGCGCGCGCTGCAGGCGCTGACGAACGAGAAAGGCGTGCGGCGTCTCGCGATAGGCTGCGTGAAAGGCGCGGATGAAATGCCAGGGCGAATAGCTCGCGATGCGCGCCAGCGTGGTGTTGTCCAGATCGAGATGACAGTTGCTCGCCAGATGCTCGCGCACGCGCTGCAGACGCAGGAATACGTGGCGCCGCTGTGTCCAGGTACGTCCGGGGCAGCGTGCAATGACTTCATCGACGCGGCGTTGCATCGCAGCTATTTCTTCCAGCACGCCGTCCAAAGCAAGTTCGGTATCGCCGCGCTGAACGGCGCGCGCCAGATTCATTACGCGATGCAGCGCGGCGCGGTCGACCTCGTGCGACGCCGGCAGAAGTTCCGCGTCGTGCGACGGCCCCAGCGCAAGGATTTCGCGCCAGACTGCCGGCGCGCCGATCAAGGCCAGCCACAAGGCCTGGCCGCGTCCCGTCGCCTGCGTGTACGTCTCCGCACGGGTGACGCGCAGCTCGCCGCGGTAGTGGGTGTTTTCGCCGTCGCCGCTCGACAGCTGCAGGCGGCCGCGCAACGGCAGCCATAGCCCCCACGTCGTCCCATCCACACGCAGGCTGGCACCGCGGCCTCCGCCGACGAGCATGACCAATTCTTCTTCCGCGCGGATCGCGGGCAAAACCAAACGGGCTCCATGGCCCAGCACCTGAACGCTCACGGACATATACACCTTCGTCGACTGAAGAAGGTGCCCATTTACCTGGCTTGCGGCGCCGATGTACGGAAATTGCGCTGAAATTGTGGAGAAATTTTTCAGGGAATCCGATGAATTTCCTGAAATACAACGGCTTACCCGATGCGTTCCGGCATTGCCGGCAAAGAAAAAGCGGCCATCGGAGTCCCAGTTCCGATGGCCGCAAGACGCTTCACCTACCCGTTGGAGAGGGCATGCACAGTCTGCTCCAAAGCGTCTCGCCGCAGGTTGCAAAGACCCGCACATGGCTTGATCGAAATTGCCTCGTCGCCATGCCCCGCGAAAACTGCGGACGGCCCGACCGGCTGGTCAGTGCACGCGCTCGAGGTCGAACGCCCCGACGTCGGTGTCTTCGCTCGAAAACGGTGCGAGATAGAGCCGCTTGCCATCCGGGGTGATGCTGAAATTCAGGTCCGCCACTTTGAACGGCAGTTCGGCAACGAGATGGTCCTCGCCCGCTTGGGGGTCGAATTCGCGCAGGAACGTGGAACGCGGGTCGATGGTATCGACGTGCCAGATGTTGCCGCCGATCAGTCTCCAGCCCTCCATCGCGACCGAGGTGATTTTGTCGGTCAAGGGTCGCTCTTCGCCCGACCCCAAATCGTAGCGGAACAATCCGGTCCTGCCGACGCGCGTGTAGTAAACCTGATTGTGCGCCGCGTCCGTCTCCGCGTGCTCCACGCCGGTCGCGAGCACGCGATCGGCCTGCTGCGCCGTGCCGATATGTTCGCGTTGGATCAGGCGCGCGCCGCGGCTGGTGGTGCCGATGGAAAGCAGGAAGGTGTCCGGCTGTACGCCGTAGTTGCCGAACAGCACGTTTTCGTCCGCGCCCGACAGCACGCGTTCGCGGCGCGAGGCAAGATCGATCTCGACGAGCCGCGTCGGCGTGGACTGCTGACGCACGCCGATCAACAGCGCAGCCGAATCGGAGCGCCAGATCGGATTGAGCACCGCCGCATCGCGATAATCGGTCAGCGCGAAGGTACTGTCGGTCGCGGGTTCGTACAGCCACAGCTGCATCGAACCGCTGCGGTTGGAGAGAAAAGCGACGTACTTGCCGTCGGGCGACAGCGCCGGGGAGGAATCGCTGCCGGTCGAGGCGGCGAGCTTGTGCGAGGGCCTGCCCTCGGCGTCGAGATCGATTTCGACCAGCCCGGTGAACGCCCGTGCGATCTCGTACACCACCGTCCTGCCGTTGCGCGCCGCATCGGGATAATTGGCCGACACAATACCCAGACGCTGCAGGCGCCCGTCGTCGATGTCCACCGCGTACAGCTCGCTCTGGCCTTGCTGATTGGAAGAAAACACGAGCGCGGAACCGTCCGCCGTCCAGGTATAGCCGCGGATGCGGCTCGACACATGGGTGAGCGCGCGCACTTCGCCGCCGTCGGCGCGCATCAGGTACAGGTCGCTGTAGGGCGCGAGGCCGCGGCGGAATGCGATCCAGCGGCCGTCCGGCGAATAGCGCGGCTCGAGATCCTGATCGCCGGGCGAGCGTTGGTAGCGGAACGGTTCTTTGACGCCGCTGGCGATGTTCCATTTCACCAGGGTGAGGTCGGACTGCGCGCCCTGCAGGCGCAGCGCGGTCACGAGCGCCTGGCCGTCCGGCGTGAAGTCGAAGTAACTCGTCATGAAGTCCTGGCAGTCGCCGATCTCGCGCTCGCGGCCGCCGAGGCTGGCGACGACGTAAAGCGTGCATTTGTCCTTGCCGACGCGCTCGTAGGCAATGCGGCTGCCGTCGGGCGACCAGGCCGGCAGCGCGTCGTGCGCACTTCCGGAATGCGGCGCAAGCGCGACGAGCTGCGACTGCTGCTCCATCGTGCGGATATAGAGCCGGTCGAAACCGGTCTCCTGCACGATCTTGCCGTAAGCCACGCGGGTGCCGTCGGGAGAAAGACGCGGACGCAGTTCCGCGCCCGGATCGGACGTGACGGCACGCACGTTGCTCGTGCGCCAGGGCGGACGCGACGCGCGCTGCACTCCCATCCAGTATGCCGCGCCGGCCAGCGCCAGCAGCAGCAGCGGCGACAGCGCGAACCACAGCCACTTCCTGCGCCCCCGAGCCGTCGATGCCGCCGCCGCGACCGCGGCGCGGAAATTCGAGACATCGTTCACGGTTGCCGGCGACGGCCCCGTGACGGCGTGCGGGTCGGCAACCGCTGCTTCACCGTTCGCGTCGGCCCAGGTTTCGTTTTCGGCGCGCCGTGCGAAATGTTCGAGTCGACCGAACGGAATTTCGTCGGCCTCGATCACCGAGACGTCGGCGAGCAGGCGATAACCCACCTTCGGAATCGTTTCGATGTAGCGCGCCGGCTTGTCGCCGTCGCCGAACGCGCGGCGCAATTCCTTGATCGCCTGGGTCAGCACGTCGGGCGTGGTGACGCGGTCCTTCCAAACCCTTTCGAGCAGGTCCTCGCGGCCGACGGTATTGCCGGCATGGCGTACCAGTTCGAGCAGGACCGCGACGGCCTTGCTCGTCAGGCGCTGGACCTCGTCGCCGCCGACCACGCGCAGCGCCCCCACGTCGACCGCGTGGTCGCCGATGCGCAAGCGCAGATTTTGTTGCTTGAGCTGCTCGGCCGAGGGCGAGCGCCGCAGCATTTGCAGATTTGCATTCATCGCTGCGTGTCGAAGCCAGTCCTGGGAAAATCCCAACTGTCTCGGGACGAAACGGGGCACAGTTTCGTCGCAAACCCGATCGATTTCAACCGAGTGCGCCGCAAAAAAAAAGCCCGGCGCAAGACCGGGCTTCGTCGCCGGGAATGGACGAAATCTACTTCCTGGCGAACACGAGGCGCCCGTGCTCGGCGTCGACCGCCACCGTATCGTCCGGCTGGAACTTGCCTTCGAGAATTTCCTTGGCCAGCGGATTCTCGAGCTGCTGCTGGATCGCGCGCTTGAGCGGACGCGCGCCGAACACCGGATCGAAACCGACGTTGCCGAGCAGGTCCAGCGCTTTGTCGCTGATCGTCAGGTTCAACTGACGCTCGCCCAGACGCTTGGCGAGATACGCCGTCTGGATGCGCGCGATCTGGCGGATCTGCGCCTTGTCGAGCGGGCGGAACACGACGATCTCGTCGAGACGGTTGATGAATTCGGGCCGGAAGTGCGCCTGGACGACGCCCATCACGGCCGCCTTCATCTTGGTGTATTCCTCCTCCGTATCGCCGGTCATCTCCTGGATCAGCTGCGAGCCGAGGTTCGAGGTCATCACGATCACGGTATTGCGGAAATCGACCGTACGGCCCTGGCCGTCGGTGAGACGGCCGTCGTCGAGCACCTGCAGCAGCACGTTGAACACGTCGTGATGCGCCTTCTCGACCTCGTCGAGCAAGATCACGCTGTACGGGCGCCGACGCACGGCCTCGGTCAGATAGCCGCCTTCCTCGTAGCCGACATAGCCCGGAGGCGCACCGATCAGGCGCGCGACCGAGTGCTTCTCCATGAATTCGCTCATGTCGATGCGCACGAGCGCGTCGCCCGAATCGAACAGGAATTCGGCCAGCGCCTTGCACAGCTCGGTCTTGCCGACGCCGGTCGGACCCAGGAACAGGAACGAACCGTTCGGCCGGTTCGGATCGGACAGGCCCGCGCGCGAACGCCGGATCGCATCGGCGACCGCGTGCACCGCTTCGTCCTGACCGACCACGCGCTGATGCAGCACGTCTTCCATGCGCAGCAGCTTGTCGCGCTCGCCTTCGAGCATCTTCGCCACCGGGATGCCGGTCCAGCGGCTGACGACCTCGGCGATTTCTTCGCCGGTCACCTTCTGCTGCAGCAGCTTGAAACCTTTGCTCTCGGCCTCCTGCGCGGCGGCGAGCTGTTTCTCCAGCTGCGGAATCCGGCCGTACTGGATTTCGGCGACCTTGGCGAGGTCCTGCTTGCGCTGCGCGGCTTCGAGTTCCGCCCGCGCGTTCTCGATCTCCTCCTTGATCTTGGTCGTGCCCTGCACGGCGGCCTTTTCGGCTTTCCAGACTTCGTTCAAATCGGAGAATTCACGCTCGAGCTTGGCGATGTCCGCTTCGAGATCGGCGAGACGCTGCTGCGATTCCTTGTCCTTCTCCTTCTTCAGCGCTTCGCGCTGGATCTTGAGCTGGATCAGGCGGCGCTCGAGGCGGTCGAGCTCTTCCGGCTTGGAGTCGATCTCCATGCGGATGCGCGAGGCCGCCTCGTCCATCAGGTCGATCGCCTTGTCGGGCAGTTGGCGATCGGGGATGTAGCGATTCGACAACGTCGCCGCGGCGACGATCGCCGGATCGGTGATCTCGACGCCGTGATGCAGCGCGTACTTTTCCTTGAGGCCGCGCAGGATCGCGATCGTGTCCTCCACCGAGGGCTCGCCGACGAACACTTTCTGGAAGCGGCGTTCGAGCGCGGCGTCCTTCTCGATGTACTTGCGGTACTCGTCGAGCGTGGTCGCACCGATGCAGTGCAGCTCGCCGCGCGCCAGCGCCGGCTTGAGCATATTGCCCGCGTCCATCGCACCTTCGGCCTTGCCCGCGCCGACCATCGTATGCAGCTCGTCGATGAAGAGGATGATGTTGCCCTCCTCCTTGGCGAGGTCCTTGAGCACTGCCTTGAGGCGCTCTTCGAACTCGCCGCGGAATTTCGCCCCGGCGATCAGCGCCCCCATGTCGAGCGAGAGCACGCGCCGATCGCGCAGACCTTCGGGCACTTCGTTGTTGACGATGCGCTGGGCCAGGCCCTCGACGATCGCGGTCTTGCCGACGCCGGGCTCGCCGATCAGCACGGGATTGTTCTTCGTGCGCCGCTGCAGCACCTGGATGACGCGCCGGATCTCCTCGTCGCGGCCGATCACCGGATCGAGCTTGGACTTTTCCGCGCGCGCGGTCAGGTCGATCGTGTATTTTTCCAAAGCCTGGCGCTGGTCCTCGGCATTTTCGCTTTCGACCTTCTCGCCGCCGCGCATCTTTTCGATCGCCGCTTCGAGCTTCGGCCTGGCCGCGCCGGCCGCCTTCAACGCCTGGCCGAGCTCGCCCTTGTCGTCGACCGCGGCGAGCACGAACAGCTCGCTGGCGATGAAGGCATCGCCGCGCTGCTGCGCCAGCTTGTCCGTCAGGTTGAGCAGACGCGTCAACTCGTTCGACACGTTGATATTGCCTTCCTGCCCTTTCACCCCGGGCAGGCGCTCGATCGCTTCGTTGACGCGCTGGCGCAGCACCGGCACGTTGACGCCCGCCTGGGCGAGCAGCGGTACGGTCGAGCCGCCCTGCTGGTCGAGCAAGGCCGCCATCAAGTGCGCCGGTTCGAGCATGTTGTTGTCGCGTCCCACGGCGAGGCTCTGCGCATCGGCGAGCGCCTGCTGGAAGCGCGAGGTCAGTTTGTCCATTCGCATGTAAGCCACCTATGGAAAGTGTGTCGAGGCGTACGCCGGAAACGGCCGCACTTCGCCTTTCGCGAAATGAAGCGACCGCCAAGGCAATGACGACGGGATAGCCTGGATATGCGGAATCTCCCGCGCGATTTCAACGCCGTTCCGCCGGCGTTGCGTCGCCGTCCCTCGGCGTCTTCCCCGGCTCGGCGACTTCGCCCGCGATGTCGTCGCGTACCGCGAGCAGATCACCCTCCGGCTGGCCGCGAACCTTCGCCGGATCGCGAAGCCATGGCCCGCACGGACCCGCCGCTCGGTCCTCGTTGCGACGAGGCGCAACGATTGTAGCGGACGCCTGCTGCGGCCATTTGCCGCGCTTTCAGAACTTTTCAGGGTTTTTCAGCCGCGCTTTCAGGACATTCCGCAGCAATGGGGCCAGAGTCGCCGGCGTTTTCCACCGTCCGGAGTCGCCTATGTTTCAACGCATCGCCCTCGTCAGCCTGATTCTCGCATCGAGTCCCCTGCATGCCACCACCTACACCTTCGAACCCCAGCACGCCGAAGGCATCGTGCGCTGGAATCACCTGGGTTATTCCCACCCCACGGCGCAGTTCACCCGCCTCGAAGGGACCTTGGATTTCGACCCCGCCAATCCGACCCAGGCCTCGGTCGCGGTAAACATCCCGATCGCGAACCTGAGCAGCGGCGTACCCGATCTCGACGATTACCTGCGCGCCGAGGAGTTCTTCGACGTCGCCAAATTTCCGACCGCCAGCTTCAAAAGCACCAAGGTCGAGAAAGGCAGCACTCCCGACCAGTTCAAGGTGAGCGGCAATTTCAGCCTGCACGGCGTGACCAAAGCGGTGGTCCTGAACGCCAAACTCAACAAGATCGGCACCAATCCGCGCAACAACCTGCCCTGTATCGGTTTCGAGGTCATGGCGACGCTCAAGCGCTCCGACTTCGGCCTCGGCCTGTATGTGCCGCAGGTCAGCGACGAGGTGGAAATACACATCACCGCCCAGGGCGACGAGAGCAAGGGCTGGGCGGAGGAGATGAAGAAGATCGCCGCCGACGCCGCGCGCAGCGCCAAGGTCGCCGCCGACAAAGCCGCCGCCGCGGAAGCCGCGTCCAAGGCCGCGATGGACACAGAGAAAAAACAGTGAACCATTGCGCTGCTGCGGAGCGTACGCCCGCACGCCGATCCGTCGAGGGCATTTTCGCCGTCGTCGCGCTGCTCGCCATGAATCTTGCGCGCGCGGCCGGCGCAGCGGAGGCGCACGGACCGAACTGGATCGGCACCTGGGCGGCCGCCCCCCAGCCTTTCATGCCGGGCAGCCTGGAGCACTACGCGAACCAGACACTGCGTCTGGTCGCGCACGTCAGCGCCGGGGGCGACCGCGTCCGCATTCGCTTGTCGAACGCGTTCGGCGACCGGACGTTGGTCGTCGGCAGCGCCCGCATCGCGCGGCGCACTCAAGGGCCCGGCATCGATCCCGCATCGGATCGGGTGCTGCATTTCCGCGGCCGCACGGATATCAGCATCCCGGCGCACGCAACGGTGGTCAGCGATGCGGTCGATCTCGACGTGGCGCCGCTGTCCGATCTCGCGGTCAGCCTGTTTCTTCCTCGCGCCGCGGCGGCCACGACCACGCACTTTCTCGCCCTGCAGACGAACTACGTGTCCGCGGCGACGGGCGATGCGACCGCGGCGGCCGAATTTCCCGTCGAACGGACGACCGCTTCATGGCCGTTCCTCGCCGGCATCGACGTCGCCGTCAACGCGCACGGCGCCGTCGTGGTCGCTTTCGGCGACTCGACGGTCGACGGGGATGGTTCCGGCCTCGACGCCAACCATCGTTGGCCGGACCTGCTGGCAGCGCGATTGCAGCGGCAAAACCCGGGGCGGCCGACCGGCGTGCTCAATGCCGGCATCATCGGCAACCGTCTGCTCAGCGGCAGTCCGGCCGATTCGGAATTCGGGGCCGCGCTCGGCGAAGCGGCCCTGGTCCGTTTTCGCCGCGATGCGCTGGACCAGCCCGGCGTCGGGCTTGTCATCGTTCGCACCGGCAGCAACGACATCGGCTTTGCGCACGCCTTGACCCCGGCGACGCCGGGCGTGACGGCCGAGCGCCTGATATCCGGCTACGAGCGGCTTGCTGCGGACGCGCATCGAAAAGGCATCCGCATCGTCGCCACGACGATCCCTCCGTTCGAGAACGCGAGCGTCGTCTCCGGCTACTACACGGCCGACAAGGAAATCGTCCGGCAACAGGTCAACGCCTGGATGCGCAAAGGCAAAGGGTTCGACGCCGTACTGGATTTCGATGCGGTGCTGCGCGACCCGGACCACCCCGCGCGGCTGCGGCCGGCATTCGACAGCGGCGATCATCTGCATCCCGACGACGCGGGCTATGCGGCTCTCGCCGACGCGATTCCGCTCAGCCTGTTCTCCGGCTAAGCGTAGGACCCCGTCGGGCCGGCCGCGCAGCGAAGGCCGGACCGCACCGCCTACCGAAGCGACGCCCCGGTCGCTGGAGCCGCCGACGCGCATCGGCTATTGCGTTGCAATAAAAGGCGGCAAATGCCTGCGATATGCTTGCCCGCGGCTGACCCGCGAAGAGAGCAGCCTGCATGCGAACGGCCACACCTTCACTCAACGAGAGGGATGCCCCTATGTTCGACGCAATCATCCGGGAAATCTCGCAGCGCTTCGGACTGGGCGACAAGGGACAGGCACTGGTCGCATCCTTGCTCGCGCTCGTCTTCGACCGGAACTCAGGCGGCATCGCCGGTCTGCTGGACAGGTTCAGGCAACAAGGCCTCGGCGAGGTTTTTTCCTCATGGCTGGGCGGGGCGTCGGGCGTGCCGGCCGCGATCGGCACCCGGCAGGTCGAAAACGTACTCGGCTCCTCGGCGCTGAACGACATCGCGAACAAGCTCGGCATCCCGCCCGGCACCGTGCTCGCCGCCACGGCGGCGGCGCTGCCGAAAATCATCGGCGCGGTGACCCCGGACGGGAAATTGCCGAGCGGCATTCCCGCAGGAGTCGGCAATCTCCTCAGCGGTTTGGGCAGTATCGACAGAGCGGTGGCCACGAATATCGCCGCCACGGCGACACCCGCCGCGGAAAGCGGGGCAGCGGGCGGAATCGGCTGGCTCAAATGGCTCGTGCTCGCCGCGATCATTCTGATCCTGGGCTATTGCACGATGAACCGCAGCGCGACCGCGCCCGCGTCGAACGCGGGTGCGGCGGCCAAATCCGTCGCCGTGCGGAACGCGGTCGTCGACGCCAAGGCCGCCCTGCTCGCGCTCGCGCCCGGCAAGTACGCCGCGGCCGATCTGGTCAAGGCCCTCAATCTGATGACACTCCACTTCGATGCGGGCACGGCGAATATCGGCGCCGACGGCAGCGACGTGCTGACCGCGGCGGCGGCGGCGATCAAGGCCGCTCCGGCCGGCACCCGGGTCGAGATCGGCGGCCACACCGACAATACGGGCGATCCGGCCGGCAACCTGCGGTTGAGCGACGCCCGCGCCAACGCGGTTCGCGCCAAGCTGATCGAACTCGGCGCCGACGCCGACGCGCTGACGGCGAAGGGCTACGGCGACTCCAGGCCGATCGCCGACAATGCCAGCGAGGAAGGCCGGGCGAAGAACCGGCGCATGGAGTTCAGCGTCCTGCAATGATCCGTTCGCCGCGTCTGCGGCACCGGCGCTCAATCGACATCCAGCCATCCGGCGTAGTGCACGACCAACCCGATGCCGGGCAGATCGGCGCGCACGTCGAAGCGATAGAGCTTGCCGTCCGCCGACTCGACGGCGCCCACGCCGGCGAACCACGAGGCAGGCAGCGGTACGCCGCAGACGCGTGCCCGGACGACGCGCCAGCGAATCGTCGCCGCGATCGCTTCCAGCACGAAATCGAAACCTGCCGGCCCCAAGCGTTCGCGCAAACATCCGCGATGCAGGCGCAAGCGCGAACGCATCAAGTGCGGACCGAACCGCCTCGTCCATCGCTCCGCATGGTCCGCTGCGGCGATCTCGACATCGATCGCACCGGCATAACGCGGCGGCAGTCTGGCCGCTCGGGCGAACAGGCGCGCAAGCAAACCCGTTCCGCAGCGCACGTCCACCGCACCGCGGTAGGTCGCCGTTCCTCCTCGCTCGTGGATCGCGCGCAGCGGTTCCGGCAGCCGCGTCAGATCCGCGCCGAGCAAATCGGCGTAGAGCGTCATGCAGGACCGGCCGCGAACCGAACGGTCGCGATCATTTCGCGCGCCCCCTCGCATCGTGCTCGGCGCGCGCGAGCAGCACCCTGTCCATATGCGCTTCGGCCCAGGCCTTGATCTTCGCCACCAGCGGCAGCAGCGAACGGCCGAGCGGCGTCAGCGAATAGTCCACGCGCACCGGCACCGACGGCGTCACCTTGCGCCGGACCATACCGTCGCGTTCGAGGCTGCGCAGGGTCTGGGTCAGCATCTTCTGGCTGACGCCGGCGATCGCCCGCGCGAGGTCGGCGTAGCGCGCGCTGCCCGGCGCGAGCGCGACGAGCACGAGGGTGATCCATTTGTCGCTCAGGGTCGCGAGCAGCTGCCGGCTCGGGCAGGCGGCGATATAAGCGTTGTAGGCATGTTTGGCGACAGCTCGGCGCTGCGCCGCGGTCTGGGTCGGCATCGGCTCTCCTTGGGGTCGGCTACGCACTTTCGGGTGCCTTCTTACCAAAAGAGAGTAGGGCAAATAGATTGCGGACTCCATCCAATTTCTTCAGGAGTCTTCATGCGCAGCATCGTCGTATCCCGGCCCGGCGGTCCCGAGGCCTTGCAGCTGATCGAGCGCGATCCGCCCGATCCCGGCCCCGGAGAAGTCCGCATCCGCATCGCTGCGGCCGGCGTCAATCCGGTCGATATCGTCACGCGCCGCGGCGTATTCCACGAACTCGGCTGGCTGCCGCGCGACCGCCCCGTCGGAATCGGCTGGGATCTCGCCGGCCATGTCGACGCCGTCGGCCCCGGCGTCGAGGGATTGACCGCCGGCAGTCCGGTCGCCGCCCTGCGCGACCGCCTCGACGCGGACGCCGGCGCGTACGGCGACTTCCTCACGCTGCCCGCTGCCGTCGTCGCCGCATTGCCGTCATCGCTCGATCTGCAGAGCGCGGCGACCTTGCCTCTCAATGCATCGACGGCCGACCAGGCGCTCGACTTGATCGGCCTGCCCGCGGACGCCTCGTTGCTCGTCACCGGCGCGGCCGGCGGCGTCGGCGGATTCGCCGTGCCGCTCGCCGTCCGCCGCGGCTGGCAGGTGACCGCGCTGGCGCGTGCCGCCGATCGTGCGTTTCTCGACGCCGCCGGCGCGCATCGGCACATCCAGGATCTTTCCGCATGCGCGGCGCAGTTCGACGCGGTGTTCGACGCCGCCGCGCTCGGCGCACCCGCACTCGCGGCGGTGCGCGACGGCGGCGTCTACATCGGCGTGACGCCGTACGACGTGCCGCCTCCGCAGCGCGGCGTACGCAGCGAAGCGGTCAGGGTGCAGGCGGACGGAGCGCGCCTGGCGCGCCTGCTCCGGCTCGCCGCCGACGGCGTTCTCGCGGCCCGCATCGCCGGCACCCTGCCGCTGGAACGCGCCGCCGAAGCGCACCGCCGCTTCGAACAGGGCGGCAGCCGCGGCCGCTGGCTGTTGCTGACTTGAGACGGGCGCCGCGTCCCCGGGCGATGCCGCGGCGCACCGCCCGGGGATGCGGCGGCCGCGCCGCCGCGCCATAATCGCGGCATGCCGTTACCTCGCAAGATCGCCGTCGCGCTGATCGCCTTCGGGCTGGTCCTGCTTGCGATCAGCCACTACCACTACGGCCTCGCCGCGCAGTCGGGCTTGTTGCTCAGCGTCCTGCCGCTGCTGTTCGCCGGGTTGCTGCTCGGCCGCACCGGGCTGTGGCTGACCGCGGCCGTCTATTTCGCCATCCTCGTGCTCGGCAGCTGGGCGGACACGCGCCACGGCGTCGCCGGCGCGTCCACGCTGCGCGATGCGCTGTCCGGCCTGCTCCAGCCGGTGATGGGCTGCGCCATCGTCGCGCTGATCATGGACAGGCTGATCCTGAAATCCGACATCAGCCGGCGGCGCAGCCGCGACCTCGCCCTGCTCTGCCGCCAGCTCGAAATCGAAATGCAGGAAAAGGAGCGCTCGCAGGCCCAGCTGCTCCACTCGCAGCGCATGGATTCGCTGGGCAAACTGGCCGGCAACGTCGCGCACGATTTCAACAACCTGCTCAGCATCATTCTCGGCTTCGCATCGCAGCGCGATCCGCCGCCGCACGACGAGGGCGCGCAGCAGACGCGGATGAAGAAGATCGTCGCGGCCACGCAGCGCGGCAAACAGTTGACCGACAAACTGCTGACCCTGGCGCGCGTGGACCCGCCGACACGTGAAATTTTCGACGCGAACGGCGCTCTGGTCGATTTGCTGCCGATGGTCCGATCGATGTTCGGCGGCCGCATCCGGGTCGAAGCGGCGCTGTGCGAACAGGCCGCATGGATTCGCATGGACTACGCGGAGTTCGAGGCAAGCGTCCTCAACGTCGCCAAGAACGCCGGCGACGCGATGCCGCAGGCCGGCACTTTCCGCATCGAGAGTGCGATCGTCGGTGACGAGGTGCATTTGCGCTTCGCCGACGACGGGCACGGCATGCCGCCGGAGATCGCCGCGCGCGTGTTCGAACCTTTCTTCACGACCAAGCCGCCGAAGCAGGGCACCGGCATCGGCCTGGCCATGGTCTATCGCACGATCGTCGAGTCGGACGGGGCCATCGAAGTGCACAGCACGCCCGGCCAGGGCACCTGCTTCGACCTGCGCCTGCCGTTGCGCAAAGCGCCGGCGTACGCGCGCGTCGCCTCAGCGGTCTGACTCCGCCCCGGCGTCGGGTCTGCGCAGGCGTGCGAGCAGCGCGTCGTCCAGATCTGGCCCCTGTTTCTCGCGCGTCATCCACAACAGGGTCAACAGGCTGGCCAGGCTCGCCGCCAGCAGGACCCATTCGTACTTGTACCAGGGCCGCGGGCGGTTCAGGCGCAGCGTCGCCGACGGCGACCATGCGCTGCCGAGTTCACGCGCCTGCACTTCGAACGTGAGCGGTCCCCACGGCACGTCCGGCAGCAATAGGCTGCGATTGACGCCCGCGTCGATCCAGTCGCCGCCGCCGCCGCGGGAGACGCGATAGCGATAGCGGACCTTGTCCGGATTGAGCAGATCGATCGCACCGTAGCGGATCTCCAGATTGCCGGCATTCACGCCCAAATCGGTCGGCGCGGACAAATCCAACTCCTGCTGCGACACCGTCGCGTGGTCGATGTAGGCCGCGGGCGTGTAGCTGGTCGTCCAGCCGCGCAGCATGGCGGGATCGACGCGGGCAAAGCCGATCATCATCGCGAACCACAGGCGCCCTGCGGCATCGGCCGCGCACGGCGGCGCCGTGCCGCCGTTGAACTCCGACGGATCCAATCCGTCGCTCGCGGTGAGCGTGAGGACGTCCGGCCCGCCGGCGCCGATGTGCCGGTCGAGCAGCACAGCGATGCCGCGATTGCCGGCCATCCAGAGATGGCCGTCGGCGCTGGGCAGGATGCACGAAACGGTGTCGTCGAACAGTCCGTTGGCCTCGGTGTACTGGCTCACCACGCCGTGCTCGATGCGTACGAGTCCGCTGCCGTAGGTGCCGATCCAAATCACGCCGTCGGCGTCTTCGTGCAGGGCACGGAAGTAGCGTCCACGGATGCCCTGCGCGGACGTCCAGCGTTCGACGACGGCATCGCCGACGACACGGAACGCACCGCGGTCGCCGACCACCCATACCCCGCCGGCGCGCGCGTCGACGATGCGCTTGACGTCCATGCCGGCGAGTTCGGCAATCTCCTCGACCGTGTCGAACGTGCCGTTCCGGGCAAAACGCAGGCGGCCGACGAACTGCGTGCTCGCCAACCACAGGCGGCCATCCTTCGCCTTCCAGACGCCGATCTGATTCGATTGGGGCCATGCGGCGATCTGCTCCACGCGACCGTCGGCGATATGCCCCAGGACGCCGCCCGAGGTGCCGAACCAAACGGAATCGGCGGCGTCGCGCAGCAGGCTGTGCAGGCATCCCCCGCCGATCGTCGACTGCGTCAGCAAAGCCGCTTGGCTGCCGTCGCCGCGCAAGTGCCACAGGCCGGCGCAGCCCAGCGCCACCCAGACGCCGTCCGCGCCGTCCGCGACGACGACGCGGCCCGGCGAATCGGGCGTGGTCGCCGAGCGCAGCAGGCTCATGCGCGACGGCCGCAGGCGCCATAGCCCCTTGCTCGGTGTGCCGAACCAAAGCGCGCCTTCTGCGTCCGCCCAGGCGGTTACCACAAACAGGCGGGCCATCCCTTCAAGCGGACTTTCGCCCCCGTCGCGGGCGAGCCGGCGGACGCCCGACGCATCGTCGCAGAGATAGATGCCGCCGGCGCTGTCGGACATCAAACGCGTTTCCGCCGGCAGGTCTTTGCGGATGCGCGTCCAGCGATCCTCGGCGGCGTCGTAGCGATACAGGCTGCCATCCTCGACGATGATCCAGACTGCGGTGCCGTCGGCCGCCATCGTGCGCACGAAGTGGTGATTCTCGGGCAGGCGCATGCGCTCGGCGCCGGCGGCAGAGACCCGGGCAAACCCCGCCGATCCCCCGATAAATACTTGGCCGCCGGCATATACGTTGTTGTTGTATCCGGCGGCGGCCCCGTCGCGGAACGTCGCCTGCAGGGTTTCCGGATCGAGACGGAGAAGTTCGCCGCCGGTCAAAACCCACACATCGCGCCCGTCCAGGGAAAATATGCGGTAGACCATGCAGGTGCCGCCACAGATCGGCAAATGGCGAAAGCGGCCGTTCTCGTAGAGATTGACGCCGGCATCCTCCGTGCCGATCCACAGGCGGCGCCGACCGTCTTCGTACAGCGACATCACGCGCCGGCTCGCCGGACCTTGTCCGGCATCGCTGTCGGCCGAGCGGAAGGTGCGGAATTCGTGCCCGTCGAAACGCACCAGTCCGCCGAACGTACCTAGCCAGAGAAAACCGTCGCGCGTGCGCAGGATCGTGTTGACGCTGGCCTGCGGCAGACCTTCATCGTTGCCGTAGTGACGCAGCGAGCCGGACGTCCGCAGCTCGAGCGAGTTCTCCGCCGCGGGCGCCGTGTCCGCGGCGCAGGCAGACAACGCGGCGAATGCGCAGGCGACGAATGCCGCGCCATGCACAAAAAGGCGCGCGGCGATCCTCACTGCAGAAAATCTGCGCAACACGACCTCCGTTCTCGATGCATTCGCTTCGCCCGCAAGCGCGGACTATAACGAAGCCGGCGTTTCGCCGCCGATCCATATCAGGCTGGCGAAACGCCCGGTGCGCGCATCGCGGCGATAGGAATAGAAGCGCGCATCGGCGAACGTGTCGAAGCCGCCGCCGTGGACGCGCACGACGCCGAGCGCGGCGAGGCGGCGCCGCGCCAGCGCATAGAGATCGCAATGCCAGTGCCCCGGCCGCGTCGGCACGAAAGCCGACGCGTTCTGCTCCGACTGCGCGACGAACGCATCGCGCACCTCGGTGCCGACTTCGTAGGAGGGCGCACCGATCGCCGGCCCCAGCCAGACCAGCAGCTTCTCGCGCGGCGCACGCAGGCGTTCGATGCAGCGTTCGATCACGCCGCCGGCCAGGCCGCGCCAGCCGGCGTGGATCGCCGCGATCTCGCTGCCGTCGGCGGCACAGACCAGGAGCGGCAGGCAGTCCGCCGTCAGCACGGCGAGCACGACGCCGGGCGAGCGCGTCGTCGCGGCATCGGCGTTCGGCGGATCGTCGTGCACAACCGCCGCATCGAATTCGACGACGTCCGTGCCGTGCACCTGGCGCAGCCAGCGCGGCGACGCCGGCAGGCCGAAGCGAACCGCGAGCGCGGCGCGATTGGCCGCGACCGCCGCGGGATCGTCGCCGCAATGCGCACCGAGATTGAACGCATCGAACGGCGCCCGCGAGGCGCCTTCGACCAGCCGCGTCGTCGTCGCGGCGCGTATGCGATCGGGCGCGGGCCAGTCGGGAAAAACCAGGGACGAAGCGGCGCCGGGATCGGCGACGACGCGTTCAATCTTCATCGGCGACTCGGCGCATTGCGCCCTACTTGCCCAGCTCGTACAGATAGTCGACGAAGGACATCACCGCACCGTCGAACCCCTGCACCTTGGGGTTGCTCGATTCGATCACGTAGTACTCGTCGGGCGCATGCGCGCCGCTGCCGTGGCCCAGGCCGAAATGCCCGGAAGCCAGTTTCAGCGGTGCGCCGGTGAACACGTAGCCGGGATACGATCCGGCATTGCGCGGCCACAGCACGGGATCGACGCCGGCGCTCTTGAGCACCGCCACCTGCGCCTTGATCAGCGGCGCATCGGCCGAGGTGCTCGTCGAATCGTAGCCGCCGGAGACGTTGACTTCGATGTCGCCGAAACCGTGCTTGGCCAGATGCGCCTTCAGCGCAACGACGGCGTCGTTCAAGGTCATGTCGGGCACCAGACGCAGGTCGAGCTTGGCGACGGCCTTGTGCGGCAGTACGGTCTTGCCGCCGGGGCCGGTGTAGCCGCCGACGAGGCCTTCGATGTTGACCGTCGGCTGCGATTCGAGCCGCTCGTTCGCCTGCTGCCACGGCAGATCGTCGATCCAATGCTGCACGCCGAACTGTTTCTTCGCCTGTGCTTCGCTGCGGCGCACGACGGCGGCGGCGATCATCGCCTTCTCGTCGGCGCTGATCGGACGCGGCTTCGGATAGCCGTCGATCGTGATCGTGTTGCCGTCGGCCGAAACGAGAGTGTCGAGCGCCTTGACCAGATGCCAAGCCGGGCTGTCGACCATGGCCTTGAGCGAGGAATGGATGTCCTTGCTCGGACCGCGCCCCCATTTTTCGCCGCTCGACACCAGTTCGAGTTCGACCACGCCCTTGGCGCCGAGGCTCACGGTGACGACACCGTCGATATCCTGGGTCGCCGACGGCATGAACACGCCGCCGGTTTTCTTCAGCGCGGCCTCGACCTCGGGCCGGTGCACGATCTGGCCGATGTGCGGCGAGCCGATTTCCTCTTCGCCCTCGGCGACGAGGACGAGGTTGACCGGCATCTTCCTGCCCGCGCCGCGGATCGCGTGCAGCGCGGCGAGGAAGGCCGCCTCGGGACCTTTCTGGTTGACCGCGCCGCGGCCGACGACGGCCTTGCCGAGCCCGGGTTTGTCGACGAGCTTCGCCTCGAGCGGCGGCGAGGACCATTCGGCCGGATCGAACTGCTTCACGTCGTACATGAAATAGAGGCCGACCGTCTTCTTCGCGCCCGCATCGAGCGTGGCGAACACGCCGGGCTTGCCTTCGGTCTGGATCACCTCGGCTTTCTGGAAACCTGCGTCGCGCGCGAGCTTGGCCATGTAGTCGGCGCCTTCCTTCGCATTGCGGTTCTCCGCGGCGATCGAGGGCAGCGCGATCCAATCCTGCAGGCGCTTGACCGCCTCGTCGTGGCGCTTGCCGATCTCGGTCCTGATCGCGGCGCGATCGGCGCCATCGAACGCCTCGGCGCCGCCTGCCGCGAGCAGCATGGCGCATGCCGTCACGGCGGCGGCCAACGTGTTTCGACCCGAAGCAAAAAATCCCCGGCGCATATTCCCTCCACCTTAGTTGTCGTGAATCGAAGAATATCGCCGGAATCTTACGCTATCGCGCCGCCTTCGTATCCTCGCGCAACGCGTGCACGAGCGCGGCGAAATCGGCCGGCGCCTCGACCGCGACGCTGACCGTCTCGCCGCTGACCGGGTGCTCGAATTCGAGCTTTTCGGCATGCAGCGCCTGGCGCTTGAAACTGCGCAGAACTTCGATGAGTTCGGGCGTCGCGCCCTTCGGCAGCTTGAGCCCGCCGCCGTACTGGGCGTCGCCGACGAGCGGATGCTTCGCGTGCGCCATGTGCACGCGGATCTGATGCGTGCGCCCGGTCTCGAGCCTGCACTCGACCAAGGTGTGAGCGCGGAAACGTTCGCGTACGCGGTAGTGCGTGAGCGCGTGCCTGCCCGCCGGCTCGTCGACGACGGCCTGCTTCAGGCGGTCGCGCGGATGACGGCCGATCGGCGCGTCGACGCTGCCGCCGGCGATCATCGGACCGACCACGACCGCGAGGTACTGCCGGTGCACGTCGCGCTCCTGCAGCGCCTCGACCAAGCGCGTATGCGCGCGCAGCGAACGGGCGACGACCATCACGCCCGAGGTGTCCTTGTCGAGCCGGTGCACGATGCCGGCGCGCGGAATCTCCGCCAGCTTCGCGTCGTGGTGCAGCAGTGCGTTCTGCAGAGTGCCCGCCGGCTGACCCGCACCGGGATGCACGACGAGACCGGCCGGCTTGTTGATCACGATCAGGTCGGCATCCTCGTAGCGGATGTCAAGCGCAATCTCCTCCGGCCTCAGCGGCACCTCCTGCCCCGGGCGTGCGCGCAGCGAGACGACCTCGCCGCCGTTGACGATCTGGCGCGGCAGCGCCTTCGCCCCGTCGACCAGCACGTCGCCCGCCTTGATCCATTCGGACAGGCGCGAACGCGAATAATCGGGAAACATCTGCGCCACGGCCTGGTCCAGGCGCAGGCCGGCGGCGCTGGCGGGAATCGGCAAAGTCTGGACGTCGTTGGGATTTTCCATGCTGAATCGAATCTGGCTGTCGGGGCTGCGGATTTCCGGGGGGCCGCATGTTTGGGCTATTATCGCCGCTCTTCCAGCCGTACGGCTCTTTTTCCGTCATGCGAATTTTCTCGATGCGCCTTCCGCTGTCCGCCAAAATCCTGCTGTTG
>CBJLOV010000059.1:0-21719 GCA_966424745.1 uncultured bacterium
GGACCGCGATGCGCGATTGGAGCAGGTGAGATCCCAGGCCCCTGGGCGGAGGGCGGAGGGCAATCAGCGGGGACGTTTTTGCTTTTCCGCTCTTCAGCCCTCAGCCCTGGGCCCTCAGCCCTTCCCCTTGATATCTGCCGATCCCCCGCCATCCTCTATATACTCGACACCCCTTCAAGCCCAAGCCAGGAGACGCCCATGGCGATCGAACTTCCCGCCCTTCCCTACGCGCGCGACGCGCTCGCCCCGCATATCTCGGCCGAGACGCTGGACTATCACTACGGCAAGCATCATCAGGCCTACGTGACCAATCTCAACAACCTGATCAAGGGCACCGAGAACGAGAACCTCGATCTCGAAACGATCGTCAAGAAGTCCCAGGGCGGCGTGTTCAACAACGCGGCGCAGATCTGGAACCACACGTTCTACTGGAACTCGCTCTCGCCCAAGGGCGGCGGCGATCCTTCCGGCAAGCTCGCCGACGCGATCGTGAAGGCGTTCGGCGGCGTCGCCCAGTTCAAGGAAGAGTTCACCAAGACCGCGGTCGGCACGTTCGGCTCCGGCTGGGCCTGGCTCGTGCAGCGCGCCGACGGCGGCCTCGGCCTCGTCTCGACGAGCAACGCGGCGACGCCGATCACCGGCAGCGACCGCCCGCTGCTCACCTGCGACGTGTGGGAGCACGCCTACTACATCGACTACCGCAATGCGCGGCCGAAATACGTCGAGGCGTTCTGGAACCTCGTCAACTGGGAATTCGCGGCGAGCCTGCTGAAGTAATTGCGCAAGCCCGCAACTGTTCTCGATTTGAAAGGGGCGCGAATCATCGCGCCCCTTTTTCTTTGCATCCCTATCAATGTTTTTGAAATGCCTTGGCTCGTCATTCCCGCATGCTTCTAGCGGGAATCCAGCGCCTTTCGCTTTCGGCTGCGGCGAGTAACAAAAAAAGAGCTGGATTCCCGCCTGCGCGGGAATGACGAGCAGAAGCATTTCGTGGCTGAAGGCCGGTACTGATCAGATGCTTTCGACTCTCCCTCTTAACGAAATTGAGAAGAAAGAAACGAACGCAACCGACGTCGCCAGCCCCGTATGACGCCGGGTTACCGGGAATGGTTATGATCGGCGCCTCATCCTCGATCGTGCCCATCGCGTGATCCCTTCCAAGACCGGACTCTCGCAACGCCTGCCGCTCGTTCTGATTCTGCTCGCCGTCGCCGGCATTGCCGCCGCAGACGCCCCTCCCGTATCGGATTCACCACCGGCTGCCGCGGTCGACCCGCATCCCGCCCCCAAGGGCGTCGAGACCGACGACCTGCGTTCCGTCTATGCGGCCATGGGCGATGCCGACGTCACCGCGCTCTTCGAGCTCTACAAGTCGAAAGACCCGATCGTCCATGGGTTCGCCGCGATGGCGATCGAACGCACGCGCTTCAATCTCGATGCAGCGACGAAGGATGCGAAGGTCTGCGAGAACAGCTTGTTCGAGACCAGGCCCGGCGTTGCGCTGTCCTGCGGCATATTCCAGGTCGGCAATCTCAACCTCGCCGGCAAACGCAAGGCCGCAAGCGAGCTGCAGGCCGACCTGATCCGCCGCTACCGCAGTCATGTTCCCGATCAGATGATCTCGAACATGCAAGCCGATCTCGACCGCGACGAAAACATAGCGGGGCTCATTTTCGAGCCGGCGCCGAGCGACGTCGTGCTGCCGATCAGGCTGGAGTATTCAGTCCCGATTTTCCCCGCAAAGGCCAACGGCCGCGACTTCGACCTGATGCTCGACACCGGCGCAACCGGCCTCGTCCTCGGCGAAAGCAACGCGCGCGACCTCGGCGTCAGACCGCTCGAAGAGAAAGGGAAAACGAACGGCATGCTGGCCAAGGACGTGCCGATGCAACGCGGCGTGCTCGACGCGCTGCAGATCGGCGCGATTACGCTGCGCAATGTCCCGGTCAGCATCGTGCCGCACAAGTTCGCCCTGATCGGTGCCGATCTGCTCGCGCCTCTCGGCGCGCTGCGCCTAACGAACAAGGAACTGACGATCTACGCCGAGCACAGTGAGGTGCCGAGCTGCGAGAGGCCGATGCAGATCGCCACCGGACCTTGGGGACGCTGGCTGCGCATCCTTCCCGAGTTTATCGTCAACGACCAGCCGCACCGCGTGCTGCTCGACACCGGAGCCGGTGTGTTCCTCATCGGCACCCAAGCCGCCCTCGAACAGGTGACGAAGCTGCATAGCGGCCGTCTCGCGATGAACGACATCGGCGGCTACCATTCGCATGCCAGCGCGACGGCGGCCAAAGTCAACATGACGATCGACCGCCAACCGTTCAAGGTTTTCTTTCTCATCTACAACGATTCGGAAATGAAACATGACATCACCCTGGGCAGCGGCGCGCTCAAGGACATGGATATCGTGCTCGATTTCCGCCATCAGAATCTCTGCTTTCCGATGCATCCCGATTTGCATTGAGTCGCCGGCTTGTCCGACGACTGGGGCGGAGAAGGATGAACCGCGTTACAGCGCCTTGAGCACTGGCGCCGCCTGCGCATCCCTCCCCAGCAGGTGCGCGACGCGCGTCAGACGTTCGCGCATCTCGGCATTCGTGTTCGCACACAAGGTCGCGTGTCCGACCTTGCGCCCGGCGCGCGGCGACTTGCCGTAGTCGTGCCAGTGCGCGCGCGGTTCGGCGAGCACGGGCAGCGCGTCGGGCAACTCGCCGATGAAGTTCAGCATCACCGCAACGCCGAGCACCGAGGTGTCGCCGAGCGGCAGGCCGAGCACCGCGCGCACGTGATTCTCGAACTGGCTGCACGGCGCGCCTTCGATCGTCCAGTGACCCGAGTTGTGCACGCGCGGCGCCATCTCGTTGCCGAGCAGCCTGCCGTCCTTGACGAACAGCTCGAGCGCGAACGTGCCCACGTAATCGAGATGCTCTGCGATCGCACGCGCATGCCGCGCCGCCGGTTCGATCAGGGCTTGCGCGCCCGGCGCCGGTGCCAGGGTCGCAGAGAGGATGCCGTCCTCGTGCCAGTTCTGCACGAGCGGATAGGTGGAAAAGGCGCCGTCGCGCCCGCGCACGGCGACGAGAGAGACCTCGCGCTCGAAAGCGACCCAGGCTTCGAGGATCAGCGCCGCGCCGCGGGAATCCCCGAGCGCCGCCCAGGCGGCGTCGGCGTCGGCCGGCGATTTGATGCGGAACTGGCCTTTGCCGTCGTAGCCGAGCCGCCGGGTCTTGAGCACGGCGGGACAGCCGATCTGACCGAGCGCGCGCTCGAGGTCGGCGCGGCTGTCGACCGCGGCGAACGCGGGCGTGTCCAGGCCGAGCTCGCGGAACATGGATTTTTCGACGAGCCGGTCCTGGGTGGCCGCGAGGGCGCGCGGATTCGGAAACACGTCCACGCGCTCGGCGAGCCAACGCGCGGTATCGGCCGGCACGTTCTCGAAATCGAACGTGGCCACGTCGATGCGCTTGGCGAAGTCTTCCAGCGCGGCGAAGTCGCGCCAGTCCGCCTTGATTTGCGGCGCGACCTGACCTGCGCAGGCATCGCCGACGTTGTCGACGACGAGAAAGCGCACGCCGAGCGGTGCGCCGGCGAGCGCAAGCATGCGGGCCAGTTGGCCGCCGCCGAGAATGCCAACGGTTTTCATAAGCGGGAAATCTTCATGCGCGCGGATCGGGCTTGGCCAGCACCGCTTCGGTTTGCTCCGCGCGGAATTCGTTCAGGGCTTTGGCGACCGCCGCGTCTTCGAGCGCGAGCAGACTCGCCGCGAACAGCGCCGCGTTGGTCGCCCCGGCCTTGCCGATCGCGAAGGTCGCCACGGGCACGCCGGCCGGCATCTGCACGATCGACAGCAGCGAGTCCATGCCGTTGAGCGCATGCGACTGCACCGGCACGCCGAGCACGGGCAGCGCGGTCTTCGCCGCGAGCATGCCGGGCAGATGCGCGGCACCGCCGGCGCCGGCGATGATGGCCTTGAGGCCGCGCGGCGCGGCGTTCGCCGCGTAGTCGAACAACAGATCGGGCGTGCGATGGGCCGAGACGACGCGCACTTCGTGCGCGACGCCGAGCTTGCCGAGCATCTCGGCCGCGTGGCTCATCGTCTCCCAATCCGAACGGGAGCCCATGACGATGCCGATGCGCGCTGCCGCGGTGTCTGTGTTCATGGCGGGCCGTAAGCAAAAACGATATTCTACGGACAAATCCGCAAACCGCCACACAACCGTTCCTGCGAAGCCCTTCGACCCGCCCGGTACGGGCCGCGCTCGCACAGCGGGCGCAGTCGAAGCGCTGCTGCAGAGTGCCCTTCGGCTCTCGCCCAGGGCGAACGGAACACCTCGAGTCCAGCATGGATAAACGTCTTCTCGATATTCTCTGCGATCCGGTGACCAAGACGCCGGTCAAGCCGCTCAGCCGCACCCAGCTCGACGCACTCAACCGCGAAATCGCGCGCGATGCGGTGAAGACCACGGCCGGCGCGAATGTGGGCACCGCGCTCAAGGCGGGCCTGATCACCGTCGACGGCAAGGTCATCTATCGCATCGAGGACGATATTCCGGTGATGCTGGCCGACGAAGGCATCGGCACGACCCAATTGCACGACTTCCCGGCCTGAGCCGATGAACGATCTGTATCCGCCCGATGCGGCCGTCGTCGCGCAGGACGTGGCGCGTGCGCTGAGCGAGGACTTCGGCGGCGGCGACGCGACCGCCGACCTGCTGCCCGCCGCGGCGATCGCCAGCGCCGCCGTCATCACGCGCGAGGACGCCGTGCTCTGCGGCACGGCCTGGTTCGAGGCCTGTTTCAAGGCGCGCGATCCGGCCGTCGCGATCCGGTGGCAGGCGCACGACGGCGACCGCGTCGCCGCGAATTCGACGCTGTGCACGTTGCGCGGCAGCGCGCGCGCCCTGGTCGGCGCGGAGCGTTCGGCGCTGAACTTCCTGCAGACCTTGTCGGGCACCGCCACCGTCGCCGCGCAATACGCCGACGCGGTCCGCGGCACGCGCACGCGCATCCTCGACACGCGCAAAACCCTGCCCGGCCTGCGCCTCGCGCAAAAGTACGCCGTCCGCTGCGGCGGTGCGACCAATCATCGCATCGGCCTGTTCGACGCGATCCTGATCAAGGAAAACCACATCGCCGCAGCCGGCTCCCTCGCCGCCGCGGTCGCCGCGGCGCGTGCCGCGCATCCGGACCTGCTGCTCGAAGTCGAAGTCGAAAATTTCGACGAGCTCGACCAGGCGCTCGCCGCCAAGGTCGACCGCATCATGCTCGACGAATTCTCACCCGAGGACCTGCGCCGCGCCGTCGCCCACGTGGCCGGACGTGTCGCTCTCGAAGTGTCGGGCAGCGTCAGCCTCGAGCGCCTGCGTTCGATCGCCGAGACCGGCGTCGATTTCATCTCGGTCGGCGCGCTGACCAAGCACGTGCGCGCGATCGATCTGTCGATGCGCGTGCGCATGGAAGCATCGGCAGGTTGAGCGAAACGCTCCTACCGCGATTCCCGCGAGGGCTGCAGCGACGGATGCCGGCCGCGGCGCCCGGCTCGACGGGAGCCGCCCGGATCAATCCGCTTTGGCCTGCATGATCGCCTCGCGCACCGCGGCATCGCGCGCCTGGCCGTCGAAGCTCATACGTCCGTTGGTTTCGCGGATGCCGAGATCGGCATAGAGCTTCCGCCATTCGGGGAATTCCCGCATCGCCGCGAACTCGCGATAACGCGCCGAGATCAGCGTCGTGCCGGCCAGCGCATCGAGCTTCGCGACGAAGTCTTCCGGCCGCCATTGCCGATATGCCGGCAGGCAGCAATCGCGAAAACGCGAAAGCGCGATGTCGAGCCCGATCTGGCCGGCGCTTTCGCGGCGCAGATCATGATCCACGGTCAACCAGAATGCCGCGCCGGCCCAATACACGCGCTGATAGGCACGCGTGCGGTTCATGTTGTCGGCCGTCTGCTCCAGCGTGCCGCCGCCCGGCGCAGCCGCGCCGCGCTGAAAACCTTCGGACAGGCGGTCCCAGGCTTGAGCGGCGGTGAGCAGACCGCCGCGCGCGCGCAGCACGTTCTGGTAGTAGGTCGCCAGGCCTTCGGCGAGCCAGGAGCCGCGGTCGCCGAGATAGGGATGCATCAGGTGGCTCAACTCGTGCACCGCCATCCAGTCGTCGTCGAACTCGGATTCCGGCCGGTTCGGATCGATCAGCAGATGCAGCGCATTGCCCTGGCCGCGCACCGACTGGCCGAAGACCACCGCATTGCCGCGCCCATCGACCGGGAGCATGAGCACCTGCACATCGGCCAGCGGCAGACGGCCGTAGGCGCCGAGCACCGCGCGCGCGACGCGGCCGAACCAGCGCTCGAGTTTGCCGCGCCCGGCGGTGTCGACGTCGCCGAGTATCGCAAGACGCAGCACGCCGCCGGGCAGCTCGATCCGCTTCTCTTCGAAATGGCCGAACGCGACCGAAGCCGACCAGTCCTGCGGAGTCCTCGGAATGCGGAACAGAATCGATCGGCCGCCGCCCGTTCCAACGCCGCTTGCCAGCTCTTGCCACGGCGCCGAGATCGACCAGCCCGGCGGCAGTTCCATGCGCAGGCGCGCGTCGCCGCTCTGGGAGTCGTCGCGCAGCAGCCACAATTGCGGGGCGACGACGATATCCTTCCCCGCGCGCCAGCCGACATCGGGCTTGCGCTCGGCGGCGATCGCGGCGAGGTCGGCGCGGTAGCCGCGGCATTCGCCCGCGCGCCAATCGCGCGCGCTCCAGCCTTCCGCGTCCGCCGTCAACGCGCCGCCGCTGTCGCGCGCGAGGTCGGCGACGAAACGTTTCGCCCATCCGGAGTCCGCAGCGAAACTCACGTTCGCCCGCGCATCGCGCGGACAGACGCGCACTTGCACATGGTGGGTTGCGGCATCGAAGACTGCGCGGTATTGCGGCTCCTCGCCGGCCGCACCGAACGCCGGCGCCGACAGCATCAAAAAACCGAAGAACGACGCGCAACACCGCGTCCGGCCGATTTCCGGCACACGATGGAACGCGAGGCAGATCTTTCGCAGCATGGCAGGCAGCCCTTCTTCGACGAAGAACTGACCCGAATGGTGCCTGGGCCATTACAATTCGCGCAATGGATGTTTCGTATCTGCTCGACGATCTCAACCCGGCCCAGCGCGAAGCGGTCAGCGCCCCACTAGGTCATTATCTCGTCCTCGCCGGCGCCGGCTCGGGCAAGACGCGCGTGCTCACCCACCGCATCGGCTGGCTGCTCGAAGTCGAGCGCGCCTCGCCCTGGTCGGTGCTCGCGGTCACGTTCACGAACAAGGCCGCGGGCGAAATGCGTTCGCGCGCGCAAACGCTGCTGGAGCACGCCTCCGTGCCGAACACGCGCGGGTTGACGGTCGGCACGTTCCACGGCATCGCCCATCGTCTGCTGCGCCAGCACTGGCGCGAGGCGAAGCTGCCGGAGACGTTCCAGATCCTCGACGGCGACGACCAGCAGCGCCTGGTCAAGCGCACGATCGCCGCGCTCGGCCTCGACGAGTCGCGCTTTCCGCCGCGCCAGGCCGCATGGTTCATCAATACGGCGAAGGACGAGGGCAAGCGGCCGGCTGCTTTCGAGCGCGAAGGCAATCCGCTGACGCGCACCCTGGTCGACATCTACCGCGCCTACGAGGAACAATGCCAGCGCTCGGGCCTGGTCGATTTCGCCGAACTGCTGCTGCGCTCGCACGAGCTGTTCCTCACCGACGAGCGCTTGCTCGCACATTATCGCGAGCGCTATCGGCACCTGCTGATCGACGAATTCCAGGACACGAACACGCTGCAGTACGCCTGGATCCGCGTGCTCGCCGGAGGCACGGGCCAGGTCTTCGTCGTCGGCGACGACGACCAGGCGATCTACGGCTGGCGCGGCGCGCGCGTCGAGAACGTGATGAATTTCCTGCGCGATTTCCCGAACGCGAAGACGATCCGTCTCGAGCAGAACTACCGCTCGACCGGCACGATCCTGAAAGCGGCGAACGCGATCATCGCCAACAATCCGCAGCGCCTCGGCAAACAGCTGTGGACCGCCGGCGACGCCGGACCGCCGATCGCGCTGTACGCCGCCTACAACGAGCAGGACGAAGCGCGCTACGTGGTCGAGCGCATCCGCGAGCACATCCAGCAGGGCGGCAATGCGCGCGACTGCGCGATCCTCTACCGCTCGAACGCGCAGTCTCGCAACTTCGAAGAACAGCTGATCCAGCACGATATCCGCTACCGCGTCTACGGCGGCCTGCGCTTCTTCGACCGCGCGGAAATCAAGGACGCCCTGGCCTATCTGCGCCTCGTCGCCAACCGCCACGACGATGCGGCGTTCGAGCGGACGGTGAATACGCCCCCGCGCGGCATCGGCGAGCGCACGCTCGATACCCTGCGCCAGCGTGCGCGTCGCGACAGTACTTCGCTGTGGGACGCGGTGCTCGCCGAATTCATCACCGGAGAGCTCGCGGGACGGGCGAAGAACGCGCTGCGCGGATTCGTCGACCTGATCGAAACGCTGGCCAAGGACTGTATCGGCGCGGACGAGTCGGCAATGGCGCTGGCCGAGCAGATCGATCTGGCGATCCAGAAAAGCGGCCTGCGTGATTACTACGAAGCGGATTCGCGCGGCAGCGCCGAATCGCGCGTGGAGAACCTCGACGAACTCGTCAACGTCGCCAGTCGTTTCGAACGCACCCCCGAAGACCTCGAGGCCGGACTCGACGAACTCGCCGCCTTCCTTGCCCACGCCGCCCTCGAAGCAGGCGAATCGCAGGGCGAAGCCTGGGAGGACTGCGTGCAATTGATGACCCTGCACTCGGCCAAGGGTCTCGAATTCCCGATCGTGTTCCTCGTCGGCCTCGAAGACGGGCTGTTCCCGAGCCAGCGCTCGCTCGACGAACCCGGCCGCCTCGAAGAAGAACGCCGCCTCGCCTACGTGGGCATCACGCGCGCGCGCGAAACCCTGATGCTGTCGTACGCCGAATCGCGCCGCCTGCACGGCATGGAGAGCTACAACCGCCCGTCGCGCTTCCTGCACGAACTGCCGCGCGAACTGCTGCACGAAGTGCGCCCGCGCGTGCAGGTCTCGCGGCCGCTGTCGTCGAACCACTATGCCGCCGATGCGCTCGAAGTCACCCAGTTGAAACTCGGCCAGCGCGTAAGCCACGCGAGCTTCGGCGAAGGCGTCGTCATGGACGCGGAAGGCTCGGGCGCGCACGCGCGCGTGCAGGTGAATTTCGAAAGCGCCGGTGCGAAGTGGCTCGTGCTCGCCTACGCGAACCTGACGCCGTTGTAGGGGCCCGATTCATCGAGCCCGGTTTTCTTCGTCGAAAGGATTCAAGAACCGGGCGCGATGAATCGCGCTCCCATGCGGACGCGCTTTCGCATACGGTTCTTCATATCCATCGTCTCCGCTCAAAGCGCTTCACTTCACGCGTCGTCCCGATGACGACGAATGCGGAACCAATCCGCCCGCAACCTGTCAGAGCCTCGACGCATCCAAGGGAACACTTATGACCAAACCGACCCAAGTGCTTGTCTGGATGGCGGGATTCCTCGTTGCCGTCGGCGCGCTTTGCGGCCTGCTCGCACCCAAGCTGATCGCGAATTTCCAGGCGAACCCGTTCTTCAACGCGGTCATCCTCGTCGTGCTGCTGTTCGGCATCGCCTGGAATCTGCGCCAGGTGCTGCAGCTTTCGCGTGAAGTCGAGTGGATCGAGACCTTCAAGCGCTCGGATCCGGGCCGGCCGCTTCCTCCGCCCAAGCTGCTCGCGCCGATGGCGCGCATGCTGTCGGGGCGGGAGCGTTCGAAGTTCTCCCTGTCCACCACCAGCCTGCGCTCGCTGCTCGACAGCATTTATCTGCGCCTGGAAGAGTCGCGCGACCTGTCGCGCTATCTGGTCGGCCTCGCCATCTTCCTCGGTCTGCTCGGCACGTTCTGGGGCCTTCTCGTCACGATCCGCTCGGTGGCCGACATCATCGGTTCGCTCGGCGTCGGCACCGATCCGGCGGCCATGTTCAATCAGCTCAAGGAGCATCTGAAAGAACCCCTGTCCGGCATGTCGACGAGCTTCTCGACTTCGCTGTTCGGCCTCGCCTCCTCGCTCGTGCTCGGCTTCCTCGATCTGCAGGCCGGTCACGCGCAGAACCGCTTCTACAACGAACTCGAAGAGTGGCTGTCGGGGCAGACGCGGCTGTCCTCCGGCGCCCTGCACGGCGACGGCGAAGCGAACGTGCCGGCCTACGTGCAGGCGCTGCTCGAACAGACCGCCGACGGACTGGAACGCATGCAGCGCGCGCTGATCGAATCGGAACGCGAGCGGCGCAATTCCTCCGAACAGCTCGGCGAGCTGAACACCCAGCTCGCGCGCCTGACCGATCTGCTCGGCCGCGAGTCGCGCGAGATGCGCGGCATGAGCGAAACCCAGGAAGAACTGAAGAACGTGTTGAAGACGCTTGCCGCCGCCCCGCACAACAGCACACGCCTGACCGACGACCTGCGCAGCGAATTCCGCCTGCTCTCGCGCACCATCGCCGCCGCCGTCGACGGCAAGCGCAACGGAGCCTGAGGCAAAAGCACTATTGGACGCGGATTAACGCCGATAGAGCAAAGCTGAAGAACGAATCCGGCGAGGCCTGTTTCTTGATTGGTTCCATCTGCTTTTAATCCGTGTTCATCCGCGTTAATCCGCGTCTAGAAAATTCTTCTTGGTTAGCATCTCATGAACTCACTAGCACGCCGCCGTCGCGGCCTGGATATCTGGCCGGGATTCGTCGACGCACTGACGTCGTTGATCCTCGTGATGATCTTCGTCCTGCTGCTGTTCGCGGTCGGCCAGTTCGTGCTTTCGCAGACGCTCGCCGGCAAGAACAAGGCGCTGGCGGACCTCAACGCGCAGATCGCGCAGCTGGCGCAGACCTTGTCGCTCGCGCAGGAAACGAAGACGAAGCTCGATGCGAAGGTCGCCGAGCTGTCCGCCTCGCTCAACACGTCGAACACGGCGCTCGACGCGAAGAGCGCCGAAGCGGCCAAGCTCAGCGCCGACATCGCCGCGCTGAACGAGCTGAAGACCCAGCTCGAACAGCAAGTCGCGCAGATGGCCGCGCAGCTCGATCAGTCGAAGAAGGATCTCGTCGCCGCCACCGATCTCAACGCCAAGTCCGCCGCCCAGGTCGAACTGCTCAACCGCCAGCTCGCCGCCGTGCAGGATCAGCTCAAGCAGATCACGGCCGCGCTCGAGATCGCGAACAAGAACGTCAAGGACAAGGACGTGAAGATCGCCGAGCTCGGCAAGGAACTCAACCTCGCCCTCGCCAACAAGGTCAACCAGCTCGAGAAGTACCGTTCGGAATTCTTCGGCAAGCTGCGCGAGGCGCTCGGCAACCGCGCCGACATCCAGGTCGTCGGCGACCGTTTCGTCGTACCGACCGACATTCTGTTCGCGACGGGCTCGGCGGAATTGAGTCCCGAAGCGCAGACCTCGATGAGCAAGCTGGCCAAGACCCTCAACGAGGTCGCTGCCGAGATTCCGTCGAACCTCGACTGGGTGCTGCGCATCGACGGCCACACCGACAGGCGCCCGATCCACACCGACCAGTTCCCGTCGAACTGGGAACTGTCGACCGCGCGCGCGACCGCGATCGTCAAGCAGCTCGTCGTCCAGGGCATTCAGCCGCGCCATCTGTCGGCGAACGGCTTCGGCCAGTTCCAGCCGCTCGACGCCAAGGACACCGAAGCGGCCTACGCGAAAAACCGGCGCATCGAGATCCAGCTCACCAACCGCTAGGCAATCGCGCAGAAGAAAAGATCGATCCGCGGAGAGAACGAAGGGAAGCCGGGAAGAATGTCGAAGAGAGATGAAGGTTCTGCTCTTCTTCGTGTTCCCCGCTTTTCTTCGTGTTCTTCGTGTCGGGGGCTTTTGATCTTGCCTCGCCAATAGAGCGGGCGCGCGCTCAATCGAGGCAAAAATCTCCTAGACCGGCAACGCCGTGGTTTTCTTGACCGTACGCAAGGCCAATGTCGATTGCACGCGCACGACGCCGGGCAGCTGGGTCAGGATCTCGGTGTGGATGCGCTCGAAGTCCACGGAGTCCGCATACGCCACGCGCACCATGTAGTCGGCCGTGCCGGCGAGCAGGCAGCATTCGGTCACTTCCGGGTGGCCCTGGATGGCGGCCTCGAACGCATCGAGCGCCGCGCGTCCCTGCTGATCGAGCGTGACCAGCACGAACGCGGTGCCCGGGAGTCCCGCCGCTTTTTCGTCGATCAGCATCACATAGCGCGAGATCAACCCGCGTTCTTCCAACAGCTTCACCCGGCGCAGGCAGGCCGACGGCGACAGATTGATCTGGGCGGCGAGTTCCAGATTGGTCAGGCGCCCGTCGTGCTGCAGCAGACGGAGGATCGCGCGATCGCGCTCGTCGAGGGCGGAATCACGGGTCGGCATAAAATTTCATGAATTCTGACGAAAAGCGCAAAAGGTTCGACAAACCTACGCCAATACATGAGGAATAAGCAATCAATTGCTCAAAGTCTCAATCATACTGCCGCAGCAGGCGCGCCCTCGCAGCGGGTGCGCGAATCGTCCTCAACCCAAAGAGAAATCCACCCATGCGCATCGGTGTACCGAAAGAGATCAAGAATCACGAATACCGCGTCGGCCTCATCCCCTCCTCCGTGCAGGAACTCGTCCATCACGGCCATCAGGTCCTGGTGCAGGCGGGCGCGGGTCTGGGCGCGGGCATCACCGATGCCGATTATGTCGCCGCCGGCGCCAGCGTCGTGGACGCAGCCGACCAGATCTTCGCCGAAGCGGACATGATCGTGAAGGTGAAGGAACCCTTGGCCGTCGAGCGCAAGAAGCTGCGCAAGGGCCAGATTCTCTTCACCTATCTTCATCTCGCCCCGGATGCGGAACAGACCCGCGACCTCATCGCTTCCGGCGCGATCTGCATCGCCTACGAGACCGTCACCGCGCCGAACGGCTCGCTGCCGCTGCTGACGCCGATGTCCGAAGTCGCCGGCCGCCTCGCTCCGCAGGTCGGCGCACACTCGCTCGAGAAAGCGCAAGGCGGACGCGGCGTGCTGCTCGGCGGCGTGCCGGGCGTGCCGGCCGCGGAGGTGGTGATCCTCGGCGGCGGCGTGTCGGGCACGCATGCGGCGACGATCGCCGTGGGCATGGGCGCCAAAGTGACCGTGGTCGACCGCTCGGCCGACGCGCTCAAGCGTCTCGCCGCGCAGTTCGGCACGTCGATCTCGACCGTCTTCTCCACGCGCTCGGCGATCGAGGAACTCGTGCGCCGCGCCGACCTCCTGATCGGCACCGTGCTCGTTCCGGGCGCCGCCGCGCCGAAGCTCGTCACCCACGATATGGTGCGCACGATGAAGCCGGGTTCGGTCATCGTCGACGTCGCCATCGACCAGGGCGGCTGCGTGGAAACCTCGCATGCGACGACGCATTCCGACCCGACCTACGTCGTCGACGGCGTCGTCCACTACTGCGTCGCCAACATGCCCGGCGCGGTCGCGCGCACCTCGACGTTCGCGCTCAACAACGTGACCCTGCCGTTCACGCTCGCCCTCGCCAACAACGGTTGGAAGAAGGCGCTGGCGCAGGATGTCCACCTGCGCAACGGCCTCAACGTCATCGAAGGCAAGGTGACCTGCGAACCGGTCGCCCAGGCGCATGGTCTGCCTTACGTCACCGCGGAAGCCGCGATCGGTCTCTGAAGCCCTCGCTTTGGCTCGTCATTCCCGCGCAGGCGGGAATGACGGCCGCAGGACAGGGTCGGCTATTTGACCTGGGGCACACGGCAGCTCGATTTCCGTGCGACCAGTTCGCAGTCGTTGACCAGGTCGCCGTTCGCGCTCCACACCTTGATCTGCCAGCGGTCCGCGCCCTGCCGCTCCATCGTCATGAAGCCGAAGCCGTAGGTCCACGTACTCGCCCTGTCGACGACGACGCCCGGTGCGGGCGACGCGCCGTCCGGCAGCGTTTCCGGCATCGGCACCACGTCCTCGAGCGTGCCGGAAAATCCGGCGATGAACTGACTCGGAGCGTCGCCGCGAAAGCTCAGCTGCTCCCAAAGATGCGTATGGCCCGACAGCATGGCCCCGACCTGCGCCGGCAGGATCGCCGGATTGCGCTCGACGAACACCGATGAGATGCCGCGACTGCTCGGGCGCACCTTGACCTCGCCCTGTTTGTCGCGCTTGCCGGCGAGTCCGAGAATGGGCTGATGATTGGCGAGGATCGCGTAGGGTTCGCGCTGCGCCAGCCGTTCGAGCTCGGCATACGTGTCCAGATATTTGCCGCGGCGCACGTCGTCGGCCTTGATCGGATCGTTCGACGTGTTCGAGGTGTCGAGCACGATCAGTTGCGCACCGCCGCCCAGCGGAACCGCGTACGGGTCGCTGTAGTCGCTCTTGTCGTCGTTCTTCGCCTCGTTGCAGTCCCGGCCGGCGACGAATGCATGCGGATCGAGAAAGCGCCACCATCCCTGCCCGGCGCGAGCGCACGACTCGTGATTGCCGCGCACGACGACCCAGGGCGCGGCTTGGAGCAAGGGCGCGCCGGGCGCGAACAGGTCGGCCTGCCAGGCATCCCAGCCGTAGCCCCACGGACTGCCGGCGCAGCCGCCGTCGCGCTGCGGACAGGCGTTCTCGCGATACAAATAGTCGCCGACGTGAACGACCAGGTCGGGTTTCCATTCCGCCGCCTTGGCGGCGACGCGCGCGAACGGGTACTTCGCGGCGTCGTTGCAGGATTGGTATTCCTCACCCGTCTTGAGCCGGCAGCCGGTGTCGCCGATCACGACGATACGGCGGACCTCGCCGTGCGGCAGCGGCAACATCCGGCCTTCGATCTCCGCCGAACGCACTTGCGCCGGCAAGGTCTTCTCGCACGTCGTCACCGGGAACGCGGACGGCTTCGAATCCGCCGGGTCCGATCTCGTCGCGCGCAACGGCACGGTCGCCGCCGCCGCGCGCAGATCCATCCTCTCCTCGCGGCCGTCGATGCGGATGCCCGGACAGTGCGCCGCCGTCGCAACCGCACGCGCGATCGGCGCTCCGTTTTCACCGAGTACGACATAGGCCGTCGTCGCACCGACACCGGGTTTGGTCCCTGCGCTCGATGCGCAGCCGGCGAGCAGCGCAGCGATGGCGCAGGCCAATCCGCGCCCGAGCCGGCCCGGGCGCGATGCGATGGAGAACCGCATGCTCATGACCGCGTCCGCCTAGAAGTCCGCCTTCACCGCGAGCGACACGCTGCGCTCGGCCAGAATCGTCAGCACGTCGCCCGCTGCCGGCGCCGAGGTGCTGGTCGATGCCGGATTCACGCCGACGATGCTGTGCTTGTCGAACAGGTTGTTGAAGCCCAACTGCAGCTTGACCGGGCGCGGCCAGATCGGCGAATGGTCGATCGTATAGTTGACGAACAGGTTGGTGATGACGAACGGATCGATCTTCACCGCCTGATGGGTCGGCCCGTTGTCGTTGTAAAGCCGGCCGACGCGCTTGGCGTAGCCGCCGATGCTCCAAGGGCCGTCCTCGTAGTTGATGCCGAGGGTCTCGGTGTTGTCCGGCGCATTGGCGAGCCACTGCCCCTTCGACGGGCCGTCGTCGTATTTCATGCTGCTCAGCGTCGCGTTGGCGTAGACGCTGATGCCCCAGCCGACAATGAAGTTGGCTTCGGCCTCGACGCCTTTGGCCGTGGACTTGCCGTTGCTGAACCACGTCGTGTTGCCGTCGTTGTCGGTGAACGACGAATAGGCGTTGTCGAACTTGATGGTGTAGGCGTCGGCGCTGACGCTCAGGCGCTCCGACTGCCACACGGTGCCGACCTGATAGGTCTTGTTCTTGACCGGCTTGGGCTGCACGGTGACGGCGCCGTTCTTCACGTCGAACACGTTGGTCGGCGGAATCTCGTCGCCGGTTGCGTACTGCGCGTAGACGGACCAGTTGCGGTCGAGGAAGTAGTGCACGTCGAGCGAAGGCAGCCAGGTATCGTAGTCGGCCTTGTGCTTCACGTACGGCGCACCGCCCAGGTTGCCGACGGTCTTGCCGTTGTCGGCGTACTGGGTGAAACGCTGCTCGTACGAGGAATACTTGATGCCCGGGGTGATGTGCAGGTCGCTGCTGACGTTGAATTCGTACTCGGCGAACGGCTGGTTCGTCTTGGTCTTGTACGACTCGCGGAAATTGGGCAGCGCCGCGTCGACGTGCGTGCGCGGATCCGACGGGATCTGGTAGCGGTACGTGTTCGGCCACTCCGACCACAGGCCGGTGCGGAAGGTGCCGAAGCTCGACTCCTGCGACAGGCGCAGGATGTTGCCGTTGGTGCGATAGGAGTTCAGCTTGTCCGTCGCGCTCGTCGTGGTGATCTTCGAGCCGTTGTAGAACTGCTTGTTGTGGTAGTAGTAGGTGTAGAGCTTGTCGTCGAGCTTCCAGCCGTTGCCGAGGTTCGAGACCAGGCCCAGGTACTCGAAATCCGAAGTCACGTGATAGGCGTTGTAGCCGTAGTAGTTCGGCTGGGTCGGATCGCCGGACATCAGATAGTTGTCGCCGTACAGCGCCACCTGCGCGCGCGTCGGGCCCTTCGTGTTCGGCGTGTTCGCCTGCAGGTCGATGCGCGAGCCGAACGCGGTGATGACCGTGTCTTCGGACAGCACGAACTGATACTTGGCCGAGATGCCCTGGCGCTGCTGATCGTTGTAGGTCTGGTAGCCGTCCGAATTCATCGCATGCGCGTTGACGATCAGGTTCGACGAGCCGGCCGGACCGAACGCGCCGGTCTGCAGTTCCGCGTTGACCAGGGTCGTGTTCCAGCTGCCGTAGGACGCCGACACGGAGTTGTACGGCT
This sequence comes from uncultured bacterium, assembly GCA_966424745.1. Classification (GTDB taxonomy): domain Bacteria; phylum Pseudomonadota; class Gammaproteobacteria; order Xanthomonadales; family Rhodanobacteraceae; genus Rudaea. The sequence goes on from CBJLOV010000059.1 coordinate 16,872, forward strand.
GGGCTTCGAAATTGCGCGACAGCAGATTGATCGAGCCGCCGAAATTGGTCGGGCCGACCGTCGCCGCCGTACCGGGGCTGCGGTCGACCACCGCGCCGCCGAGGAACTGGCTCGGGAAGAACGCCCAGGAATGGTGCGTCGGGCTGTTCGTGTCCTGGAACGGGATGCCGTCGAAGGCGATCGTGTAGTCGCCGTCGGCAAAGCCGCGGAAATAGGTCTTCGTATCGCCGAGGCCGGGACCATTCGGGCTATAGCTGAACACGCCCGGCGTCATCTGGAACACCTGACTGAAATCGGCGATCGGCGAAAGGTAGTCCTCGATGAATTTCTCGCCGACGATCGACTGCGCCGAACGCGCGGTCAGCGAATTCTGCGAAGGCGCGTTCGCGACGGACGCCGGCACGTTGATCGCATTCGCGGTCGCCGTGACGGTATCGAGCTGCGGCGTCTGCTGATCCGCCGAAGGCTGGTCGGGATTCGGCTGGTCGGGATTCGGCTGGGCGAGCGCGGCGAACGGCGCGGCGGCAAGCAACGGCAGCGTACGCAGAATATGCGCGGCCAACGGTGCAATGCGGAAGGTGAGCGTCCGTGCCTGGGCAGGAGGCGCGGAAAGCGGCGTCGTTGACGTCATCGGAGTGGCCTTGAGTGGAGGGAATTCTTCCACCGTCCGCTTCCCCAAGCCGACGGCGAAAACCCTGCACACTAGGTCCGATGTATTTAACCTTTATTACACGAAATCTGCGGGGCGTCCCGGTCAAACCGAGCCGGCGCGCAGATGGAACTGCCACTGCACGTCGCGTATCCGTCCGGCATCGCCCCAGGCCTCGCGCAAGCCGGGTTCGATCAGCGCGACAGGGTCTTCTCCCTTGGCCTTGATGTATCGCTGCGTCGCCGACCAGGAACGGAAGTAGCCGAGCAATTGCTCGACGTTCCACGCCGCGACCATCGCAAACGGCGGCGCCGCAATCGGCGTAAACGGAAACGGCAATGTCGTGTATCCGGAGTCCACGTGCGCGCGTTCGGGCGGCCAGTAGGGGCCGGTCAGATCGATGTAGAGGCGATCCTTGATCGCATCGATCGCGGGATCGCCGAGGCGGCAGTCCGAATAAGCCCACGTGGCGACGACGCCGCCCGGCTTGAGCACGCGGCGCACCTCTGCATAGAACGCGTCATGGTCGAACCAGTGCAGCGCCTGGGCGACGGTGACCAGGCTTGCTCCTGCGTCATGCAACGAAGTGCGTTCGGCGGGTTCGACGCGATAGTCGATGTTGGCGCGCGGTTCGGCGTCGGCGATCTGGTTCGCGCTCGGATCGGTGGCGACGACGCGATCGAAACGCTGCGCGAGCGCGACGCTGGCCTGGCCGTTGCCGCAGCCGCAATCCCACGCCAGAGCGCAATCGGGTGCCTGCGCGGCGAGCCAGTCGAACAGCGCTTCCGGATAGGTCGGCCGCGCATCGCGATAAAGGTCGGCGTGGCCGGAGAAATGGTCTTTGAATGAGGTCATGACAGTCGCCTTTGCGTTCATCCCCGATCCTGGGAGTCAAAGCGGCCAGCCATGGCCGCTCTTTTCGATCTGCTTGGTTTTTCCCGGCGGAAGATCGCCCAACGCCGTGCCGCCGATGCGGATCCGGATCAGGCGCAGCGTCGGCAGTCCGACGGCCGCCGTCATCCGCCGCACTTGACGGTTGCGGCCCTCGCGGATGGACAGCTGAATAAACGTGTCGGGCACCGTTTTGCGGACACGTATCGGCGGATCGCGCGGCCAGAGCCAGTCCGGCGCGCCGGCGAGCGCCACCGCGTGCGCGGGCAAGGTCGGGCCGTCAGCCAAGACCACGCCTTTGCGCAGCCGGCTCAGTTGCTCTTCGCTCGGCGTGCCTTCGACCTGGACGAGATAGGTTTTCTCGACCTTGAATTTCGGATCGGTCAGGCGCCGGGCCAGTCCGCCGTCGTCGGTCAGCAGCAATAAGCCTTCGGAGTCGTAATCGAGCCGGCCTGCGGGATAAACGTTCGCCTGTGCCACGAATTCGGCGAGGGTGCGCCGGGGCGGCGTGCCGCGGTCGGTGAATTGACAGAGGACGTTGAACGGCTTGTTGAAGGCGAGCAGCATGGCGGAATTCTCCCCTCCCCCGGCCGCCGGGGGAAGGGAGAGGGACAGCGCTGCGGAACTTGCCCGATAGGCCGCGATTCCCGAATCGGCCATCTCGTGCCGCCGGCGCTCCATCCCGCCATCGCCGGATAGCGTTGATTCAGATCAAATCGCCGCGAGACCGGGTTCCTAGAATTGCGCGTGAATATCGGCGGCCGGCGACGGCGCCGAACCGAACGTACGCCACGCGCCGTCATGTCGCGCAGATGTGCTTGAGAGACAACGATGACTTCCGCTTCGCTTCAAACCCCCTGCGCGATCTGCGACGGATCGACGCAGGAATGGATCGCCGAGGCGATCAACCGCATCGAGGCGGATTTCAACCGCTCGGCAGACACGCATCTGATCGCTCTGCCGCTGCCCGGCTATCCCGGCATCGACTTCTACCTGAAGGACGAATCGAGTCATCCGACGGGCAGCCTCAAGCATCGGCTGGCTCGCTCGCTGTTCCTGTACGCGCTCGTCAACGGCCGCCTCTATCCGGGCTGCACGGTGATCGAAGCGTCCAGCGGCTCGACCGCCGTGTCCGAAGCGTACTTCGCGCGCCTGCTCGGACTGCCGTTCATCGCGGTCATGCCGGCCACGACCTCGCCGGAGAAAATCGCCGCGATCGAATTCCAGGGCGGCCGCTGCCATCTGGTCCGCGGCGCCTGCGAGATCCAGGCCGAATCCGAACGGCTGGCGCAAGCGACCGGCGGCTGCTTCATGGATCAGTTCGCCTATGCGGAACGCGCGACCGACTGGCGCGCCAACAACAACATCGCCGAATCCGTCTTCCGCCAGATGACCAGCGAACCGCATCCGGTGCCGGAGTGGATCGTCTGCAGCGCCGGCACCGGCGGCACCAGCGCCACCTTGGGGCGCTACGTGCGCTACCGCCGTTACCGCACCCGGATATTCTGCGTCGATCCCGAGTACTCGGTATTCTTCGACCACTATCGCGACGTGCGCTCCGGCAACCGCGCTCCGACGCCGCAGATCGCGGCGAATTCGCGCATCGAAGGCATCGGCCGCCCGCGGGTCGAACCGAGTTTCGTCGCCGGCTGCATCGATGCGATGGCGAAGATACCCGACGCGTTGAGCCTGGCCGCGATGCGGCGCGTCAGCGTCATGCTCGGACGGCGCGTCGGCGGTTCCACCGGCACCAACTTCGTCGGCGCGCTGTGGGTCGCACAACGGATGCAGCGCGAGGGCCTCCGCGGATCCGTCGTCGCCCTGCTCTGCGACGGCGGCGAACGCTATGCGCACAGCTACTACAACCCCGATTGGTATTGCGCGCATGCCATCGACGTGCCGGGGGCGGATGCCGCGATCGCCGCGGCCGTCTCAGGCGAGCCGCTGCCCGCGCTGGCCGTCGCCGGGCGTTGTTGAGAGAGTCCATCGTGCCGTGCGTGTGCTCGGCGACAGGTTCGACCCCGCGGGGGCCTAGCGCAATGATCGATCCGGCTTCTGTTTTACCGCAGGCGGCCGCCCACCGAAAACGGAATCGGGAACCGCGCACGCCGGACCGCGCGATTCAACGCTTTGGCCTCCTTCCCCCGATTGCCGAGGGAAGGGTTCGTGCGAATGTCCGCGCTGGAACTACTTCGCCGGTTTTGTGAATTTCAGAGTCATCCGATCCGACTCGCCGATCGCCAGGTACTTGTCGCGATCGACGTCCTTGAGCGCGAGCGTCGGCGGCAAGGTCCACACGCCTTTCGGGTAGTCCTTGGTGTCCTTCGGATTGGCGTTGATCTCGCTCTGCGCCTCGAGCTTGAAGCCCGCGTCGGTCGCGAGCTTGACCACGACGTCGACCGGCAGATAGCCCGAGTCCTTGTCCTGCGCGAGCGTGGAGCCGGGCTTGGCGCGATGGTCGACGACGCCCAGCGTGCCGCCCGGCTTGAGGACGGCGTACATGGCCTTGAACATCGCTTCGGCGTTGCCGTCGTCGGTCCAGTTGTGCACGTTGCGGAACGTGAGCACGACGTCGGCCGAAGCCGGCGCGCCGAACACCGGCGCCTTGCCGTCGAACTCGACGACCTCGGCCTTGCCGTAGTGCGCCTGATCGTCCGCGAACTTCTTGCGCAGTCCGCTCTTGTCGCTCGCCGCCTCGCCCGCCGGGTTCTTCGGCTTGAAGATCGCGGCGACGTAGCGACCATGATCCTTCAGGTACGGCGCGAGGATTTCCGCGTACCAGCCGCCGCCCGGCACGAGTTCGATCACGGTCTGATCGGGCTTGACGCCGAAGAACGCGAGCGTCTCCTTCGGATGACGGTATTTGTCGCGCGCCTTGTTCTTGTCCGAACGCCAGTCGCCGGCCAGGATCGCGTCGATCGAGGACGTCGCGGCCTGCATGAGCGAGGCCGGCGTGACCGGCGCCTTGGGCTGGTCGGCGAAGGCGGCGGAATTCGCGGCCAGAGCCGTTGCGAGCGCCAAGGCCAGGGTGACGGTGTTGCGCATGAGAAAACTCCCTCTCGTGGTGGTAGGTAGGGCTGTTCACAGTCGCCCAGGCGGATCGCGTTGCTCTTGGGCGGCTGCCGGACGAGGTGCGTGCCGCAGGCGATGGCCATTCTATCGCCAAGGCACGCCGATGGATGGCGTCCGCCCAAGAGCAACCTTCCGGAACCGGGCGCCGCGACTGTCCGGGTGACTGTGAACAGGCCCTAGAGACCGATGTTCGCGGAAAAAGATTTCGCGTCGACACGCGCCTGCTCCGGATACGG
>CBJLOV010000060.1:0-21709 GCA_966424745.1 uncultured bacterium
CCCCCAGCCGATCGGCGACATTTGCGATTCGCCCACGCGCGATCAGGTGACCCTCGGCGGCAAGAACATCGGCGACCTGCTCAACGCCAAGAACATCAGCTGGGGCTTCTTCCAGGGCGGTTTCGCGCTGAACGTCGTGAACAAGAACGGCACCACCGGCTGCAAGCGCACGACGAAGTCGGCGGTGACCGGCATCACCAAGGTCGACTACATCCCGCATCATCAGCCGTTCCAGTACTACGCCTCGACCGCGAACCCGACGCACGCACCGCCGAGCTGGGTGGGGGCGATCGGCAAGTCGGGCGACCAGGCAAACCACCAATACGATCTGATCGACTTCTTCGCGGTGGTCGAGCAGGGGGCTCTGCCGGCGGTGAGCTACATCAAGGCGAGCGGTTTCCAGGACGGCCATGCAGGCTATTCCGATCCGCTCGACGAGCAGACCTTCATCGTCTCCGTGCTCAACAGGCTGCAGGCGATGCCGTCGTGGAAGAACACGGCCGTGATCATCGCCTACGACGACTCCGACGGTTGGTATGACCATCAGATGCCGCCGACCGTCAACCAGTCGAGTTCGCCGGACGACGCGTTGACCGGCACGAGTTGCGGCGACGGCAGCTCGGCGCTGCCCGGCATCACCGCGGCGCATGCGCAGGGACGCTGCGGCTACGGGCCGCGCCTGCCGTTCCTGGTGATTTCGCCTTATGCGAAGGCCAATTATGTCGATCACACTCTGACCGACCAGACCTCGATCCTGCGTTTCGTCGAGGACAACTGGCTCGGCGGACAGCGGATCGGCAACGGTTCCTTCGACATGATCGCGGGTTCGATCAACGGCATGTTCGATTTCACGGCGCCGGTGAACGACAAGCTGCTCCTGGACAAGAACGGCGAGCCCACCGACGGCTATTTCTTCGGTCTGTAAGCACGGCCGGCCCTGCCGAGGCGGGCGGATTGCGACTCCGCTCGCCTTCGTGCTTCTTCGGAATTCCGCTTGACCTTTTCACGACGATCTTTGCTGCTGGCCGGCGGTGCCGGCGTCGCCGCGTGGATCGGGCGCGGCGCGTCCGTCGCCGCCCGCGTTCCGGAACGTCTCGCATCGGCACCTGTCGCACTCGATCCGCAAAGCCTTGCCGCCTACGTGGACCCGCTGCCGTTGCCGCTGCCTGCGCGTCCGACGGGCATGCGCCCGGACCCGGGCGATCCGGCGCGACAGTTGCCGTTCTATCGCGTCGAGATGAAACCGGCGCTGGTGAAGGTACACCGTGAGCTTCCGCCGACGCCGATGTGGGGCTTCGACGGTTCCGTTCCCGGGCCGGTGTTCGAGACGCGCAGCGGCAAAGGCTTGCTGGTCGAGTGGGTCAACGCATTGCCGGCAAAACACATCCTGCCGGTCGACTACACGATCCACGGCGCGGAGAAATCGAATCCGGAAGTGCGCACCGTCGTCCATCTGCACGGGGCGCGTGCGCCTTCGGAGAGCGACGGTTATCCCGAAGCCTGGTATCCGCCCGGTCAGTCGGCGGTCTGCCATTATCCGAACAAGCAGGATGCGGCGACCCTCTGGTATCACGACCACACCCTCGGCATCAATCGGCTCAACGTCTATGCCGGGTTGTTCGGGGCGTTCATCGTGCGCGACCAGGCCGAGGAGGCGCTGAACCTGCCGCGCGGCAAATACGAATTGCCGCTGATCGTGTTCGATCGTATGTTCGGCAAGGACGGCTCGCTCTACTACCCGGTGTCGGACGATCCCAAATCGCCGTGGACTTCGGAATTTTTCGGCGATGCGGTTCTGATCAACGGCAAGCTCAAGCCGTATCACTGCGTCGAGCCCTGCCAATATCGCCTGCGCCTGATCAATGCGGCGAATGCACGCTTCTTCCATTTCTCGCTTTCCGACGGGCTTGGCTTCGTACAGATCGGCAGCGATCAAGGGCTTCTGGCGGCGCCGGTCGAGCAGAAGTTTCTCAGCCTTGCGCCCGGCGAGCGCGCCGACGTCGTCGTCGATTTCGCCGGCGTGCGCGGCCGCAGCGTGACGCTCAAGAACGACGTGCTCGACATCCTGCAGTTCCGCGTCGGCGATCGCGCGGCGGCGGAGTCCCGGCCGCTGCCGGCGGCGTTGCGCCCGATCGTGCGCACGCCCGAGGCGGCCGCGATCAAGACGCGCAATCTGACGCTCGAGGAGATCGACAATCTCGTCAACGAGCCGACGACCATGATGCTCAACGGCCAGCACTGGTGCATGCCGGTTACGGAGAACCCGGTGATCGACACGGTCGAAATCTGGAACCTGATCAATCTGACCGACGATTCGCATCCGATCCATCTGCACCTCGTGCGCTTCCAGATCCTCGATCGCCGCCGTTTCGCGGTCGACGAGTACAACCGGACGAAGAACCTGCGCTACACGGGGCGCGCAATTGCGCCGGAGCCGGGCGACGCGGGATGGAAGGACACCGTGCGCGCCGATCGCGGCATGGTCACCCGCATCGTCGTGCGCTTCGAGGGTTATACCGGCCGCTTCGTCTGGCATTGCCACATCCTCGAACACGAGGACAACGAGATGATGCGTCCGTTCCAGGTGCTGCCGTCGGCGCCTTAGGCCTCACCGTGCCCGCGCGCGGCCCGGCGACGACGTTGATCCTCGTGCAAGCCGGCATCTGCAGGATCGCGCGGCGCAAGACCCGGCCGGAAACGCCGCGCGTGCGGTTAGAATGTGCGACCTCCGTCCACGAACATTGCAGGAACCGCGCATGGCCATCGTCCGCATGACCTCCCTCGACCTCAAAGGCAAACGCGTTCTGATCCGCGAGGATCTCAACGTGCCGCTCAAGGACGGCAAGGTCGCGGCGAGCCAGCGCCTCGAGGCGGCCCTGCCGACGATCAAGCTTGCCCGCGATGCCGGGGCGCGCGTGATGGTGATGTCGCACCTCGGCCGGCCGAAGGAAGGCCATTTCAGCGAGACCGAATCGCTGGCGCCGGTCGCCGCGTGGCTGGGCCATGCGCTCGGCAAGCCGGTGCGCCTGTTGCGCGACTATTTGAACGGGGAGACGGTCGACGTCGATCCGGGCGAAGTCGTGCTGCTGGAGAACTGCCGCTTCAACGTCGGCGAGGAAAAGGACGACGCAGTGCTCGCCGAACGCTACGCCATGCTGTGCGAAATCTTCGTCATGGACGCGTTCGGCACCGCGCATCGCGCACAGGCTTCGACGCACGGCGTGATCCGGCGCGCGCACATCGCCTGCGGCGGACCGCTGCTGATGGCCGAACTCGATGCGCTCGGCAAGGCGCTCGAACACCCGAAACGCCCGTTGCTCGCGATCGTTGCCGGGTCGAAGGTGTCCACCAAGCTCGAGCTCCTGCAGAACCTGATCGGCAAGGTCGATCAGCTCATCGTCGGCGGCGGCATCGCGAACACGTTCATCGCCGCGGCCGGGTACGGGGTCGGCAAGTCGTTGTACGAGGCAGATCTGATCGGAACGGCGAAGAAGATCATGGCCGATGCGAAGGCGCGCGGCGCCGAAGTGCCGATTCCGGAGGACGTCGTCGTCGCGCCCGAGTTCAAGGCCGATGCGCCGGCGACAGTCAAGAAGGTGAGCGACGTCGCGCCCGACGACATGATCCTCGACATCGGCCCGGCGACCGCGCAGCGTTACGCCGCACTGATCGAGCAGGCCGGCAGCGTGGTCTGGAACGGCCCGGTCGGGGTGTTCGAGTTCGACGCGTTCGGCAAGGGCACCGAGACGGTCGCGCACGCGATCTTCCGCTCGAATGCGTTCTCGATCGCCGGCGGCGGCGACACTCTCGCCGCGGTCGAGAAGTACAAGGTGGAGAAGGGCATTTCGTACATTTCCACCGGCGGCGGCGCCTTCCTCGAATTTCTCGAAGGCAAGGAGCTGCCCGCCGTGGCCGCGCTGAAAGCGCGCGCGTGAGCGGCATCCGCACCGCGGCGAAGCTCGCCCTGTTCGACCTCGACGGCACCCTGATCGACTCCGAGATCGGCATCGTCGCCTCGATCGAGTACGCGCTGACCGGCCTCGGCGTGCCGCCTCCTGCGCGTGAGGAACTGCGTAAATGGATCGGTCCGCCGCTGCGTGCGACGTTCCCGCTCGTGCTCGGCGACGACGCGCCGAAGATCGAGCGGGCGGTGGAGTTGTATCGCGAGCGGTTCAGCGACATCGGCTGGCGCGAGCACGTCGTCTATCCGGGCATCGCCGACGCGGTCGACGCGCTCGCCCGGCGCGGCATCAAGCTGGCGGTGGTGACGTCCAAGCCCGATCTGTATGCCGGGAAGATCGTCGACAGCCTGCCGTTCGGTTCCTGCTTCGAGCGCGTCTACGCGGTCGGGGCCGGCAGCGCACACAGCGAAAAGGCGACCCTGATCGCGCGGGCGCTCGGCGACTTCGGCATCGCCCCCGACGAAGCAGCGATGATCGGCGACCGGCATTTCGACGTCGAAGGCGCGCTCGCCAACCGGACGGGTGCGATCGGCGTGGTCTGGGGGTTCGGCGGACGCGAGGAGCTGGCCGAAGCGGGTGCGCACGCGATCGCCGAATCGCCCGAGCAGTTGCTTGCGCTGTTGTCGGGGCGTATCGGTGCGGGCGCTGCGGCGTAGCGACTGCAAGAATCCCGTAACGCGGCATTTGCGATGATGTCCGCCGTATTCCCTCTCAACGAGACATCGTCGTGACCGAATCCGGCCTTATCGTTGTCGGCTGGCGCGAGTGGCTGGCCTTGCCCGATCTCGGCATCCCGGCGATCAAGGCGAAGATCGACACCGGCGCACGCACGTCGGCGCTGCATGTCGACACGCTCGACGTCGAGGAGCGCGACGGGCGCACATGGCTGCGTTTCGGCGTCACTGCGACCGGACGCAAGCACGCGCTGCGCGTCGAGTGCACGGCACCGGCGATCGCGCGGCGCTCGGTCACCGATTCGGGCGGGCATGCGACGCTGCGCTGGTTCATCCGCACGCGCATCGAGCTCGGTGGCGCCAGCTTCGAGACAGAGATCAACCTGACCAATCGCCGCAATATGCTTTTTCCGATGCTGCTCGGGCGCAGTGCGCTCGGCAGTCGTTTCTCGGTCGATCCGGGGGCCTCGTATCGCCTGGGGAGGTTGAAGAAAAATCTTTTGCCGCGGATCAACGCAGATGAACGCGGATAAGAGCGGGCCAAGGGACAAAAAGGACCGGACGAGCCCGATTCTGCACCGAGGGCCGTATGCGCTCGTCGTTCCCGTCCGACCAACCGTCCGGCGGTCAAAAATCGCGAATGACGGACCAAGGTTCGTGGATAATTAGAAACGCAAGACCGATCTTGCCCCGTCTGCTTTTGTCCGCGCCAATTCGCGTGTATCTGCGGCGGCAATGCCTTTTCACAACAATCAATCAGCCCGCATGAAGATTGCGATCCTGTCGCGCAACGCCAAACTGTATTCAACGATCAGCCTCGTCGCTGCCGCGCGCAAGCGCGGACACCGCGTGCGCGTGCTTGATCCGCTGCGCTGCTACATGCGCATCGAGCCGGGCAAGTTCCTCATGCGTTACAAGAGCCGCCCGCTCAACGGCATCGATGCGGTGATCCCGCGCATCGGCAACTCGATCACCTTCTACGGCACGGCGGTGCTGCGCCAGTTCGAAATGATGGGCGTGTACACGCCGAATTCGTCGGACGCGGTGCTGCGCGCACGCGACAAGCTGCGTTCGCTGCAATTGCTCGCGCGCGAGAACATCGGCCTGCCGGCCACCGTGTTCGGCGACAATCCCGACGATACCTCCGATCTTCTGGCGATGCTCGGCGACCCGCCGCACGTGATCAAGCTCAACGAAGGCGCGCAGGGGCAGGGGGTGCTGCTCGCCGAGAAGCGCAGTGCCTCGCAGGGCATGATCGAGGCGTTCCGCGGCCTCTACGCCAACTTCCTCGTGCAGGAGTACATCAAGGAATCCAAGGGCGCCGACATCCGCTGCTTCATCGTCGGCGGCAAAGTCGTTGCCGCGATGCAGCGCCAGGCGCGGGACGGCGAGTTCCGCTCCAACTTGCACCGCGGCGGTACGGCGACGGTCGCCGACCTCGACGCCGCGGAAATCGATACCGCCGTGCGTGCCGCGCGCACGATGGGACTCAACATCGCGGGCGTCGATCTGCTGCGGTCCAGGCGCGGGCCGCTCGTGCTCGAGGTCAACTCGTCCCCGGGGCTCGAAGGCATCGAGAGTACGACCGGCATCGATATCGCCGGCGAAATCGTCGAGTACCTCGAACGCCACGTGCGGCGCCGGCAGTTGCGCAAGCGCTGAATTTTGCGGGGATGAGCCGGACGAGGCATTGCCGCAGGCGCACATAAAATTACGAAGACCTTCGTTGACAACTTTGTCGGAATGGAACTACGATGATTTACGTAGTTCTCTTCTCGGGCATTCGGGGGTTTTATGAAAGAGGTGCTGCTTTGCTTGGTCTTCGTCGCTGTGCAAACGCTCTGGATCAGTGCCGGCTGGACTGCGGACAAGGTCGTGGAAAAACCCGTGGCCGCGGATACGCCGGAAAAATTCACTCAGACCGTGGAGCAGATTCGCAAGGAAATGACTCCGGGTGGACGCTATGAATTCATCCATCCGGGCGACAAAGCGAAAGTCGAAACCGATCTGAACTCGATGGCGGCGATGCTGCAGAAATCGGGTTCCGTGGCGGCGATGAACCTGGCCGAAAAGACCCAGTTGTTCAATACGCAGGAACACGTAAACGGCATTCTTACGCATAGCGACCGGGACCGTTTGGTTTGCGAGAGCAATGCGCCGACCGGGTCCAATCTGCGTCGGATGACCTGCCAGACGGTGGGCGAGATCGAGTCAAACCGCAGGGCTGCCCAGAAATCTGTCGAGGATGCTTCGTTGACCGGAAACAAATGCATGGGGCAGGCGAGCTGCAAGAGCCATTGATTTGAGCTTGAGCGCTTTGATCGACCCAGGATGCGGCATGCCCTGTGCCGCATGATCTAGCTCGAAGAGGGTGTGCGAAGAGGGGCATGCCGCTCAGCGAAAAAGCGCAGCGTCTCGCGGGCAGGGTCGACGCTTTTCTTGGCCTCCGCGCCAAGTTCCTGGCGAAGAGTACCCAGGGAATCCAAGGTCGTCGGCATTCGCCGCGCCGCCGTCGTCGAGGCTGTCTCGGCGATAGAGCGGTGCCGGGACGGACCTCGGTCACCGGAATTGATACCGCTGCAAGCGCGACGCACAAGACGAGGCCAAACATCGCCGGTGAGATCGTCGCGCATATCGAACTCCAGGGCGCAGCTGCGCCGGACGCGCAGGCGTTGAACCCGCCGGCCGGAGCCCGGCCGGCCCGGTTCGGGAATTACGAAGAGCTTCGTTGACAATCACGCCGGCATGGCACTACGATGAATTACGTAGTTCTTTTTTTTCAACGTCAGGGGGAAGGTATGAAAATGGCTTTGATGCGTATCGTTGTTGCTTTGGCGGCGCAGGTGCTTTGCATCGGTGCGGGGATCACGTGGGCCGCAGACGGAGTCATCCAAAAACCCGTCGCTGCCGATACGCCGGAAAAATTCACTCAAACCGCCGAGCAGGTTCGCAAGGAAATGGGAGCGGGCGGCCGCTATGAATTCATCCGTCCCGATGACAAGACCAAGGTCAATGCGGATCTGGATTCGATGGCGGCGATGTTGCAGAAATCCGGCTCGGTGGGGGCGATGAAAGAAGATGAAAAAGTGCAGTTGTTCAATACGCAAGAGCACTTGAATGGTATGCTGACCCACAGCGACCGAAATCGTCTGGTCTGTGAAAATTCGGCGCCGACGGGATCCAACCTGCGCCGGACGACCTGCATGACGGTGGGAGAGATCGAGCTCAAGCGCCAGCGCGATCAGAAAGGCATACAGGATTTGCAGCAGCGCGCCAATCAAAACAATTGCACCAAAGTCAAAGGTGTGTGTGCGGGAGGCTGAGCGGGGCATGTCCGGACGGGTGAGCAACGCTTTCGGCGCCGATCGGATGATCCGGCATGCTACGGTAGCGGTGGAGTGCGGATTAGATGTCGAGCACTTTCCGCGACGCTTGTAAGTAGGGAGTCTTATCGCATGAAGTCTTCGTCACAAACGAAACAGGTGCGTCCGACCGATGCCGAACTCGACATTCTGCGGGTGCTTTGGGACCGCGGCGACAGCACCGTGCGCGACGTCCACGAAGCATTGCATGGCGAAGACGGCGCGGGCTACACGACGGCGCTGAAGCTGATGCAGATCATGCACGCCAAGGGGCTGGTGGAGCGCGACGACTCGCAACGGGCACACATTTATCGCGCCGCGGTGAGCAAGCAGCGCACGCAGAAACGCTTTATGGCCGAGATGGTGGCCCGGTTGTTCAATGGTTCGCCGTCGCAATTGGTTCTGCACGCTCTCGGCGAGGCGCCGAGAGCGTCGAAGGCGGAATTGAAACAGATTCGCGAATTGCTTGATCGCATCGATGCCGGAGAGAAACCGCGATGAGTGTCTGGACGGCGACATTTGTTCCCTACGTCTATGCGCTGGGATGGAGCTTGCTGCATTTTTTCTGGCAAGGGACCATGATCGCCGTGCCGTATGCGCTGTTGCGCGGCCGATGCGGCAGCAGCGCCGCCCGGTACCGCCTCGGCATGTTCTGCGTGGCCTTGATGCTGGCCTGTCCCGTGGTGACCTTGGCTTTGTTGTGGCCGACGATCGGCGAAGCGAGTGCGATCGCCGCAGCGGCGTCGACGCTGCCTGCGGTCGCAATCGAACAAACCGGCGCTTCGTTCAGCCTCGAAGGCCTGCTGCCCTGGTGTGTCGGTGCATGGCTTGTGGGCGTGTGCCTGATCGCGCTGCGCTCGTTCCTGCATTGGCGTCGCCTTTCCGACATCGTGCACTCCGCCACGCCGTTGCCGCGCGAGTGGCAATTGCGACTGATCCAGTTGAGCCAGCGCTTCGGCATTCTCCGACCGGTGAGACTGCTGTCTTCGCTGGAGGTCGGCGTGCCGACCTTGATCGGATGGCTGAAGCCCACGATCCTGCTGCCCGTCAGCCTGCTGAGCGGTTTCACGCCGACACAGGTGGAGCTGATTCTTGCGCACGAACTCGCCCACGTGCGCCGTTATGACTACATTGCGAATCTGGTCCAGGTTGTCGTTGAAACTCTGTTGTTCTACCACCCTGTCGTCCACTGGATTTGCGCCGATGTGCGCCATCAGCGCGAGCAATGCTGCGACGACCTGGTGTTGAGCGTCGGAGGCGGCGAACGGTTGACGTACGCGCGCACCCTCGCCGATCTCGAAGAATGGATACAGGATAGGGCGGAGCATGGATTCGGTACCGCAGTGCCCGCGCTGGGGGCCGGCGGCGGCGTGTTGTTGGCTCGGGTGCAGCACATCGTCGAGCCGAGCGACATGCAGCGTGCGAACCTGCCGCGCCGGAGTGGTTTTACTTTGCCGGCGCTGGTGGTTTGCGCCGGCTTGCTGATTGCGTCGGTGCGGTTGAACGAAACCGTCCACGACGCGCTTGCGCAGGCTTCCGCGGTCAGTGCGGAACTGCTCGCCAACGCCACGTTCCACATTCGCGCGGACAAGCCGGCCTTTCCGCTGCAGTTGAAGCCCATGGTGGTCGTTTCTTCGCCGGCGCTGCCGGTGGTCGAGCACACGACCGCGCCGCAGGCACGTCCTGCGCAGGCCGCGCTGACGGCCGAGGTTCCCGTTCCACACATCGAGGTCCCGGCCCAAAGCCGCGAGGCTGCCGTTTCGATCCCGCCTGTCAGGCAAGAGACCGAGGCGGAAGCGAAGCCGGCACCGACGAAGGCCGTTGCCGAGGACAAGCCCGCAGCGGCGAAGGCCGTGGCGGACGACAAGCCCGCGGCCCCGCCGGCGACCGTCGTGTCGTCGAATCTCCAGCCTGTGCACGTCGTCTCGCCGAGCTATCCCACCAGCGCTCTGCGCGACGGGGTCACCGGCAAAGTCGATCTGGACTTTCGGATCGGCGCCGACGGCAGCGTCCAGGACGTCCGTGTGCTCGCGGCGCGGCCCGCCGGCGTATTTGAACAGGCGGCCGTCGCGGCGATTCGCCAATGGCGTTTTGCCGCGCCCGGTACGCCGGACAGCACCCGATATGCGCGCAGTTTCGCCTTCAGTCGCGGCAATTCTCCGACGGAACCCTGCCGCGAAATCACGGGTTCGCACATCTGCCGCGGACTCGATGCGGACAGCAAGGCAAATTAACGAAACCCATAGATTCGTTTAACGTCCATTTAAGCGGATCGTCCCTAAGATGGCCCCACTGTAATTTTGCTCGACACTCCCAAGGTCAGGTCAGGTGACTGGCAGGTTACGGTAATCGGGGCAGTAGCTTTAAGCCCAAGCGAGGTGCGTTCCCCCAATGGCGCCTCCTTGGGCTTTTTTATTGGGCGATCGTTTCCCCCAATCCTATGGGCGCCGACGACGATCCCTGCCTGTCCCGTCCGATCGCCGCAGCGACGGTTCTGCCTTCCGATTCGTCGGACGACCGCTTTTGGGGGAACTCCGCACCTGGCTTGCCGATCCAACGCCGACCGGCCGAGCATTTCGGGCCATATACGAGTAAGCTTCAACACATGCGAATTCTGGTCATTGAAGACAATAGCGATATCGCTGCGAACATCGGCGACTATCTCGAGGAGAAGGGCCACACGGTCGACTTTGCCGGAGACGGCGTGACCGGCCTGCATCTGGCCATCTCGCACGACTTCGACGCGATCGTGCTCGACCTCACCCTGCCCGGCATGGACGGCCTCGAACTTTGCCGCAAGCTGCGCCAGGAAGCGCGCCGGCAGACGCCCGTGCTGATGCTCACCGCGCGCGACGCGCTCGATCAGAAACTCACCGGTTTCGATTCGGGAGCCGACGACTACATGGTCAAGCCGTTCGCGCTGCAGGAACTCGAAGCGCGCTTGTCGGTGCTCGCGCGCCGCGGCAAAGGTATACAAAGCCGCGTGCTGCAGGTCGCCGACCTCACCTACAATCTCGATACGCTGATCGTGACGCGCGGCGACAAGACGATCCAGCTCAACCCGATCGGCCTGAAGCTGCTGCAGAACCTGATGGAATCGAGCCCCTCGGTCGTCACGAGGCAGGAGCTGGAAACGCGCGTCTGGGGCGAGGAGCTGCCGGACAGCGACAGTCTGCGCGTGCATATCCACGGCTTGCGCGCGGCGATCGACAAGCCGTTCGAGAAGGCGCTGATCCAGACGCGCCACGGCATCGGCTATCGCATGGTCGATCCGGATGCCGCCTCGACCTGATCGTTCGGAGCCGCTCCCGCTTGCGTCGCGCTGATACTTCGCCGATCCTTCGGCGCGCATGAAACCCGCGAAATTCCGCCGGCGGCTGCGCAGCCGCATCATCATCTCGTTCGCCTTGTTCGGCTTTGCGCTGACGGCGCTGTTTGCCACGGCGACGCTGTACATGCGCGCCCGACTCGAAGACCAACTGGTCAACAATGACCTAGATCGGCAGGTGAGAAATTTCGTCGACTTCAAACGCGCCAATCGGGACGAAAATGCGCCGTGGAATCCGCCACAGTATGACCCTGTGCCGTATATCGCCAGCGCACGGAATTTCGCTAGAGTGCCGTTCGATCTGCAGAAGTACGACACGACAGGTGTGTACGACATAGAGTTGCCAGGGGCGGACGGAAAAGTGCGCCCGCACAAGCTGGCGGTTTACAAAGACGCAGATTATTGGGCTTTCCTCTGGAACGACTACGGCCCGCAGAAACTCAATGAGCACCAGCTTTATCGCGGACTCATCATCAGCGTGTTCGTTTTCGGCGTCCTGTCGTTGTTCATTGGCTTCTGGTTGTCCCGTCGCGTGATGCGGCCCGTCACCGAGTTGGCTCAACGCATCCGTACTTTGCGCCAGAGCGGCAAGCCCGAACCGCTTGCTCCGCATTTCGCCGAGGATGAAGTTGGCGAAGTCGCCGCTTCGTTCGACGACTACACCCGGCGCATGACCGCTATCGTCGTGCGCGACCGCGATTTCAATGCCGACGTCAGCCACGAGCTGCGTACGCCGCTCGCGGTGATCTCGGGCACGACTGAGCTGCTGCTCGCGTCCGACCGGATCGACGACAAGATCCGCGAGCGCCTGAAGCGCATCGAGCGCGCCGCCAAGCAGTCCACCGAGTTGACCAATGCCCTGCTGCTGCTGTCGCGCAGCGAGCGCGGCGCACCGAACGACGGCGAGACGACCGAAGTCGCCAAGGTCGTCGAGCAGGTCATCGACGTGTATCGTTCGCACATCGGCAGGAAGCCGATCGACGTGCATCTCGTCGTCGACCAGCCGGTCGAGGTCGTCGCGCCGTCGTCGGTGATCGCCGTCGCGCTCGGCAATCTGATCGGCAATGCGTTCAAGTACACGCAGAAGGGCGATGTGATCATCACGGTCGGCGCAGGCCGCGGCATCGTCACGGTCGAGGACTCCGGCCCGGGCATCAAGGCGGAAGAAGCGGAAAAGCTCTTTCAGCGCGGCGTTCGCGGCGAATCCTCGGAAGGCACCAAGGGCGCCGGCCTCGGTCTCGCCATCGTGATTCGCCTGTGCCAGCTCTACGACTGGCGCGTCTCGCTGGCGCCGCGCCCGCAAGGCGGCGCCGTCGCCACGCTCGACTTCCGCCTGCGTCCTTGAGTCAAAGGCGTTTGGCCACGGATGGCACGGATAACTCGGATCAAAGCAATGGAAGCTTTTCTGCTCTATCCATGCTATCCGCGTAATCCGTGGCTAAAAGCCCCGCTTTAATCACCCGACCGTTTTCTATCGAAACGACATGGCCGCCGAGTGCCGCGACGTCCTCGGGATCGTGGGTGATCACGACCATCGGTACGTCGAACTGCGCGCGCACGGCCAGCAGTTCGGCGCGCAGGCGCGCGCGTAGCGGCGCGTCGAGAGCGGCGAACGGTTCGTCGAGCAGGAGCAGGCGCGGTTTGGCGGCGAGGGCGCGAGCGAGCGCGACGCGCTGGCGCTGGCCTCCGGAAAGTTCGTGCGGATAGCTGGCCGCGAGCTTGCCGAGTGCGAAACGTGCGAGCAGCGCGTAGACCTCGCCGGACGCGTGGCGCGGATTGAACAGAGTGCTGCGCGATGTCGCAAACGCCACATTCTGCAGAACGTTCAAATGGGGGAAAAGCGCATAGTCCTGAAACACGTGGCCGACGCCGCGCCGATGCGGCGGCAGATCGATCTTGCGCTGCGCGTCGAACAGCGTCGTCCCGCCGACGCGGATTGCGCCGCGCTCGGGCCGCGTCAGCCCCGCGATCGCGTGCAGCGTTTGTGTCTTGCCGGCGCCCGACGGGCCGAACAGCACGGTGATCCCTTCGTCGCTCGCGAACTCGAGCTCGAGGCGGAACTCGCGATGGCGTGCGCGCAGCGTCTTGGCGATGTCGACTTCAAGCCGCACCGTCGTCTCCGCGGTGGGCGCGTTGCAGGATCTGCGCGGCGAGCACGAGCACGATCACGGCGACGACGAGCGAGACCAGAATCAGGGCCTGCGCCGTTGCGTCGTCTCCGGCCATCACGGCGTTGTAGATCGCGATCGACAGCGTCTGCGTGCGGCCGGGCAGGGAGCCGGCGACCATCAGGGTCGCGCCGAATTCGCCCATCGCGCGCGCGAACGCGAGCAGGGCGCCGGCGCAGATGCCGCGCCAGGCCAGCGGCAGGCTGACGCGGAAGAACACGGCGGCGGGATTGAGGCCCAGCGTGCGTGCGGCTCCCTCGAGTTGCGGATCGACCTCGCGGAATGCGGCGCGCGCGGCGCGCAGAATCAATGGAAACGCCGCTACCGCCGCAGCGATGACCGCACCCTGCCAGGTGAAGATCAGGCTGATGCCGAATACCGAGTAGAGCCAGCCGCCGATTGCGCCGTTGCGGCCGAGGACAACGAGCAAGTAGTAGCCGAGCACGGTCGGCGGCAGAACGAGCGGCAGGGTCAGCAGTGATTCCGCCGTGTCGCGAGCCATCCCTCCGTGCCGTCCCAGCCAGCGCGCCGCGGCGACGCCGGAGATCAGCGCCAGCACCGTTGCGAGCGCGGCGACCTTGAGCGTAAGCCAGAGCGGAGAAAGAAATTCCAAGCGCGGTCAGGGAATGGGGGCGCTGAATCCGTAGCGCGACAGCGTCGCGCGGCTTTGCGGGCCCAGCAGGAATTGCACGAATTCGCAGGCGGAGGGCTTTTGCTTGCAGCTGCCGACGGCGGCAACCGGATAGCGCACCGGCGTTGCGGTCGGCACGGTCAGCGCAATCTTGACTTTGCCGGCCTGCGAGGCGGCGTCGGTGGCATAGACGAAGCCGGCCTCGGTTTCCCCGCGCGCCACGTAGTCGAGCGCCTGGCGCACGTTCTGTGCCTGCACGAGTTTGGACTGCAACCCGTCCCACAATTTGGCGTCGCTGAGCGCCTGCTTTGCGTAGCGGCCCGCGGGCACCGAATCGGGATTGCCGATGGCGATGCGCTTATAGGCCTCCTGGACCAGTTCACCGAGGGCGTTCGGCGCAGTCGCCGATCTTGCGGGCACGATGAGCACCAGCGTGTTGAAGGCGAAATCTTTGCGCGATGCGCCGTCGATGCGGCCCGTGCTCGCTGCGCGGTCCATGGTCGCCTCGTCCGCGCTCGCGAATACGTCTGCCGGCGCGCCTTGTTCGATCTGTTTGAGCAGCACGTCGGACGCGGCGAAGTTGAGGTTCACGCGGCTCCCGGGATGCTGGGCTTCGTACGCTTTGGCGATGTCGGTGAAGGCGTTGGTCAGGCTTGCCGCGGCAGACACCGTGAGGTCCTCCGCCCGCGCGTCGACACAGACCGCCAGCACGGCTCCGGCGAATGTGCGGGCAAGCAGCATGCGCTGGCTGAGGGGGCGGCGCGACATGGCGAATCTCGTTCGATATGGCTTCGCGACTATATCGTGTGAAGGTGCCCGCTGCCAGATCGGCGGGCGATGCCTGTCGGAACGTACGAGCGGGTGGGCGATCTCTCGGGAAACATCATTCGACGAGCAGGCGCGCCAGTGCGCGCAGCTCGGAGGAGCAGGCCCGCTTCGCCTTGGCTTCGATTTCCCGATACAGGCTCACGACCTTTTTCCCCGCCGGGGTCAGGGCGGCACCGCCGCCGTTTTCGCCCCCCTTGCTGGCGGCGATCAACGGTTCGGCGAAGCTGCGATTGAGCTCGTCGGCGAGCTGCCAGGCGCGTTTGTAGCTCATGTCCATGGTGCGGCCCGCGGCAGCGATCGAGCCCGTGGCGGCGATCGCCTCGAGCAGGTCGGCTTTGCCGGGGCCCAGGGCGTGCTCGGCGTCGAGCAGAAGGCGAAAACGCAAGGTCGGGGAAGATCTGGTCATAACTGCAGTAAGACGAAAAAATAAGAGGTATCCGGTCATCCGGAACCCGGGAAAAGGAGTATTCTGCGACGCAAAGACCTATCCTTTTTGTTAAAACCGGGTAACATCCCGCAGTCCGCTGCCGCCAGGGGTTTATGGCGGTGGCTTACATGGATTCAGGGGAATCTCATGCTGACTGTCGTGCGGCGACTTTTCGCCTTGTCTGTGCTCGCATTGTTGAGCGCGACTCCCGCGTTCGCGCAATCCTATACGTATTCGGTCTACATCGACGGCGACAACAATCCGTCGACCGGGTGCAACGTCACTTTGCCGGGCGGCACCGTCTCGGGCGCCGAAACCGTGGTCACGGCGACGATCAATGCCGGCTCGCCGCCGCAAGTCGCCTCGGTAACCAGCGCCACTTGTTCCGGAGGGAGTTTCGGCGCGCCCACGGCGGCCGGTACGGCCGCGGTCGGCGTCGGCGCGGGCAACGGCGGAACCACTGCAATCGAAATCAGCGCCGCGTTGGCTTCGCTCGTCAGTTCGAGCAGCCCCGCGGTGCGGTTGTATGTCGTCGCCAGAAGCGCGAGCGGCAGCGATGTCCTGCTGACCACCGACGGGACGGCGAGCGGCGGGGCGATACTGTTTTCCGTCAACGCGACGCCGGGCGGCGGCGGGACGATCCAGACGCCTTCGATGGGCATTCCCGCGGTACTGCTGCTGATCGCCGCGTTGCTCGTATTCGGCTCGCGTTCGGC
This sequence comes from uncultured bacterium, assembly GCA_966424745.1. GTDB lineage: Bacteria > Pseudomonadota > Gammaproteobacteria > Xanthomonadales > Rhodanobacteraceae > Rudaea. The sequence continues at coordinate 16,097 of CBJLOV010000060.1, forward strand.
GCGGCGGCGTCTGCTCAAGCGCGCGCTGATAAGCCTGGCTTTCATGAGCGGCATCGCCGGAGCGGCCATCTTCAACTGGAACGGCATTCAGCCGATCGCGACCGACCCGGCAGGCGATTCGACGAGCGGGGAATCGGCAATCGACCTGCGTTGGTTCTTCGCCGCGTTCAGCAACGGCAATCTGTATTTCCGCATCGACTGCTCGGGCAATCTCGGCGTTCCGCTGCCGCCGCCCGTCGCCGTGGCCGACAGTTATTCGACTTCGCGCAATACCGCGTTGACGGTGCCCGCACCGGGCGTGCTCGGCAACGACACGGTCAATTCCGCCTCGATCAGTGCGAACACGAATCCCACGCAGGGTACATTGGTGCTCAACGCCAATGGCGGTTTCACCTATACCCCCCACAACGGCTATACGGGCGCGGACAGCTTCACCTATACCTTGACGAATTCGGGCGGCAGCTCGACCGCGACGGTCAGCCTGAGCGTGACCGCAGGGCCGGTGGCGATCGCCGACAGCTACACGACGACCGTCGGCACGGCGCTTTCGGTGCCGGCGCCCGGCGTGCTCGGCAACGATCAACTCGGAATGCCGGACGCGACCCTGCAAAGTTTCGGCGGCGGCAGTCTCGGCGGTGCCGTGACCGATCACGCGCCCGGTTCGAGCGCGACGCTGGCCGGCGCGAGCCTGACGGTCAACGCCAACGGCAGCGTCCAGCTTGGCGCGCCCGCGACGGCGGGAACCTATACCTTCCAATACCGCATCGGCAACGTCCACGGCACGTCCGACGCGACGGTGACCGTGCAGGTGAACCAGGCGCCGACGATCACGAGCGCGAACACGACCACGTTCACCGTTGGGAGCGTCGGTACCTTCACCGTGACCACGACCGGCACGCCCGCTCCGACCCTGACGCACACCGGCACGATGCCGGCCGGCATCAGCTTCATCGACAACGGCAACGGCACGGCGACGTTGACCGGCACGCCGGCCGCGGGCTCCGGCGGAACTTATCCGCTCGTTTTCACCGCCACCAACAGCGTCGGCACGTCGACGCCGCAGAATTTCACCCTCGTCGTCCATCAGGCGGCGGCGATCACGAGTGCGAGCTCCGTCGCGTTCACCGTCAGCACGGCCGGCAGCTTCAACGTCACCGCAACCGGCAATCCGGCACCGGCCTTGGCGGAAAGCGGCGCGTTGCCGGCGGGAGTCAGCTTCAATCCCGCCACCGGCGTTCTCAGCGGCACGCCGGCGGCCGGCAGCAACGGCAGTTACCCGATCATGTTCACCGCGACGAACGGTGTCGGTTCTCCCGCCGTGCAGAACTTCATCCTCACCGTGCAGTCCGGCCCGTCGATCACCAGCGCCGCGACGACGACCTTCCTCGCGGGCAGCGCGGGCAGCTTCAACGTGGTCAGCACCGGCACGCCTACGCCGACGCTGGCTGTTTCGGGGACATTGCCGTCGGCCGTGCATTTCACCGACAACGGCAACGGCACGGGAACGTTGTCGGGCACGCCCGCGGCGGGCACGGGCGGCAGCTATTCGGTGACGTTCACGGCGACCAACGGCATCGGTTCGCCGGCCACGCAGAACTTCACCCTGCAGGTGAACGAAGCGGCGGTGGCGAATGCGGATGCGTACACCGCCATCACCGGCACGCCGCTCTCGGTCGCCGCGCCAGGCGTGCTCGGTAACGATACGCTCGGCACGCCGGCAGCCACCTTGCAGAGCTTCGGCGGCGGCAGCCTCGGCGGAGCGGTTACCGACAACACCCCTGGCACCCTCGTGTCGTTGGCCGGCGGCAGTTTCACGATCAATGCAAACGGCAGCGTCAGCCTGACGGCGCCGAATGCGCCGGGCGTCTACACGGTGCAGTACCGCATCAGCAACAGCGTCGGCGTCGCCGATGCGACGGTGACGCTGACCGTCAACCAGCCGACGTCGATCACGAGCGCGGCCACGGCGAATTTCAGCGTCGGCACGAACGGCAGCTTCACGATCACGACCGCGGGTACGCCTGCCGCGACGTCGATCACGCTGACCGGCTGCACCCTGCCGGCGGGGTTGACCTTCGCCTACGCGGGCGGGGCGACCGCGACGATCTCCGGTACGCCGAGCGCCGGCGGCTCGGTGAGCTGCACGGTCACGGCGGGCAACGGATTCGGCACGCCGGCCACGCAGACGTTGACGGTCGCGGCGAACAGCGGCCCGATCGCGGTCGACGATGCGCAGACGACGAAGGTAGGTACGCCGATCAATCTCGCCGCTCCAGGCTTGCTGCAGAACGATACGCTCGGCTTCCCGGCGGCAACGCTGACCTCGTTCGGCGGCGGCAGCCTCGGCGGCAGCGTGACCGATCATGCCGCCGGCACCAGCGCCCTCCTTCCCAACGGCGGTACCCTCACGATCAACGCAGACGGCAGCGTCGGCATGACCGCGCCGACGACGGCGGGCACGTATACGGTGCTTTACCGCATCACCAACAGCCAAGGCACTTCGGACGCGACGTTGACGATCCAGGTCAACCAGGCGCCGCAGATCCTGAGTCCGAACAGCGTGACCTTCCTCGCCGGCACGGCGGCGACGCCGTTCACGATCACCACGAGCGGTACGCCGACGGTGACGTCGATCACCCTGACGGCTTGCACCTTGCCCGCGGGCCTGACGTTCAACTATTCGAGCGGCGCTACGGCGACGATTTCCGGCACGCCGACGGCGGGCGGGACGGTGACGTGTACGGTGACGGCAAGCAACGGCGTCTCTCCGGACGCTACGCAAACCTTGACCATCACGGTCAACCAGGGGCCGGCCGCAGTGGCGGACACCGCTTCGGTCGTGGCGGGTTCGACGCTGACCCTCTCCGGCAGCAATCCGCCGGGTCCGGGGACGGGCCCGAGTCTTCTTTCCAACGACATGCTCGGCACCCCGGCGGCGACGCTCACCTTCTTCGGCGGCAACTCGCTAGGCGGCACGGTGACGAGCAACGCTGCCGGCGCGAGCGTCACGCTCGCCGGCGGCACGCTGCAGGTCAACGCCGACGGCAGCTTGACCCTGACCACGCCAAGCCAGGCCGGCGAATACACCTTCCTCTATCGCATCGACAACGGCATCAATCACGCCGATGCGCTGGTCACGATCGACGTCGATCTGGCGCCGGCGATCACCTCCGCGAACAACGCCGCGTTCGTGCTCGGCCAGAGCAACACCTTCTCGGTGACGACGACGGGTTTCCCGAAACCGACTTTGACGAAGACGGCGGGCACGCTGCCCACGGGCGTGACTTTCGTCGACAACGGCGACGGTACGGCAACGCTTGCCGGTACGCCGGCGGCCGGCACCGCCGGCAGTTATCCGATTACGATCACCGCGCACAACGGCATCGGCAGCGACGCCACGCAGAACTTTACCCTGCAGGTCAATGAAGCACCGGCGATCACGAGTGCGAACACGACGACGTTCACGGTCGGCACGGCAGGCAGCTTCAACGTGACCGCGACCGGTACGCCGGCGCCGACCTTCAGCGAAACCGGGGCGCTGCCGAGCGGCGTGACGCTCACGTCCGCGGGCGTGCTCAGCGGTACGCCGGCCGCCAACACCGGCGGCTCGTACCCGATCACGATCACCGCGTCGAACGGCGTCGGCACGAACGCGACGCAAAGCTTCACCCTGGTGGTGAACCAGGCGCCGGCGATCATGAGCACGGCGAGCGCGACCTTCGTCGTCGGCACCGCCGGCACGTTCACCGTGACGACCTCGGGCAATCCGACGGCGACCATCAGCGAGACCGGTGCGCTGCCGAGCGGTGTCACCCTCACCGACAACGGCAACGGCACGGCCACGCTGGCCGGCACGCCGGCCACGGGCACCGCCGGCAGCTATCCGATCACGATCACCGCGCACAACGGCATCGGCAGCGACGCGACGCAGAGCTTCACCTTGCAGGTCAACCAGGCGCCGGCGATCACGAGCGGCAATACGGCGACGTTCCACGTCGGCACGCCCGGCACGTTCACCGTCACCGCGACCGGCACGCCGACGCCGACCTTGAGCGAGACCGGCGCGCTGCCTTCGGGCGTCACGTTCAATACGTCGACCGGCATCCTCAGCGGCACGCCGGCCGTCGGTACGGGCGGCAGCTATACGATCAACTTCTCCGCGAGCAACGGTGTCGGCACGGCGGCCACGCAATCGTTCAACTTGATCGTCGACGAGGCGCCGCAGATCACGAGCGCCAACAGCGCGACATTCCCGATCGGCCAGCCCCACAGCTTCACGGTCAACACCAGCGGTTATCCGAGCGGTGCCTTGATGGCGATCACCGAGACGGGTGTTTTGCCCACCGGTGTCATGCTGACCAACAACAACAACGGCACGGCAACGATTTCCGGAATCCCGCAGGCGAATACCGCCGGGCCGTACAGCATCACGATCGGCGCCGACAACGGCATTGCACCGGCGGCGAGCCAGCCGTTCACGTTGACGGTCACCTGTCCGGTCATCACGGTCAACGGCACGCTGCCGACCGGCCTGTACCAGACCAGCTACGGGCCGCAGACCTTTACCCAGAGCGGTGGAGCGACGCCGGTGCAGTGGAGTTCGTCCGGTTTGCCGGCAGGCCTGTCGATCAATTCCGCTTCGGGCAGTGTCAGCGGCACGCCGACCACGACGGTCAGCGCGGCGACGGTGACGATCACCGCGACGGATGCCTACGGCTGTACCGGATCCGCCACGATCAACAACTTCAAGATCGCGCCCATCGCGACCGGCGACTCCTATACGCACGTCGGCAATACGCACTTCGTCGTGCTCGGCACCGGCACCGGCGCGCCGACGACGCCGCACGTTCTCGGCAGCACCAACCTGCTGGCAAACGACCAGGGTCCCGGTCCTCTGCAGGTGTCGCCGGCCGGCTCCAGCGTCGGTACCGCCAACGGCGGCAGCGTGACGATCCAGCCCGACGGCAGCTTCATCTTCACGCCGAAGGTCGGCGACACGGCGGCGAGCGACAGCTTCACCTACACCATCGTCGACGCCAACGGCGTGTCCAGCGCACCAGGCACGGTGACGCTGACGCGCAGCGGCCGCGTGTGGTATGTCGACGGCAATGCCACCGGCACCGGCACCGGGCGGTCGCACGATCCGTTCAAATCGCTGGCCAGCGTGAGCACGGCGCACATCGCCGGGACCAGCCCGGCCAACGGCGACGTGATCTTCGTCGAAAGCGGCAGCACGCCGACGGCGACGCCGGGAGCGATTTCGCTGAAGGCCTACGCGACGCTGTGGGGCCAGGGCCTCGCGCTGCCGACCGACGGCACCACGATCCCGAGTCTGTCGATCCCGATCCAGAACACGGGTGCGGCGGCGACCAAGCCGGTGCTGAACGGCACGGTCACTTTCGCCGGCAACGGCACTTCGGTCAGCTCGCTCGATATCAACATCGCTACGGCCGGCATGCAGGGGATCAACAATACCGGCACGCTGATCGGTCTTGCGGTGACGAACAACGTCACGGTGACGACGACGACCGGTACGGCGGTGAATCTGGCCAACGTCGGCGGTACGCTGACCTTCCGCTCCGTATCGGCGAACGGCGCGCCGAACGGCATTTC
>CBJLOV010000061.1:0-21604 GCA_966424745.1 uncultured bacterium
ATCTGCCGCGCCACTTCGTAGTGCCGCACCAGCGGCTCCATCTGCAGCAGGTAATGTTCGTCCTCGGGATAGTAGACGGCCTTCTCGGGATTTTCGCCGGCGAATTCGCGTACCGCACTCATCGAATCCCACAACGAGATCAGCACGATCTCGCAGTGCTCGCCCTGATCGCGACGCAGGACGGTGACGCCGCGGTTGCCCGGCGTCTTCGCGTAGTCGGCAAGCCCGGTCTGGTCGAGGTAGGCGAGGTAATCATCGGCTTTTTCCTTGAGCGTGATTCCGCGCCAGATGCGAGCGATCACGGCCTGTCTCCCGCTGCGTCGAGGCGCTCAGCATAGCGCATGCCGCGTTAAGCGATGGGTAGTTTGCGATACGCGCAATCGGCGAATCCGATCTGTTCGGACCCGGCGTGACGGTAAACTCGCCGCCTTGCTTATGAGGAGCGGCAGGGTGTCGGTGATCCTGGTATTCGGCGCGAGCGGCCCGGCGGGCCAGTTTTTGTTGCCGCGGTTGGTTGAGCGTGGCGATCGGGTGGTGGCGGTCAGCCGCGATGCTCGCGCCGGCGTCGCCGGAATGCCGCACGTCGAATGGCTGCAAGGCGATCTTTTCGGCGAGGCGTCCTCGCTGCCGGAAGCGGAAATCGTTCTGAGCCTCGGTCCGCTGGATGCCTTCGCCGCTTGGTTTGCGCGTGCCGCCCCCGAGCGCGCGCGCCGCGTCGTCGCGCTGAGTTCGATGAGCGCCGAAAGCAAGCGCGATTCGGTCGACGCGGCCGAGCGCGATTTGAGCGAGCGCCTGCGCTCGGCCGAAGCCTCGCTGATGCAGATCGCACGCGCGCGGCGGGCCGACTGCACGATCTTCCGTCCGACCTTGATCTACGGCACGGGCCGTGATCGCAGCCTTGCACCGATCGCGCGTTTCGCACGGCGCTGGCGCGTGCTGCCGATTCCGTCCGCGAGCGGACTGCGCCAGCCCGTTCATGCGGCCGATCTCGCCGCTGCGTGCCTGGCCGTGCTCGACAACACGGCGGCGTCGGGAAAGATATACCCGCTCGGCGGTGGCGAACGTCTGCGTTTCGACGACCTGCTCGCGCGCATCGCGGCTGGGCCGCCGCAGCTCGCCTTGCCCTTGCCCGTGCCGCTCGCTCTCGTGCGCGCGGGCGCGCGGCTGGCGCGCGGACGCCTCGGCGCCGGTGTCCTCGCGCGCCTGAGCGAGCCGTTGATTGCCGACAACACCGCCGCCGAGCGCGACTTCGGTTATGCGCCGCGCGCATTTTGCGCTCAGGACGTGCTCGGTTCCGCAGATTCGCCGATTTCCGATTGACTGCGGCGGAGGCCGGGCAGAAGATCGCGGGCGGACATGGGGAGCATGGCATGGCCGATTCGACTCCGGCAGAAGTCCCGCGCAGGGCGAACACGTCATGCACACTGATTCCGGATAAACGCGAGCAAGATATCGGTATGGTGCTGCGTTGCAGCGAGCCGAGCTCTCGAGTTCTCGGCATAATCCCTCAAAACAACCGTTTGAATTTTCCTCACACCCACCAAGCATGCCGCTTCGCGCGGAGGAGAAAACCATGCGCAGATTGAACCCGTTGATTCTGCCGTCGCTGCTGCTGGCGGCGCTTGCCGGCCAGAGCGCGCACGCCTACGACTACACCGCGCCCGTGCAATTGCACGTGACGGCGCAGTTCGATCCGACCACGAGCACGGTGCCGTTTCCGACCGATCTCCTGCGCCTGGGCTCGAAGGACCTCACCCTCAACATTCCGATCGCTACCGGCACGCCGCCCGCGCAGGCCGCCGTGTACAACGCGCTGAATTCGCTCGACGGTTTCAGCACGACCGCGCCGTGGAGCACGACGTTTGCCGGCCCGCTGACTCCGAGCAGCGTTCAGGGCGGCAAGACCGTGCATCTGTTCGAAGTGAAGACGGATCCGTCGACCGGCGCCGTCACCGGCGTCGTGCGGGAACTCGCCTCGCCGCAGGAATACGTGGCGACGCTGGCCTCCAACGCGGCTTCCGGCGCGACGCTGGCGATCGTTCCGACCCGGCCGCTCAAGCAGCTGACGTCGTACATGGCCGTGCTGACCAACGGCATCACCGACGCCGGCGGCACGCCGACGCGGCAGTCGCTGATCTACGGCTTCGCCAAGCGCACGAGCCCGCTGTGCGCCGGCGGAAAATCCACGTTCCCGCCGCTTGCCGACGCTCAAGCCTGTGCCCTCGAACCCCTGCGTCAGCTCACCAACCTGCAGGAAGCGGCGGCGAACGGCGCCGGCGTCAGCGCTTCGAGCATCACTCTGTCGTGGACGGCGACGACCCAGGCAACCACGGTGACGATGCAGACCTTGACCGGTCTGGTCGACGCGGCGCCCAACCAAAACATCGCCGTCGCGCCGATCGGCAAGACGCTGGCCGACATCATCCCCGGACAGCCGCCGATCGCCGACGTCTACGTCGGTGCGCTGACCGTTCCTTACTATCTGTCTGCGCCGACGGCGGCCAACCCGGTCGCGCCGCTCACCGGCTATTGGACGGCGCCGCCTTGCGGCCAGGTCGCCTCGTGCAAGGCCCTCGGCCTCGATCCGACATCGACCCACGTGACCGTGGCCAATCCGCTGCCGGTTTCGACGTCGAACCAGACCGTTCCGGTCATCATGACGCTGCCGAATGCGAACTCGGGCAAGACCAAACCGGCGGCCGGCTGGCCGGTGGTGATCTATCAGCACGGTATCACGAGCGACCGCCTGACCATGCTCGCCGCGTCCGGCGCGCTGGCCCAGGCCGGGTTCGCCGCGATCGCGATCGATCTGCCGCTCCACGGACTTTCCGATCCGACCAATCCGTTCTATCACAATCAATTGCTCACCGGCACGCCGGCGGCGGGCCTGATCACGGGCGAGCGCACTTTCGATCTGCCGGTGATCGATCTGGCGACCGGCAAGCCCGCCGCGGGAACCATCGCTTCGTCCGGTTCGTACTTCATCAACCTGACCAGCCTGCGCACCTCGCGCGACAATCTGCGCCAGGGCGTGTCCGATCTGCTCGAATTGCGCAGCGCGATTCCCTCGGTCGTAGGCACCGACGGCACGCCGCTGTTCGACGCCTCGCGCGTTGCCTTCCTCGGCATTTCGCTCGGCAGCATCGAGGGCACGACCTTCCTGTCCCTCGCGAACACGCCGAACACGGCGGTGCAGAATGGCGTACTCAACGTGCCCGGAGGCGGTATCACCGGCCTGCTGCTCGGTTCGCCGACCTTCTCGCCGATCATCGTCGGCGGTCTCGCCGGCGCCGGCATCACTCCGGGATCGGCGGCCTTCAATACGTTCGTCGTCGCCACACAGACCGTGATCGATTCGGGCGATCCGATCAACTACGCGGGCGACGCGGGCACCGGCGCCGTGCTCGCGAAGAAGAATCTGCTCGCCCAACTCGTGGTCGGCGGCAGCGCACCGCTCGCGGGCGACGCTACCGATGCGAAGTACTATGACGCGAACGGCAAGTGGAAACCCGATCAGGTGATTCCGAACACGGTCATCGGTACGCCGCTGCCCGGCGGCGGTACGATCAGCTCGCCGCTGTCGGGTGGGGTGCCGATCACCGCGGTGCTTGGGCTGTCCCCGATCACCGGCACGTCGCCGATCGGTACGCCCGCGAACGGTGCGACGAGCCCGATCCACGGCGTCGTGCGTTTCGTCGCCGGCACGCACGGCTCGCTGCTCGATCCATCGACTTCGCCCCAGGTCACGGTGGAAATGCAGACGGAAATGGCCGGCTTCTTCGCCAGTGGCGGTACGCTCGTGCCGGTCACCAATCAGTCGGTCATCCAACAACAATAATCCCGGAACTCAGAAGGACATCTCGCCATGAATAAAATCCAACAACACAAGCGAATCGTTCCGGCACTGACCGCCCTGAGTTTCGCCGTCGCTGCCGCAGTGGCCAGCCAGGGCGCCCATGCGAGCGCTTTCCAGCTTACCGAGAACAGCGCGATGGGCCTCGGTCGCGCCCAGGCCGGCGGTCCGGCTTCGATCGGCGACTGCTCGGCGGTGGTCAACAACCCCGCAGCGATGAGCGATTTCACGACGCAGTGCGTTGCTGGCACCGTGTCGGCGATCAATTTCAGCGCCAAATTCCACGGTACCGCCAACGACGCGTTCGGCGATCCGATGACGGGCGGCAACGGCGGCGATGGCGGCACAACGCTGCCGGTGCCGGCTGCCTACTACATCCGCCCGTTGAGCGACCGGTTCGCGCTCGGGCTTGGCCTGTCCGTGCCGTTCGGCTTTCAGACGGAATACAACGATCGTTGGGTCGGCCGCTACGAGTCGGTGAAGACCAAGCTGCAGTCGCCGGCGATCACCGTGGCCGGATCGTGGAAGGTCTCCGACGAACTGTCGATCGGCGCGAGCATTTTCGCTCAGCGCACCTCCGCCCAGATCGTGCAGGACATCGATCTCGGCGCTTTGCTGGCACAGCCGACTGGCGGCGCTCTGCTGCCGCAGGAAGCCGACGGCCAGGGCGGTCTCAAGGGACACGCCTGGGGGTGGGGTGCGGGTCTGGGCGTGCTGTGGAAGCCGACGCCGACGGACCGCATCGGCTTCAATCTGCGCTCGCAGGTCAACAATACGATCGACGGCCACGCGACGTTCCTGGTGCCATCCAATCTGGCTCCGTTGCTGAGTCCGGCGTTCGTGAGCGGCCCCGGCCATGCCGCATTCAACACGCCCTGGTACGCCAACCTCGGCTGGTGGCACACGGTCAACGACCGTTTCAGCTTCGGCATCAGCGCCAACTACACGCATTGGTCGAGCTTCAAGGATCTGCAAATCATCTACGCCAATCCGGCGCAGCCGAGCAGCACACAGATCTTCAACTACAAGGACAGCTGGTTCACCTCGATCGGCGGCGACTACAAGCTCGACGATCGCTGGACGTTGCGTGCCGGCGTCGCCTACGACCAGACGCCGACCAGCGACGCAACGCGCGATCCGAAGGTGCCGGACAACTCGCGCACCTGGCTTTCGGTCGGTGCCGGCTATCAGTACAGCGAGAGCCTGCGTTTCGATGCGGCCTTCGTCCATCTGTTCGTGAACGACGCCAAGGTCAACGACCTGTCGCCGTCGCTGAGCACCCTGACCGGTGCGTTCAAGGTGTACGGCAACGTGCTGGCGGTGTCGGGGCAGTACACGTTCTGAGCCGGGACGTGCGCGATCCCGATTTGCGCGACTGCAAACAAGAAGGCCGGCTCAATGCCGGCCTTCGACTTTCTCAGTAGGCGATGCCGAGGCGCCGCATCAGCTTGGCCATGATCCACGCCGGGCCGATCAGCAGGTAAGCGAGATCGGTGAGGAACGAAGGCTTCCTGCCTTCGATTTTGTGGCCGATGAACTGGCCGATCCAGGCGACGACGAAGACCCCGACGGCCAGCCACTTGAGCTGCCACGGGCCGATTGTCCGGTACAGCAGCTCGGTGACGAGACCGAATGCGACGAACGCGGCGAGCATGCCGAAAGCGAGCGGCCGCGACAGCCGCAAATAAAAGGCGAAAGCCAGCACCATCGCCGCGGCCGCCCAGAGCCCGGCGCGGCCGATCATCGGCGGCACGGGTACGATCCAGAGCAGGGCGATCACGGTCCACAGGATCGCCGGTACGCAGATCCAGTGAATGGCGATGTTGGTCGGGTTGCGATGGTCTTCGCTGTAGTTGCCGAGCCAGCGGTCGACTTCGCGACGCGCATCGCCTTCGGTATTGACGGTGGCTTCGTTCATGACGGCCTCGCACGATTGTTCGCTCGTCCGAGCATATCCGGCGGGCGGCGCGGTGCAAGGGCCGGCGCAGCACGGCGGGGTGGGCGAACCGGTCAGGCCATGGTCGAGCGCCACAGATGGAGCACGGCATAGGCGCGATACGGTCGCCATGCTTGCGACATTTCTTCGAGCGTCTTCGTCGACACGGGCGTGCCGTCGCGCGCAACGGCCTTGCGCAGGATGATATCGGCGGCGGGGAACGCGTCGGCGTGGGCGACGCCGCGCATGGCGAGATAGTGCGCCGTCCACTCGCCGATGCCGGGCAGGGCGGTCCACGCGCGTACGAATTCGGCGAGTGGCCGTTCCATGCGGAAATCGACTTGACCGTCTCGTACCGCCGTCGCAATCGCGCGCAGCGTCGCGATGCGCGCGCCGGTGATGCCGAGCCCGCTCAGCTCCGCATCGGCGAGCACGGACGGGGTCGGGAACAAAACGACTTTTTCGCCTCGCGGCGTTTCCGCCTCGTGGCCGTATCTGCGCACGACGCGCTCGGTCAGAGTGCGCGCGGCGGCGACCGTGACCTGCTGGCCGAGCACGGCGCGGATCGCGATCTCGAATCCGTCCCAGCCGCCCGGCAGGCGTTGGCCCGGATGGCGCGCGACGCAGGCCTTGAGATGCCGGCGCCGGCCGAGATGCGCATTGATCGCCGCGATATCCGCATCGAGGTCGAACATGCGACGCACGCGTGCGACGATGTCGGGGAAGCGTGTCTCGTCGGCGAAATCGATGCGCAAGTCGAGCGCAGACTCGCCGTGCTGGGCGACAGTGAATTCGCCGACGCGGTCGTCGAGCACGAAGACGCGCCGATAAGTCTTTGCGTCGACATGCTCGACACCCGGAATCGCGCGCTTGGCGAAAAAGCCGAGCAGATTGGCGAAGTCGTACGGCGGCTGGTATTCGAGTCGTAGTAATCGGGTCATGGAAAAGAATTATTTGCCACGGATTGCACGGATAAGAGCAGGGGCAACTCGAATTGCGCTTTTATCCGTGTTCATCCGTGTAATCCGTGGCCAAAACGCCCTTGCTTTTCAGAAACCGTAGCGCAGGAAACCGCCGTCGACCGCGATACATTCGCCGGTGATGTACGAAGCCGCGGGAAGGCAGAGGAAGGTGATTGCCGCGGCGACTTCCTCGGGTTCGCCGATGCGCCCCATCGGCGTGCGGTCGAGCACTTCGTCGAGATATTCTTCGTTCGCGAGCTTGACCGCCGTGCGCTGCGTGCGGATGTACCACGGCGCCACCGCATTAACGCGGATGCCGTCCTCGGCCCACTCGCAGGCGAGATTCTTGGTCAACTGCGCGAGCGCGGCCTTGGTCATGCCGTACGGCGATCCCGTGCGCACGTGGGTCAATCCCGACACCGAGCTCACGTTGACGATCGCCGCATTGCCGTGCTCGGCGAGCTGCGGATGCGCAAGGCGGCTCATCTCGAATGCGCTCATCACGTTCAACTCGATCAGGCCCCGCACTTCGCCTTCCTCGTAGTCGAGCGTCGGCTTGCTCGCATTGCCGCCGGCGTTGTTGACCAGGATCGACAGGGGCAGGTCCAGGTCGGCGATCCAGTCGAACACTTCGCGCCGTTGCTCGGCGTCGGCGACGTCCGCAGCGAAAGCGACGATGTCGTTCCCGGGAAATTCTTCGGCGAGTTCGGCCCGCACCGATTCCAGATGCGCCTCGTCGCGCGCGACCATCAGCACGTCGGCGCCGAGCAGAGCGAGTTCGCGCGCCGTCGCCAGGCCGATGCCGCGGCTTGCGCCGGTGATCAGCGCAACCTGTCCGTCCAAGCGCCAGCGTGCCGCATTCGTGGTCATGGCAGTCTCCTTCGCAAAGCGTGATTGCGTTGCTTGTTCGTGCAAGCTTCTACGGCGCAAACTTTAACGACACCGTCCGGAGTTCGCCATGCGCACCGCAACGATATCGATACTCGTCCTCGCCGCACTCTCCGTTTCTTGCTCGAGCAGCCCGCCTCCGCCCGCGCCCGCGCCGGTTGCGCAGAAGCCGCCGGCCGAGAAGCAGAAGACCGTGATCGACGAGCAGCTCAAGGCCATCGACAAAGCCAAGGCCGTGCAGGACACGATGGACCAGCGCACCAAGACGCTCGACGAGCAGATGGAAAGCAGCGACAAGCCGTCGGAACAAAAAAAAGACGCGCAGCAATGAGCACCGAGCAATCTCCTTCCGCAGCGGAACTGGCGCGCGAGACCGAACGCGAAATGGTGCGCCGGCTGCGCGACAATCGGACCGTCACGTTTGCGGTTCGCCTTTCATCCTACGCACAACAGCGAGTCGATGCGGTCGTCGACGAAACGGCGAAAAGCGGCGTTCGTTTCGCTTGTGCGAAAGGGTGCAGCTACTGCTGCAGTCTCGAAGTGAGTGCGTTTCCCCAGGAGACTTTCCGCATCGCCCGCGAACTCACGGCGAGAACGGACCGGGAGGCGGTCGTCGCAAAGCTGACCGCGCACGCAGCCCGAAACCCGCGCGGGACCGATCGGCTGCAACGCGAGCCTTGTCCTTTCCTGGTCGATCAGGCCTGCTCCATTTACGAGGTTCGCCCGCTGGCCTGTCGAAAGTGCGTATCGCTCGACGCGGAGCGATGCCGGCAGATGAGCGAAACGGTGCCGAGCAACGAGGCGATGTACTACAAAACGGAAGCGATCACCCTCGGCATGATGGCGGCCTATGCACGCATCAAGCGCTCGTCCGCGCCGCACGAACTCGTGTCCAGCGTGCTGCGCGCGATGAACGACCCGAGCGCGGAGCAGCGATGGTGGAACGGGGAGGACGTGTTCGCCTCCCCGGACTGAGGCGATCGGCGCAATTCGAAACGGGATGCCGTGCCGTCGGACTATCGCGCGCTCGCGATAGCCCGTCCGGAACTCATTTGATCTCGCAGAAGCAATAGGCGAACACGCCGACCTTGTTATTGTCGAGCGAACGCAGCAGCTTCAGCTGGCCCTGCACGTCGGATTGGGCGAGGAGGGCGCGCACCGAATCGGGCACGAGGCTTTGCACGAAGCCGGCCGACGCATCGTTGGACAGGCTGACGACGAATTTCTCCCAGGCCGACATCGACTTCTCGACGTAGCGCACCTGGTAGTTGTCGCCGAGCTTCGCCGCCTGGGCCGCGGTGGCGGTGGCTTCGCGCAGGCCGCCGAGCTGGTCGACGAGTCCGCGCTCCTTCGCCTGCGTGCCGCTCCACACGCGGCCGCGGGCGATCGCATCGATTTCCTCGGGCTTCTTCTTGCGCGCCGCGGCGACCTTGGTGATGAAGCTCTGATAGCCCTTGTCGATGATGCTCTGGATGATGTCCCCGACTTTCGGATCGAGCGTGCGGCGCGGATCGAGAGCGCCGGCGAGCGAGGTCGTGCCGACGCCGTCGGTGTGCACGTTGATCTTGGCCAACGTCTTGGGGAAGTTCAGGAACAGGCCGAAGATGCCGATCGAGCCCGTGATCGTGGTCGGCTCGGCGAAAATCTGATCGCCGTTCATCGATATCCAGTAGCCGCCCGAAGCGGCCACGTCGCCCATCGAAACGATGACGGGCTTGCCCGCGGCCTTGGTCAGTTCGATCTCGCGGCGGATCAGCTCCGAAGCGAACGCGCTGCCGCCCGGCGAGTTCACGCGCAGCACGACGGCCTTGATGTTCTTGCTCTCGCGCGCCTGGCGGACGAGTTTGGCGGTCGACTCGCCGCCGATCGTGCCGGCGGCCTGGTCGCCGTCGAGGATCTCGCCCTGGGCAACGACGATGCCGACCTGTGGCCGGGTATCGACGGCGTTTTCGCGCTGCACGAGCGCGGCATAGTCCTGGAAATCGACCTTGCGGTAGCTGTTCTCTTCCTTGACGCCTTTTTGGATCAGCAGCGCCTCGGCTTCGTCGTGCGTAGCGAGCTTGTCGACAAGCTTGCCGTCGAGGGCGAGCCTGGCCATATCGCCGTTCGCAGCCTTGATCGAGGTCGCGTAGTTCTCGATCTGCGCGGCGATGTCCTTCGTATCCAGCTTGCGCGCCGCGCCGATTTCCTTGAGGTAGTCGTTCCAAACGCCGTTCATCCAGTACAGGTCGGCTTCCTTGGACTCGGGCGAAGCGTCGTTGCGGATGTAAGGTTCGGCATACGATTTGTATTCGCCGACGCGGAACAGATGTACGTCCACGCCGAGCCAGTCGAGCGCATCTTTGTAGTAGGTGCGGTAGCGGCCGAGGCCTTCCAGGAGCAGATCGCCGTCCGGGTGCAGCAGGATCTGGTTCGCGTGCGCGGCGATCAGGTACTGGCCCTGGCTCATCGAATTCGACACCGCGACGACGTCCTTGCCCGCGGCCTTGAAGCGGTCGATCGCCGCGCCGATTTCGCGCAGCGTGGAGATGCCGGCCGAGGAAATTTCGTCCGGTTCGATGACGAGGCGCTCGATGCGTTTGTCGCCCGCGGCGGCGTCGATCGCACGGACGATGTCGCGTAGCTGCACTTCTTTGTTCTTCTGTCCGGCCACGGCAGCGAATGCGCGCTGCGCAGGATCGGAACTGTACTGCTCGACGATACTGCCCTTGGGATTGAGCACGAGCGCGGTGCGCTCCTGCAGATTGACGCCGCCGCTGCCGGCGCGCAGCACAACCAGGAAGACGAGCAGCAGGAACAGAGCGATCACGCCGAACACAAGCCGGCGGACGAAGTTGAACAGGCCCCAGATCCAGAAGAACAGGGTGGCGAATACGCCGCGGCTTTTCTCTGCCATATGAATCCTCGCAAACATCCTCGTAGAGTAACGGTTCGATCCGCCGGCAGACCGCGCGGATTTTCAAACTTCGTCACGAATTGCAGCGTACCCGAATTACCTGGTTCGAGCATACGCCTTAAGTCATGCCGGAGCGCGTCCGGCTCGCGCGCAGAAAGCGCAAAGTCAGCAGCACCGCCGCGGCGGTCAATCCGGCGACGAGGCCCATCCACATTCCGCGGGCGCCGTAGCCGGAGCGGAATGCCAGCCAGTAGCCCACCGGCATGCCGATCGCCCAATAGGCGAGCGTGGTGACGACCATCGGCATCGTCGTGTCCTTGAGCCCGCGCAGGGCACCGTTCGCGACGACCTGCACGCCGTCGGAGAACTGGAACAGCGCGGCCAGCAACAGGAGCTTCGCGGCCAGCCCGATCACGGCCGCGTCGTTCGAGTACCAGCCGGCGATCGTGGTCGGCAACAGGGCCATCGCGCCGCCCGACAAGGTCTGCGTCGCCAGCGCCAGAGCGAAGCCGGCGAGTCCGGCCGAACGAACGCCGGGCGCGTCGCCGCGACCGACCGCATTGCCGACGCGCACCGTCGTCGCCATCGCGATGCCCAACGGCACCATGAAGAACAACGAAGCGACGTTGAGCGCGACCTGATGGCTGGCGACCGTGTCCGCGCCGAGCGTGCCCATCGCCAGCGTCGTGGCGATGAACAAGCCCGCTTCCATGAATACCGTCACTCCCATCGGCACGCCGATGCGCAGCAGCTCGCCGACGTCGTGCAGGTTCGGCCATTCGAACTTGGCGAACAGAGCATACGCCGCGTAGCCGCGGTGCACGACGAGATAGACGAGGAAGGCCAGCGTCTCCAGCCAGAGCACGATCGCCGTCGCCAGCCCGATGCCGCCCGCGCCCATCGTCGGAAAGCCGAGCCTGCCGTAGAGCAGCACGTAGGCGATCGGCCCGAGCAGAAGCAGCGACATCAGGCTGAAGTACATCGTCGGCCGCGTGATGCCGACGCCGGCGCTCAGGCCGCGCACGGTGAAGAACACGGCGATGGCCGGCGCGCCCCAGGATACGCCGCGCAGGAAGCCGTCGACTTCGTCGTACAGGTTCGGATCGACGCCGATCATGCGCACGATCGGGCCGCTCGAGCGTACGCCGAGCCAGCACGCCAGACCGAGCCCGAGCGCGAGCCACAGTGCCTGGCGGAACACCGCGCCGACATCGAGCGCGCGGCCGGCGCCGTGCAGCTGCGATACCGAAGGCGGCACGGCCATCGTCACTCCGATCGCGGCGACGACCGCGATCGACCAGATGCCTGCGCCGACGGCGACCGCGCCGAGCGAGACGGCGCTGTGGTGGCCCGCCAGCATCGCATCGATCGCGTTCATGCCGACGGCCATCAACTGGCTCAGGATCAGCGGCAGGGCGAGGACGAAGGTGTCGCGCAATTCGCGCCCGAACGTGGCTGGCGAGGCACCTGCCAAGCCGGGTTTGGCGGGAAGGGAAAGCATGGGACGGACTTGCAAACTGCGGCCGCGTAGTCTAGCCGATACGCCCGCGAAAGGTTGCGTGACCGTCGCCCGCTACACAATGCCGAATCCGCGTTAGCATGCGCGCCATGACCCTGCCCGCCGACGACCAAGCACCGCTCGATCCGCTCCCGCCCGTCCCGCTGATGCCGCCCCAATCGGCGGAGCACGATGCGAATTTCTCCGCCTCGCCGGATGCCGGCGGCACCGCGCCCGCCCGGGCCGCCTGCGCGAACTGCGGCACGCCGCTGCTCGGCCCGCATTGCTACGCCTGCGGTCAGCCGGTCAAAGGCATGGTGCGGCATCTGTCGAGCATCATCGGCGATGCGGCGGACACGATTCTCAATATCGACTCGCGCATCTTCCGCACGATCCTGCCGTTGTACCTGCGTCCCGGTTTTCTCACCAACGAATACTTCGAAGGCCGGCGCGTGCGCTATGTCACGCCGTTCCGTCTGTATTTCTTCCTCAGCATCCTCGCGTTCTTCCTGATGCAGTTCGCCCTCGGCGACGTCAATTTCGGCGACGACGGCAAGCCCGATGCGCGCGAAGCGATCGGCAAGGCGAAAACGGTGGAGGAGGTGATCAAGCAGCGCGACGCGGTTCTCGCCGAATTGAAGAAAGCGGAATCCACGGTGCCTTCTGCGGGCAGCAAGGGCATCGAGAAAGCGATCGAGCAGGTCCAGAAGAAGGCGGACAAGCGCCTTGCTTATCTGAAGAAGGTCGAGGAAGCGAAGGCGAAGGGCGAGTCTGGTCCGTCCGATCCCGAAAGCGACGACTTCAACGTCAACCTCGGCGACGGAAATTGGGACCCGAAAGCCAATCCGGTGCACCTCGGCGGACCGAAGTTGCTCGATGACAAGGTCAACCAGCTGCTCGCGCACGCGAAGGAGAATCTCGACAAGCTCGGCAAGGATCCCAAGCCGCTCGTCATCGGCGCGATCGGATCGTTGCCCCAGGCGCTGTTCGTGTTGATGCCGCTGTTCGCTCTGCTGCTGAAGATCGTGTACGTGTTCAAGCGGCGGTTGTACATGGAGCACATCATCGTCGCGCTGCACAGCCATGCCTTCATCTTCCTTTCGCTGTTCCTGCTCGTGCTCGTCGGCCTGGCGAAAAGCTGGGCGTCGGCAGAGGCGCCGTGGCTGGTGACGCCGCTGAACTGGTTGTTGTTCGCGATGGGCTGGTGGCTGCCGATCTATCTGCTGATCATGCAGAAGAAGGTCTACAAGCAGGGCTGGATCATGACGACGCTGAAGTACGGACTGATCGGAACCTGCTACACGGTGCTGATCGCGTTCTGCGCGGCCGCGGCATTTCTGGTGAGCCTGGCGACCGTATAGCTGCGATCTGCTCGGAGCGGGGGAATCACAAAGCTGCCGTCCCTGCCGCGCTTCAGTTTTTCCCGGTCGGAGCAAAATCGACTTTGCGTTCGCCGCTGCGCACCGCCGCGCTGACGTCGACGAAAGCGCCGTCGCGGTACTCGAGGAAAATCGCGCCGTCGGGAATCGATGTCGCGATGTCCTCGTCCATTGTGAAGTAGCGTGCCTCGGCATCGCCGATTTGGAGTATGGGGAACGGCTTGCCGCCGACTTCGAGAGGGTGCAGCGGACGGTAGTCGGCGGGTTGCACGCTGTCGGTGCGCAGGAAATACGCGTACGGCGGGCGCTCGGTGCCGATCAGGCAATGGTCGAGCCGTTCGGGCCGGGCGGCAAGGCCTTTGGCGATCGGGTCGCTGTAGCCGGCGAAACCCCAAAGCGAGGAGGTCCCGAGGACGTAGATCTGGCAGGCGTGCTCGGGGATCGCCGCGCGATCGAGGGCGGCCTCCAGAGCGCCGAATGCCGCGATGTCCTTGCGCGTACCGCTCGCGTATTCGTGCGCGATGCGATGCGACAGCGGTGCCAGCGCGACCAGTGCGATAACGAGTCCCGCCGCGGACAGACGCAGCGGCACCGCCGTGCCGCCCGCCCGCGCCGGCGTCGTGATCAGCGCCAGACCGCAGACCAGCCCGGCGAGGCTGAGATGAAAGAAGCGCGAGGGCACGATCAAATGGAAGAAAAACATGTCCGAGCCGATCGTCCCGGCAAGATGCTTGTAAGCGACCGGTGCCTGTACGAGGCCCGGCAGCAGGATCAGCACGAGCAGGGCCGCGGCGGCATGCGGGCGAGGGGTGGACGCTTGTCCGCGGCGATGGGTCATTACGGCTGCCGCGGCCCACATCGCCGAGGCGAGAGCGACGAGAACGACGCTCCAGCGCGACGCGCGCGGATCTTCGAAAAGGAAAACGGCGCCCGCGCGCAACCAGTTCCAGAATCCGCTCGCGAACGAGGCGAGCGCGGGCAGATGCGCGGAGGCGTCGCCGAACGAAGTCAGCATCGCGCGCCGGTAGGCGAGCCAGCCCGCGGTCAGGATCGCGACGGCGGCAAGCGCTGCGATGCGGTGCTTGATGTCGAGCGCCGCGCGCGACGCCAGGGCGATCGCGGCGAAGACTGCCGCCGAAGCGACGACCGCGAGTTCCTTGCTGAGCAGGCCGAGCAGCAAGGCGCCAAGCATGCCGAGCAGACTCGCTGCGCGCGGGCGCTCGGTATAAGCGAACGCGGTATGGAGCGCGAGCAGGGAAAACAGCGTGGTCAGCAGGTCGAAACGATCCGCCAGCCACAATGCCGTGCCGACGGCGAGCGGGTGCACGGCGTAAAGCGCAGCCCATAGGGCGTTCAAAAGAGCATCGCGGCGCAAGCGCTGCAGCAAAGTATACAGAGCTGCGACGCAGGCGAGATGCAGGATCAGGTTGAGCGCGTACTGCGGCCGTGCCGCGTCCTCGCCCACGGCGGCGGCCAGCCACCAGAGGAACAGACCGAGCGGGCGGAAGTACATGCTGCCGGGGAAGTGGTCGTGGACGAACACGAGCCACGGCTGGTGCAGCAGCCGCACGAGGGCGAGAAAAGCGTAGTCGTCCTGTGCGAACCAGGCGTGCAGCGCCGGAGCGAAGCACCATGCGCCGAGCGCGAACGCGATCAGCAGACCTGCGATGCGCCAAAGGCGCGGCGGGCTGAATGGGGGAGCGGGAGAGGGGGCGGCGCCGCGCATGCGAGACGAGCGTTCGTGGACGACGCGCGACTATAGCCGCAACGCACGATGCGTGCGAAGCCGGCGCTGATCAGGGTTTGGCTTGCAGAGCCTGGCTGCGCTGGTCCGGTGTCATCGTCACCATCTGGCGGCGATAACCATCGCGTTGCTCCTCGGGCAGCGCGTGCCATGCTTTGGAGAACGCCTGGCGTTGTTCCGGAGTGAACGAGTCGAACATCTCGCGCGTCGCCTTGCGTTCCGGCGGCGGCACGGTCTGCATGACCTCGTGGACGATGCCGACGTGGCCCTGCATGCCGGCGCCGGCGAGGAAGGCGTTGCGCTCGCCCGGGCTCATGCGCTCGAACTGTTCGCGCAATTGCGCGCGCTCGGCTTCGGGCAGCGCGTCGAAGCGCTTGAACGCGTTGAGCATGCGCGTCTGCTGGTCGGGCGGCAGTTGGTGGAATTGCTGATAGCGCTCGCGCAGCTTGGCGCGCTGCGCCGGCGTCAGGCTGGCCCATTTCTCGACGCGTTTGGTGAACTGCTCGCGCTGCGCCTGCGGCAGCTTCGGCCAGCGTTGCGCGGCCTGGGCGAGATGTTCCTGCACGTCGGGAGCGAGTTCGTCCCAGATTTCACGCACGGGCGCGAGCACCTGCTGCTGCTGGCCGTTCAGATCCGACCAGAACTTCGGCGGCAGCGGCGCTTCGATCTGTGCGGCCAGCGGCGGCGCGGCCTGCGCGCCGTGGACGTCCGCCGCGACGAACAGCGCCGCCGCGACGAGAGCGAACGGACGGATCGTGTTCAACCGTCACCACCCTTGTTCTGCGCATCGAGCCAGGCATAGAACTCGAGGTTCTGATAGAACTCGAGCGAGGCCTCGTCGGCTACCGCGTCGCCGTCGCTGGTCGCAGCGGCGGTTGCCGGAAGCATCGTTCCCTTGGCCGCGTCGACATGGCGATGCGGCTGCCACACGGCGACCGCGAGCAGCAGAGCGCAGGCGGCGCTGGCCAGTCCCGCGGGCAGCAGCCAGACGCGCGTCGCGCGCGGGCGATGCAGCTCGAGCGCCGCCTGGCGCGCGCGGTTGAGGCGCGAGAGCGTGGCCGCGTCGAGATCGCGCGCGGAATCGTCGAGCAGCGTCCTCGCTTGGTCGATCCAGGCGGGGCGATCGGTCGAATGAAGATCGTGCTGTTTCATTGGTGGTCCTCCAGTGCGCGCCGCAGCGCCATCAGCGCGCGCGACAGATGCGTTTTCACACTGCCTTCGCTGCACTGCATGACCTCCGCGGTCGTCGCCACGTCGAAGCCTTCCCACATGCGCAATAGGAACGCCTGACGCTGGCGCAATGGTAGCGCTTTCAGCGCTACATCGAGCGCCCTGCCGGCTTCGCTGCCGGCGAGACGCATGAGCGGGCCAGGGTCCTGCAAGTCCTGGGCCTGCTCGATCGGGTCGAGCGCATCGTCGTCCTGCTTGCGGTCGAACACCGCCAGCCAGCGGCTGCGCACCGTGCGCCGGCGGTGGAAATCGTTGAGCCGGCTGTCGAGCACCCGATGGAACAGCGGCGCCCAATCCGCCTCCGGCTTCGCGGCATAATTCTTCACGAAGCCGCACATTGCATCCTGAACGAGGTCGAGTGCGTCGTCGCGGTTGCCGCAGGCGAGTTCGGCCATGCGCAGGGCGCGCCGTTCGACGCCGCGCAGGAACAGATCGAGAGCGCGTTGATTCGTGCTGACCGCGTCCACGCGTCGTGCGAATTCGGGGGTTGGGACTGCTATTGTGCCAGCGATTCCGGCCATGATTTCTACCCTTTTAGCCTTCTGCCAAATGCAACAACGTTCGAGAGGGTATCCGGTTGACCCCAAGGCACGTTTTGTGCCTACGCCGAAGCACCTTTGTACACAAGCGGAATGGCCGGAATACAAGCCCGGCGCGGGCCGATTCGCGATTCGGCTGTTTTCCGAAAAAGCGTCATAACTGATTGATTGAAAATATATATTTCAAACTGGTTAAAGATTCGCCAAGGCGAAGAAGGGCGCGCTACAGTGCGCTTTCCGAGGCTTGGTTCATATCCTCGTCCACAGACTTATCCACAATAGCTGTGGATAAGCGAAAAAGCTCAACGGAAGCGCCAACTTGCGGGGCAAAGTTGAGGTTCCGATCACAATCTTTCAGCATCCGATGACCGCTCCCGGAAAACTCCCCTTTTGCGTCCCCGAAAGATCGTCGTGCCGGCCGTACTGCAGGTAGCCATTCCCGTCCCGCTCGCCCAGGTTTTCGACTACCTGCCGCCGGCGGGAGTCGAAGCCGCGTCGATCGCTGCCGGGGTGCGCCTCGCCGTGCCGTTTGCCGGCAAGACCTGCGTCGGCGTCGTGATCGGTCACGCACCGGACAGTGCGGTGGATCTACGCAAGCTCAAACGGGCGCTGCGCGTGCTCGACGAATCGCCTTTGATTTCTGCAGAACTGTCGGCGACGTTGGCCTGGGCGGCGCGCTATTACCAGCACCCGCTGGGCGAAGTGCTGGAGACGGCGCTGCCGGTGGGGCTGCGCACGGCCAGGCCGATCCCGGTCGCACCCGGCGAGCGTGCCCTGCTGCGCATCGATTCGCCCGCGGCGTCGGAGGATCTTCCGCGCACGGGTTCGCGCGCGGCCGCGTTGCACGAGCTGCTTGCCGCCGGGCCGCGCAGCTACGCCGAACTCGATATGCAATTGCCCGGCTGGCGCAGCGCCGCGGCGAATCTGCGTAAGCGCGGCCTGGTCGCGACGACGCAGTTCGCCTCGCGCGGGCTGCCGCGGTTGCCCATCGCGGGGCCGCCGCTGAGCACGGAACAGGCCGCCGCGGTCGGCGAAATCGCCGCACACTTCGGCCGGTTCGCTCCGACCCTGCTCGAAGGCATTACCGGCAGCGGCAAAACCGAGGTCTATCTCGCCCTGATCGAACAGGCCATCGCACGCGGAGAACAGTCTCTCGTGCTGGTGCCCGAGATCGGGCTGACGCCGCAGACGCTGCGGCGGTTTCGCGACCGCCTGCGCGCGCGCATCGAGGCGATGCATTCCGGGCTTTCCGACGGCGAGCGCACGCGCGCATGGCTGGCGGCGGCGCGCGGCGAAGCCGATGTCGTGATCGGCACGCGCTCCGCCGTGTTCGCGCCGCTGCCGCGCGCCGGCCTGATCGTCGTCGACGAAGAGCACGATGCTTCGTACAAGCAACAGGAGGGCTGGCGCTATTCAGCGCGGGACCTCGCCCTGGTGCGCGGACGCGCCCTCAACGTGCCGGTGGTGCTCGGCACGGCCACGCCCTCGCTGGAAACCCTGGCCAATGTCGAGGCCGGGCGTTACCGCAAGCTGCATCTTTCCGCGCGTGCGGGAGCGGCGCGCCTGCCGCAGTTTCGTCTCGTCGATCTGCGCGGCAAACCGCTGGAGCACGGCCTGGCGCGCGAAACGATCGCCGCGCTGCGTGCCTGCGTCGAACGCGGCGAGCAGGCGCTCGTATTTCGCAACCGCCGCGGCTACGCCCCCGTGCTCGCTTGTCATCAATGCGGTTGGCACGCGGGGTGCGCACGTTGCGACAAGCCGCTCACCTGGCACCGCGGCGCGGCACGCATGCGCTGCCACCATTGCGGCGCCGAGCAGCACGTGCCGCCGAATTGTCCGCAATGCGGCAATGCGAACCTGGCGCCGCAGGGACTCGGCACCGAACGGCTGGAAGAAACGCTGGCGGCGCTGTTTCCGGGCATCCCCTTGGTGCGCATCGATCGTGAAACGACGCGGCGCAAGAACGCGCTCGACGATCTGCTCGACAGGCTGGCGCGGGATCGGGCGGCCTTGGTCGTCGGTACGCAGATGCTCGCCAAGGGCCATGACCTGCCCAACCTGACGCTGGTCGTGATCGTCGGCGTCGACGAGGGACTGTTCAGCGTCGACTTCCGCGCCGAGGAGCGACTTGCGCAGTTGGTCGTACAGGTCGCCGGCCGCGCCGGACGCGCGCTGAAGCCGGGGCAGGTCTGGCTGCAAACGCACCATCCCGATCACCCGTTGCTGCGCACTCTGCTCGGGCACGGCTACGCCGAGGCGGCGCAGCGTTTGCTCAGCGAACGCCGCGAGGCGGGGCTGCCTCCGTTTGCTCACCTTGCCTTGTTGCGCGCCGACGCGCCGCGGCAGGACCAGGTCGACGAATTTCTGCGCGCGGCCGCCGAGTCGGCTGTGGCGCCGGAAGGCGTCAGCCTGCTCGGGCCGATGCCTGCGCCGATGCCGCGCCGCGCGGGACTGCAGCGCGGCCAACTGCTGCTCAGCGCCGACGAGCGTGCGCACTTGCACGCGTTCCTGCCGGATTGGATCGCGAAAGTGCGTACGCTGCGTGAGGCGCGCCGCGTGCGTTGGTCGTTCGACGTCGATCCGGTGGATCTCTATTGAAAGTGGGCTTTTTCGATCCGCGCCGATGCGGGGAAATGCAAAGGCATTTTGGTCCGCCTCCGTCTTCGATCCCTATCCAATCTTTCTTGCGCCGCAGCAAATCGATACGATGGGCGCATGGCAACGAAACCTCATCGCATCGTCATCGTCGGCGGCGGTTTCGCCGGGCTCTGGGCCACTCGCGCTTTGCGCAACGCGCCGGTCAGCATACTGTTGATCGATCGCGCCAATCACCACTTGTTCCAGCCTCTGCTCTATCAGGTCGCGACCGCCGGCCTGTCTTCGCCCGACATCGCCGCGCCCTTGCGCCATATCCTGCGTGCGCAAAAGAACGTGGAAGTACGGCTGGCAACCGTGGACCGCATCGAACCGGATTCGCGGCGGTTACGCTTGGGCGACGGCAGCCTTGTCGATTACGACACGCTGCTGCTTGCGAGCGGCGCCACGCATGCCTATTTCGGCCATGACGACTGGGCGCCACACGCGCCGGGTCTGAAGACGCTCGACGACGCCCTGCTTCTGCGCCGCCGCCTGCTGCTCGCGTTCGAGCGCGCCGAAGCGGAGGCCGATCCCGAACGGCGCAAAGCATGGCTGAGCTTCGCCATCGTCGGTGGCGGCCCGACCGGCGTCGAACTGGCCGGGACCTTGGCCGAGATCGCGCGGCATACTTTGAAGCGCGAGTTCCGCCATATCGACCCGGCCTCGGCGCGGGTGCGTCTGGTCGAAGCCGGGCCACGCATCCTGTCGAGCTTTCCGGAGTCGCTTTCGGCCAAGGCGCAGAAGCAGTTGGAACGGCTCGGCGTGGAAGTCGTCACCGGCATGCCGGTCGAAGCGATCGATGCCGAAGGCTACCGCTCGGGCGGAGGTTTCGTGCCTGCGCGAACCATCGTATGGGCAGCCGGCGTAGCGGCTTCGCCGTTGGCGGCTTCCCTCGGCGTGGAGCTGGATCGCGCCGGACGTGTGCGCGTGTTGCCCGATCTCACGGTACCGGGACATCCGGAAATTTTTGTCGCCGGCGATCTCGCCACCGTCATACAGGACGGCAAGCCCGTGCCCGGGGTGGCGCCGGCGGCGAAGCAGATGGGCAAGTATGTCGCCCAGGCCATCTTCGATCGCATTGCCGGGCGTACCCCGCCGCCATTCCGCTATCGCGATTACGGCAATCTGGCCACGATCGGACGCATGGCCGCGGTGGTCGACCTGCGCGGTTTTCGTCTGTCGGGTCTATTCGCCTGGTGGTTTTGGCTGGCAGCGCACGTGTTCTTCCTGATCGGCTTCCGCAATCGCCTCGTCGTGCTGCTCAACTGGGCGGTCGCCTACTGGAGCTACCAGCGCGCGGCGCGAATCATCATCGGCCACAAAGCACCGCGCGGCGGCGAAGAAGAGACCGAGGCCGGTTGAGCTTGTTGCGAGTCCCCAAAAAGCTGCGGCCCGGATGACCGGGCCGCAGTTTCGTACGATGCTGGAAAGAAGTTCGCTTCTACGGAAGACCGCTCCATGGACGATCGCAAACGTCGTTACGCGAACAGCGCGCGCATCTTCTTCATCGCGTTCACTTCGATCTGACGGATGCGCTCGGCCGACACCTTGTACTCGTCGGCCAGCTCCTGCAGCGTGGCCTTTTCGCCATCCTTCAGCCAGCGGCGCTGGATGATGTCGCGCGAGCGCGCATCGAGCTTGGCCATGCCGTTCTTCAACGTGTCGAGGTCGGACTCCTCCTGGCTCTCGTTCTCGAGCGCATGATAAGGATCGGCATTGTCGTCGACGAGATAGGCGACCGGCGCGGGCTTGGTGTCTTCGTCCGCATCGGCCGGCGCGTCGAAGGCCATGTCCTGACCGGACAGGCGAGCTTCCATCTCGAGCACGTCGGAAACCGGCACGCCGAGATCCTTGGCCACGGCCTGCACTTCCTGCGCGTTCATCCAACCGAGGCGCTTCTTCGACTTGCGCAGATTGAAGAACAGCTTGCGCTGGGCCTTGGTCGTCGCCACCTTGACGATGCGCCAGTTGCGCAGAATGAACTCGTGCATCTCGGCACGGATCCAGTGGACGGCGAACGAAACCAGACGCACGCCCATGTC
>CBJLOV010000062.1:0-21558 GCA_966424745.1 uncultured bacterium
GCACCTGGATCGTCCTGCTGATGCTCGGCGTCTTCTTCGAAGTCGTACTGCGCAAACTGTTCGAGAACAAAGCACTGCTGACGACGCTGCGCGCGTTGTTCTGATCTCGAAAAAAAGAAGATTCACCTTTATCTTTTGCGGCTCTACCCCCGCGCACTGCGCACGCTTTCGGCCCAGCGCAGCACCTCGGCCACGGCTTCGAAGAATTCGGCGGTGATGTAGTCCTCGACTTCGATGTTCTCGTGCAGGCCGCGCGCGAGCGGCACGTTCTGCATGATCGGTATGCCGGCTTCCTCGGCTTCCCTGCGGATCAGCTCGGCCTCGTAGTCCTCGCCTTTGGCCGCGACGATCGGCAGATCGGTCTCGCCCGGCTCGTAGACGAGGGCGACGGCGATGTGGGTCGGATTGGTGACGACCACGTTCGACTTGCGCACCGCGGCCAGCATGTTGCGCTGCGCCCACTCCTGATGCAGCTGGCGGCGGCGCCCCTTGATGTAGGGATCGCCCTCGGTGTCCTTCAGCTCCTGGCGGATGTCGCGCCGGCTCATGCGCAGTTTGCGCACGTAGGAGAAGCGCTGATAGAACGCGTCCACGGCGGAGACGAAAAAGAAAATGAAGACGACCCAGACGACGATGCGCAGCATGCCCTGCCAATGCGCCGCCGCGATCGCGTCGGGCTGGCCGAACGGCAGCGCGAGGAACTGGCCCATCATCGAAAACAGCACCCAGACGAGGATGCCGATCAGCGCCGCCGTCTTGAGGATGGACTTGACCAGCTCGACGAGGTTTTCCTGCGAGAAGATCTTCTTCATGCCCTCGGCCGGGTTGAGGCGCGACACGGTCGGCTTGAGACGCTGGAAGGCGAGGATCGGCCCCACCTGCAGAAACTCGACGAGCAGACCGATCGCGCAGGCGGCGAGCAGCAGCGGCGCACAGATCCAGAGCAGTGTCTGTGCGGCGTCGATCATGGAGGAGTGCAGGTTCGCGTCCGACGGCTGCGCAACGGTGTCGAAGATATGCGCGAACAGGGTCTGCAGCCGCGCCGCGACGAACGGCATCAGCAGCCAGAACATCAGCAACCAGGCGAGCACGAGCACCGTGGAAGTCAGCTCGCGGCTCTTGTGGACGTCGCCTTCCTTGCGCGCGTCCTTGATGCGCTTCGCGGTCGGCTTTTCGGTCTTGTCCCCGCTGTCGTTCTTCTGCTGGCTCATCGCGACGGCCGTGTCCGGGTTTGGCCTATTCTAGTCACGCGTCCGGTTAAGAATTTGCAATACCTGCCGCGTATCCAGCCCGTCCGACAAGTTTCATCCATGCTCGCCGAAAGCGGAAGAAAACCATCTTTTGCTCTTTGTCACGCTACGGGCATGGATGAAACGCATCGGACATGACACTAGGGTCCGCCCTAGGTGTCTTCAAACCGTAAAACGCCTAACATCGCCAACGTGAAAATCCAGGCCGACAATCTGCATCTGCAAGCGCTGCTCCACGGCAACGATGCCGCGAGCTTCGACACGCGCGGGCGCGAGATTCCCGCGCTGGCGGAGAACGCGGCGGCCGCGGGCGATGCGGCGGCACATCGCGATCCCGGCGAGAACGTACTCGCCGCCGACGCCTGGAGCGGCACGACGTCGCGGGCGCTTTCCGCCAGCCTGCCGGCGTCGCCGACGACGCTTGATGCGGCCGGCCTCGACGGCCTCGCCGCGCACATCCTGGCGCCGCTCTCCTAGCTTCGCCGCCGTGCTTGCCGACTGCCCTTCCGCCGCGGACCTGCGCGAAAGCGCGGCGCGCCTCGCCTCCGCGCTGATCTACAACGACAATGCGGAGTTCCGCCTCGCCCTGCTCAAACGCGTGGCGCGGCGCCTCGGCGACGAGGAAGGCTATCCGACGTTTCTCAAGCTGCTCCTGATCGTCGCCGAGTCCGATTCCGACGAAGCCAGGCGCGCGGTCGCGGCGACCTTCGCGACCGCGCTCAAGCGCGCGGATCTTCCGGCCGGTCAACTCACTTCGTGGGGCGCGGGCAGGCTGCAACCGAGCGCGATCCTGCCCGGAGTCACGCTCGACACCGGCTTCTTCGGCCGCGCGCCCAAGCGCGCCTTCGGCCCGATCGAATACCTGACCGCGTGGTCGTGCCAGCGCACGCAGCGCGGCATGCTGAGCGACGAGACCTACGCGAGCGCGATCGAACGCCTCGTCGCCCTGGTCGACTTCGACGCCGACGCCGCGCGGCTCTATCCCGACAAGCTCGAAGCCGACACGCGCAATGAACTCGAAGGCGCCTATACGCGCGCCACGCGCCAGCGCCTCGGCGCGATCGCCGCCGCGTGGAAGCACAGGGAACCGCCCGAACGGATCGCCGCGGCGGCCGTCTCCGCCCCCGGCGACATCACGCCGCCGCCATTCCCGCACGGCTGGTTGATCCGCGATCTATAAGTCCCGTCCAACGTGTCTCTTCGCAATTCAAGGTGTCGCCTCGGCTGGGGACGACGCGCTTGAAGACCGCCCATATCGCCGAATCCGGGGCGAGCGGCTTCTGCGGCAGGCAACCGGACTGAAGATCGGACCACGGAGAACGCGGGGAAAAGATCGTGGATTCGGCTCTTCTTCGTGGGTACCTGCAGATCGGTAATTCTTGCTCTCGGCCCGCCGCTCCCGCGAAGGCGCAAATCCACGGACATCGGGTTATCCCTAGGTAGGGAACGCCCTAGTTACGCCGTCCGCACCGCCTGAGTAACTTACCTCGCCAACGAGCGGTGGTAACCAAGTCGCCCCCCGCTACGGCCAGAGAATCCAGTGCGGCGAACGTCTATCTACTGAAAGGAGCGGTGCTATGAGTATCGGTGGTGGCAATCTGTTCGGCGAAATCGGCAGCATCGTCGGTGGGATGATCGGTGGTCCGCTCGGCTCGATGGTGGGCCAGCTGCTTGGGCAGATCGTGTCCCAGGTGGCGAACGAAGTGATGCAGGAAGTCGGGCAGCAGATGCAGCTCGGCCAGCAGGCGATCGGCGATGCGCAGAACGCGTTCAACGAAGCCTTCAATGGCGGCGGCAGTCCGCTCGGCGGCGGCCCGCTCACCGGCGGCCAAGGCCTGAACAGCCTGCTCAACGACATCCAGAACGGCGCGCTCGGCGGCGGTTCTCCTTCGGCGGCCGACATGGGCAACCTGCAGAACCAGATCGACGATCTGCGCAATCAGTTCCAGGACTTCTTCCAGCAGGCGGTGAAGGATCTGCAGGACATCCGCGACAGCCAGGACAGCGGCACCGGCAACAGCAAGGCCAGCGCGGCCAGCGGCCAGGCCGGCGGCGGCGACTGGTTCAGCGCGCTGGCGCGCGCGCTCGGCAAGGGCCTGCAGGCCCAGGCCGATGCGGTCAAGGATCTGTCCGACAAGCTCTGCCAGGCGGCCGAGCAGCACTCGAAGGATGTCATGAACACGAGCGACAGCGGCAAGGCGCAGGCGTCCGCGGACCAGGACAAGATCATGGAACTGCAGACCCAGCTGACCGCGGAGTCGATGCGTCTGAGCTACATGACCAACGGCATCCACAGTGCGATCACGCAGATCGGCCAGTCGCTCGCCAACCTCGGCCAGACGCACTGATAGGTAACGCCCTCTTAACTCACGTCGAGCCAAGATTGCCCGCGAGGGCAATCTTGGTTTTTTCGTTGGCGTCCCGTCCGCTGCGAGCGCGCAGAAATTCCGCACGGACTCAGGCGCCGGATCGGGTGCGAGGACGAGCCGCAGCGGGCCGCGTGGCGACGACGGGCGAGACCGCATCGCGGCGAACGGCGCCGGAATTGTTGGACCGAACTGATCAGACAGGACCGCAGCGATGATGCGCAATAGTCGAATACGCACAGTCTTCCCTCGCCCGCCCGCGATGATCCTCGCGGCAACGGTCTTGCTGTCGTGGCAGCCGGCCTCGGCGCAGATCACCGTCGCCGGGCCGATGAGCTTCGATCTGACGACGAGCCATCTGCAAGCCGTGCAGATGCAGTCGTCGTTGATCTCGACCAGCCGCATCATGCAGCAGCAGAGCGAATACCATAAATCGACCCTGCGTCCCGCGGGCCCGGCGGCTTACGCCACCGCGAGCGGGCGCTACGCCTCCGGGGGCGCTTCCGCCGGCGCCCCCGGCGTCTCCGCCGCGTCGCTCCTGGTCGCACGCGACCCCAAGGTCTCGGGCGAACTGCGCAGTCAGGTGTTCGCCAACATCGAGCACGCGGCCAGCGCCGACACGGCGCGGAAAATCGACCAAACCCTCGGCGACATCCAGACGACGTTCGCCCGCGCGGTATCGCCCTACGGGCTGCGCAACGACGATTTCGCCGACGTGATGGCCGCCTACCTCGTCGTCATGTGGATGGCGGCGAACGAGCAGACCTCGCTGCCCGCCGCGGCCCAGGTGCAGGCCGTGCGCGGACAGATGCGGCGCCTCTACGCGAGCGGCGCGCAGCCTCCGGGCGACGTGCGTCAGCGCCAGCTGGTGGCGGAAACGCTGATGTACGAAACCTGCCTCGCGATCGGCACGCGCGAAAGCGCCAACCCGCAGGCGATCCGGAACATGGCCGACTCGGCCCAGCGCAAGATGTCCCGGAACGGCTTCGACATGCGCCGCCTCGCCCTGACCGACGCGGGCCTGACGCCGCGTCCGCGCTGACAGCCGATCGCGTCGGCCGCCGATGAGCGACGATTTCGCCGGCGCCGTCCTGCTCCGCACTCGCCGCCTCGTGCTGCGTGGCCTGCGCTTCGCCGACATCAATGCCGTCCAGGCGCTCAACGGCGATGCCGAGGTTTCCCGTCGGCTGCTCGAACCCTGCCCGCAGAAGTTCTTCGAGGTCGCCGCGACGATCGCCCAGGCCAACCGCATCTACGCGGAGCGCCCCGGACTCGGCGTCTGGCACGCGAGCGACGGCGACGGCCGTTTCGTCGGACTGTTCTCGCTGATGCCGGTCGAAGGCTCCGACGAGATCGAGATCGGCGCGCGGCTGCGGCCGGCGTTCTGGGGCCGGCTCTATTCAGTCGAAGGTTCGCGCGCGCTGTGCGCGCACGCCTTCGAAACCTTGCGCCTGCCGCACCTGGTCGGCTTTTGCGACCCGGCCAATTCCGCCGTGCTGGCGATCTTCCGGCGCCTGGGATTCCGTCCGGTCGGCGATGCACGCCATTTCGGCAAGCCCGCACGCAAGTACGTGCTCGCCCATGCGGACTGGCGCCCTATGGGGATTGCAGTGCCTCCTGCCCTGGAAAACGCGGTCTAGCAAAACACTCGGCGATCAGTCCGCCGTCTGTCGAAAGCCTGCTGAAAGCACGCGGAAACGACGAGCGGAAAACCAAGGCTACGGACACGTCAATCCCAGCGGCTGGGTCAGCCGCGTGAGGGAAACGCTGCCGCTGCCGTAGCCGGACACCGTGGAAGCGTAGTTGACCGTGGCGTGGCCGCAGTCGGTGAAGCTGATCGTCACGTTGCCCCAATTGACGGGCTGCGTCGCCGCCGGGTTGTAGTTCGGCGGAAACAGCGCGCCGGTTCCGTTGCGCTGATAGGCGGTCAGCGTCGCCGTGCTGCCGCTGTACGTGCCCTGCGCCACGATCCAGGTCGGCCCGCCGCTCGGCGAAAACACGTACCACGAGGCGAAGAAGCCGTTGTTCGGCAGCACTTCGAACATCCAGCCGTGGCCGCTCCGGTTCGGGTCGTACCAGCTGCCGGTCATGCCGGCGCTGATCTGGAAGCTGGCGCTGCTCGGCGCCACGTTGACGTAGGCATCGCCGCAATATTGGTCCGGCGTCGTGCAATTGGCGAACTGCTCTTCGAGAACGAGCAGATACGAGTTGTACGAAGAATCGGCCGGCGGCGTGTACTGCAAATGCAGATTGAGGTCGTCGAAGGACTGATTGGCTCCGAGGGTATCCGCGCCGCCGACGAGGTCCCGGGTATAGATCTGCGCGGTCTTGTAGCCGGAAATGCTCGGACTGTTGCCCGACACCACCGACTGCACCGCCCACAGCTCGACGCGCAGCGAACCCGAGGCGCTCGTTCCGGAATTGAAGATGCTCTTGATGGAGACGTCGGCGCTGCCGGAATTGATCTTCAGCGACAGCGGCCCCTGGAAATCGATCTTCGAGTCGAGGATCGCAACGGCGCGCGCATCGATGCAGGCGGCGATCAGAAAAAACACGGACAGGGCGCGCGCCGCCGCGACGATGCCGCGGCCGCGGCGGAGGACGGGGTTCTGCTGCTGGGCGATCATGGCAAGGCTCTCTTGGAATCGTCGGGACCGGCCGAAGGCCGAAAGAAAGCCTTCCGACGCGATCCGAAAAAATATCCTGCAGCCTCCGCCTCGCCGCAACCTAGGGAAAACCCCAGGGGCATTTGCGCATGCGAAGCGTAGAATCGAACCGCTCGAAGCTGTAGCGAGGCCGAATCATGAGCGCGAATCCTGTCGGCAGCGTCGGTCAATCCTGGCACGCGCTGCACACGCCCGCGGACGATCACGCTGCGGCGCAAACCGATCTCGGCAGCGCACAGCACGCAAGCGACGCGGCGCCCGCCGATCAGCATGCGGGCTCCGTTTCCGATGCGGACCGGCCGCTGGCTTCCGACGGTATCGCGATGAATTCGGGAAGCGGCCAAAGCGGATCGACGCACATCGTCGATCATGCGCAATCGCCCAGTCAGGTCAGACCGAGTCAGCAGAACACGCAGCCGAATTTCATACCCAATGCCGGCGGCCAGAACAACGGCAACAATGGCGGCGTCCACTCCGATCAGCAACCGCCGCCGCAGCAGCAACAACAGCAGCAGAACGCGGCGACGGGCAATCCGGAGAGCGTCACCCTGCGCCCGCAGGGAAACGGCGATCAGGGAGCGAACGGCGCCAAGTTCGATGCGGGCAAGGCGGACGGCAAGAACGCCGGCTGGGGCGACGGCGACGGCGGCGGGCAGAACAAAGGATTCAGCAACAATGGCGCGGACGGACGTACCGGCAACGGCAACGGCGCCAACTGGGACGGATCGCACGGCAACGGCGAAGGCCTGGTCGACGGCGTCGGCAACACGCTCGGTTCGCTGCTCTCGCGCAGTTCGGACTATGCGACGAGCAATTCGTACGCGGGCTCCAATCTCTCCTTCACGAACACCTACTCGGCGCAGGGCTCCTCGGTCGAAAACGACCAGGGCCGTTCCGATTCGGCAGGCTTGCTCGCGTCCGCGACCGATGCCGCCGGCAATGCACTCCACGATATCGGCCAGGCCGCCTCGTCGTTGCTCGACGGCCGCTCCGGCAATCGCGTCGACCCGTCGAACCTGACCGGAAAGTCGTTCAACGATTGGGCCGGCAGCAAGAGCGACGCGAATGCCTCGTCGCGCGCCGGCGGCAACAACGATACGGCCGCCGGGAAAAATGCGGCGGACGACCCGGCCATGTCGGGCTCGGCCGCGCAAAGCCGCGCCGGCGACTTCGGCGGAAACGCCGCGCATGCCGAAACCGAAGAACCCGGCGCGCGCTTCGCCGGCAAGGACGAGGAAGGCGCCGCGGCGACGCAGGCCGAGGATCGCGCCGCGCCGCTCGCCGAGGGCCGAATCGGCAATGCCGAAGAGGAAGCAGCGCCGATCGCACCGGGGGCCAAGGAAACCGAACCCGGCAATCTTCTCGATACGCTCGGACGCGGCGTTGCCGCGACGGCGACGACCGACGGCAAGGCGATCGACGCCGCGCGCCAGGCCGCGGGACAGACTGAGGAAGAAGGTCCCGTCCTGCAGACCATCCAGGCGCGCCCCGGGCAGACCCCGGCCGAAGCCGCACGCGGCAACGCAGCCGGCGACGACGCGCAGATCGACGCGGCGGCGCAACGCCTGGGCCTCGCCGCGCGTTCGTTCGACGCCGCCGTCAACGCGCGCAATGCCAATCTCGCCGACGGCGGCATTCGCCAGAGCGCGAACGAACAGACGCAGAACCAGGCAATGCAGAACGCCGCCTACGTGGGGGAAGGCAAACAGGCGGCAGCCGAGACGAACCGGCCTCTGGTGGCGTCGGTCGAGAGAGTCGACGCGGTGGCGGCGAACTGGAACATCGAGCAGGACGAGATGAAGCAGAGCGAACATCTCGATACCCAGCAGATCTTCCTGCGCCAATTCACGCCCGCGCTGGTCGGCATCTCGGCCCTGCTCAGCAGCGCGATCGGCGGCACGACCATGCTCGTCAGCCCCGGCGGCAGCGCGGCGCCGTTCCTGCTCGGCGTCTCCGCCCTGCTGTTCGCGATGGGCGCCTGGCGCGGCAGCGGCGCGATGCGCATGCAGCTGGCCAATGAAAAGTCCTGGGCCGACATGCTCAATGACCCGGCGGCGCGCCAATCGCTGCTCGCGACCGGCGCGAACGGATTGGGCCTCGCCGGAAGCGTCGGCCTTTCGCTGCTCGCCCTCGTTTAAGTCGCGTTCCCGTCCGATTGTCGAGATTGAGGTTGTCGGCGGCGGCAGCGCGGCGGAGCGGACATCCGATATTCCGCGCAGGTCGGGGGCAACGAGAGACGATCGGAAGACGTCGAGATGAAGCGGGGCCGAATCCGCGATTGCGTTTTTCAACGCATCGGCGCTCGGCAAGCGCTTGGTGCGCGCTTTGCCGAAGCGGGCCGCTGCACCGAAACGCGCGAAGGCAGGCGGTGTCCGGCGGTCGTCATCGAACTGCAAATCAGCGACCCTATTCTCGATCGCGCTGTATCGGGTATCGAGGCGCCAGCCGGGGTAGGCAGCGCCTGGATGGTTATCGGGGTTCATCCGGGGTATGGAAAACATGTTGCGTGCTGCCTTTTCGGCCGCTTTGCTTGCGGCCGAGCTTGATGGTCCTGTTCCCGCGCAAACAGAAGATAAAGAGAGCATCGTTCCCGCCGCGTCCGCGGCCGCGGCGACAGGCAAACTGATCGGCCGCGTGAGCGATGCGCACGGCCGTCCCGTCGCGAATGCGCAGATCTCGATCCCCGCCCGGGGCCTCGCGGTCTTTGCCGATGCCGACGGCCGCTACGCATTGCCGTTGCCGGCTGGCAAGTACGACGTGACCGTGAAGGCGGGCGGATTCGCAGAGCGATCGTTGCCGGGAGTGAACGTGTCGAACGACGCCGGCACCGCACTCGACGTGCCTCTGCAGGCCCTCGTTCCCGCGGCGGCGGAAACCGCGACGGCGGCGCAGGGCCCGCAGCACGAACTCGGTGCGATCAGCGTCGAAGGCCGGACGATCAAGGACGGCTCGGACACGGCCGTCGTGCTCGACCGGCGCTATTCGCCGCAGGTCGTCGACATCCTCGGCGCGGAGCAGATCGCGCGCACGGGCGATGCCGACGTCGGCGCCGCGCTGAAGCGCGTCACCGGCCTGAGCCTGGTCGACGGCAAGCATGTCTACGTGCGCGGCCTCGGCGAGCGCTATTCGAGCGTCGTCCTCAACGGCGCGCAGATTCCGTCGCCCGATCCGACCCGGCGCGTGGTGCCGCTCGATCTGTTTCCGACCTCGGTGCTGAGCAGCATCGCCGTGCAGAAATCGTACTCGGCCGACATGCCCGGCGAATTCGCCGGCGGCAGCGTGGGGCTGAGCAGCAAGGGCGTGCCCGGCGATTTCCAAATGAGCGCGGCATTGAGCGGAAAATATCTCGACGGCACGACGGGCAGCCGCGGGCTGCGCTATCGCGGCGGCGGCAAGGACTGGCTCGGCGACGGCCTCGACGCGCGCAAGTTTCCCGACGGCGTCACGCCGTTTCCGACCGATCCGGCCGCGCGCGAGCACCTCAGCGAGCAAATCGCCGCGCGCGGCTAGCGCACCTACGCGAGCAACCTCGATCCCGGCGCCGTGTTCGGCTTCGGCGCCGGCGACTCGTTCGATGTCGGCGGCTGGTCGCTCGGCTATCTCGGCGCGCTGCGCCATGCGCAGGAATGGGCCACGCGCAAAGAACGGCGCCGCTCCTACTCGCTCGCGCTCGGACAACTCGAGCAGCGCTCGGATTTCGAACGTTTCCGCAGCGAACGCATGGTCGACCGGAGCGGCCTGATCGGCCTCGGCGCGAAATACGGCCGCAAGCACGACGTCGGCATCACCCTCCTGAAGATCCGCCAGGCGACGGACGAGACGCGCATCGACGAGGGCTGGGACACGCAGGCCGGCGACCGCGACCGCAACACTCGCCTGCGCTGGATCGAGAACGCGCTGGCCGTGAAGCAGGTTCACGGCGATCATACTTTCGATGCGCCGGCGAACCTCGAGATCGACTGGCTCTACTCGCACTCGGGCGTGACCCGCGACGAGCCGAACACGCGCAGCTATCAATACGAACAGCTCGGCGACGGCAGCTTCGCCTTCGCGCGTGGTTCGAACAACAACGATCAGTTGTTCGCGCGGCTCGACGACACCCTGATCGAAAAGCGCGTCGACGCCAAGCTGCCGCTGCAACTCGGCGCGGATTTCAGCGCAAGCCTGCAGGCCGGCGCCGACCGCATTTCGCGCGGGCGCCGCTCGTATATCCGCAAATTCCAATTCCGCGGTTCGCGGCCCGACGACGCGCCGGCCGACATCTGGAACGTGCTGACGCCGGAATACATCCGCCCCGGCGGCCTGCTGCTGCAGGAAGTCACCCAGGCGACCGATGCGTACCGCGCGCGACAGAAACTCGATTCGGCCTACGTCGCCGCCGAACTGAACTGGCGCGACCGCTATCGCGTCCATCTCGGCGTACGCCGCGAAAACAATCTTCAGCGCGTGGAGACATACCAGCTGTTCGCGCCGAATCCCACGCCGATCGTCGGCGAGATCGAACAGGCCGACCGGCTGCCGACGGCGGCGCTCACCTGGGCCTACGCCGAGGACGCGCAGTTGCGCCTCGGCTTCAGCAAGACGCTGTCGCGGCCGGACTTCCGCGAGATGAGCCGCGCGCAGTTCATCGACCCCGAACTCGACATCGCCACGCGCGGCAATCCGAATCTGAAGCAGACCGGAATCCGCAACCTCGATCTGCGCTGGGAGTACTACTTCTCCGACACCGAATCGTTCTCGATCGCCCTGTTCGACAAGCGCTTCGACCATCCGATCGAGCGCGTGAACCAGGCCGGCACCGGTGCGCTGCTCGAATTGAAGAACGCCGCCGGCGCGAAGAACCGCGGCATCGAAATCGACTACACGGGCAGCCTCGCGCAGCTGCGCCGCTGGTCGTGGATCGACAAGGCATCGATCGGGCGCCTGCCGCTCGATCAGCTTTATCTCGGGCTCAACTACGCACGCATCCGGTCTCAGGTCGATCTCGGCGGCAACGCCGGCATCCAGACGTCGGCGCGCCGCGCCTTGCAGGGACAATCGCCTTATGTCGCGAACCTGCAGTTCGGCTATTGCTCCGAAGACGGAAGGCTGGAATCGACCGTGCTGTTCAACGTCTTCGGCCGACGCATCTCGCAGGCCGGCGAACTCGGCGTGCCGGACATCTACGAAGAGCCGTTCCGCCAGCTCGACTTCGTGACTTCGTGGGTTCTTGCCGATCGTTGGAAGATGAAAATCCAGGGGCGCAACCTGCTCGATCCGCAGGTGAACTACACCCAGGGCGGACTGACCACGCTGCGCTATCGCCGCGGCCGCGAATTCAGCCTCGGCGTCGAATGGGCGTGGTAAAAACAGATCACCCTGATGCGGTTCTTGCCAAGAGGGAAGAGAACCACGAAGACACGAAGAGTGCGCAGGTCTCCGAGGTTGATCAACCAAAACAATCAATCATGATCAGCGCGCTGCACCCCTGGCCGGCATGAGACCGCCGGCAAGAAACAACCGAAAGCGGCCTTACGTTCGTCCGGTCAACCGGCCCGGCAGCGGCCATTCGCCGGGCGACGCATCACCTTAGCGATTGCGATTGAACGCCTGACGCGAACCTCGAATTCACAGCCTGCCGATGGACGGATGACCGGCGATCTGCCGCTGCGCATCAACTCCCCGGCTTGCCTCCTCGACGCGGTTGCGTCCACGGTTCTTCGCCCTGTACAGCGCCGAGTCCGCGGCTTCGAACAGTGCGCCTTCGTTATTGCTGGTAGGCACGACTGCGGCAACCCCTATGCTGACTGTCACAACTCCGTGGGGATTGCCCTGATGTGGAAGCGACAATGTCCGAACCCCCAGGCAAATTTCCTCGGCAACGAGGAAAGCGTCCGATACGCGCGCACCGGGAATCAACACGGCAAACTCTTCGCCGCCGAGACGAACACATAAATTGCCGCGTTGTTGCGCGGTTGCACGAATGATCCTGGCAATTGCGATGAGGCATCGATCGCCGGCCGCGTGTCCATAGGTGTCGTTGTATGCCTTGAATTGATCGACATCGATTAGCAGGAGCGAGAGCGATTGGCGGTCGTTTGCCGCGCGTCGCCATTCGGTGTTCCGGAACGCTTCGAACTGACGCCGGTTTGCCAGCCCTGTCAGCGAATCAAGCAGCGCCTCGTTTCGATGGTGTTGGGTGACGTCGAGAAGGACCGCGAGAAATATGCCCAACGAAAAGGCGATGCTTACGACATTACCCACGTCGCGCGCCACCATCACGATATTCGTTGAGATCGGGCCTCCTCCCGACAACCACGACGCGTGAATCATCGGCATTGCCACCGCCACGATCGAAAGCGTCATCGCGACGACAACGGCGAACAATAGTTTGTCGACCTTTTGGTTCAGATGAGGCCGCATTGCGAACAACGCGATACCGGTGAGCACGAGACGCATCACCAGTCGGATCGAGAGTTCGATCCACTTCATGTAAGGAAAGAGGACAAGCCAGGAGGTGGCCATGGTTACGCCGGCGTAAAGCGCAAGTCGCGTGCGAAGCGCGAACTTTGCCTCGCCGACGCGATCCTGCAATCCGTGCATCTGCAGGAAAATCGACGTAAGGAAAAGCGCTTGCGGCAATATTTCCGGTCTCACCGAGGGGAAATGAAAGTCGGGGAGCAGCAACAAATCGCATGCCGCCCAGCACAGGTATCCCCAGCCCCAGAAAAGCGCCGGTCGGACATTCCACCAGCGCCAGATGATCAGGAATGCGACGCCCAACAAAGTGAGCGTCAGGGTCACCATGACTACCAACGAGCACCCCCGATCTGATTCGAGCTGCTTCCCTCGCCGGGCGAGATAGGACTCGTGGACTCGCTGATACGAATCCGAACAGGGCATCGCGCAGACACCCCGTTCGTCGAGGGAGTCGATGGCGATGTACGGATCACGCAATCATTGCCTCGAGCCACGGTATTTCTTGCCTCTGCGGGCATTATACGTGAACCAAGTCACAGTTTAATCGGCCGACTTCTTCCCTCAACCGATGCGGACCGGAAGTCATTACGATCCGCCATCCGTTCCGGCACCTACACCGTGAAAACAAACTACGCCGGCGGCAGGCGGCAAAAACCAGCGGGCGACGCAGCCTTGCAGGTGGAGTGGCCCGCCCAAGTTGACAGCGGTAACGGCAAGCCTGGAGCTATTGCGCGCCGCTTGGAGAACGAAAAAGACTTGATCGATGCAGGCACCTTCGTTGTCGGCACGACGTGAGATCGATTGCATCCAGACGATGCAGGAGTTCACCAAGGCTGAATCAAAAAACCGCGCTGCGCGAACGGGTCGAGAAGGGCCTCTGCCGAGCCGCTTCGGCAGGCTTGATTCGAGTGCTTCGTGCTCTCGTTTTTGTTTTCAAATCGCACTGCAAAATGGCAGACTCTCCGGCATCCCCGTCGTATCCGGAGAACACAGCCGATGGCCATCTCGAAAGCGCACCTTTCGTGTCTGCTAGCTTGCTCACTTATCGCGATGCCCGCCTTTGCCGGCGAGAATGATGTCCCGTTGACCGCGCAAATTGTCGATGCGCTCAACAAAATCTATGGCTCACACCCGGGCTTCCGCGCCAATCATGCGAAAGGCGTGGTCGTCGAAGGGTTTTTCAAGGCATCTGCAGATGCGTCCAAGCTCAGTCGTGCGGCCCTGTTCGACGGCAGCACCATTCCGGTCACCGTACGCTTCTCGGACTCGGGAGGGCTGCCGACCGTCGCCGACGGTTCGCCGGGCGCGAATCCCCATGGCATGGCCATCAAGTTCCGCCTGCCGAACGGCGCCAGCACCGACATGGTGATCAATTCGTTGAAGTTCTTTCCCGTGGCGTCGGGCGAAGAATTTCGCGACCTGCTCGTCGCCGTTGGCGAGAGCGGGCCCGACGCGACAAAGCCGACCAAGCTCGACCAGTTCAAAGCAAGCCATCCCAGCTTCGAAAAAGCCCTTGCGACCGTTGCCACACCCGCAAGCTTCGCCGATGAGACCTACTACGGCATCGACGCCTTCGTGTTCGTCGACAAGGCAGGCAACAAGCAAGCCGTGCGATACCAGATGCTGCCGGGAAAGGTCGTGCACCTCAGCGCTGCAGACGCGGCCAAGAAGCCCAACGATTTCCTCGTCGAAGACATGCCCAAGCGTGTCGCGCAGAAGGCCGTCATATTCCACCTGAAGGCACAGCTTGCCGCACCCGGCGATCAAACCAAGGATCCCAGTCAACCCTGGCCGGACGATCGCAAAGTCGTCGACCTGGGCACGCTGACCCTGAACAAGGCCGTGCCGGACAGCCTGGAGGTGCAAAAGAAACTCTTGTTCATGCCGACGCAGCTGATCGACGGCATCGAAATGTCCGACGACACGCTTCCGTCGATCCGGGCCGGCGCCTACGCCATATCTTTCGCCAGACGCAGTCACTAACGGTGGTTCCACATCCAGGAATTTCGCCTTAGCTGCCGATGCCCCGGGCTGCCGTTTGCCAAGCGCGGCCGGGGGCGAGTACGGCCGGTCCTCGGCGACGCCGGGTCGTACCGGCCGTCGAAGCGGTCGTCGACGATCGGCCGCATCCTGCGTTCGGCGCGTCACGTACAACGAAATGCACGAAGGGGGATGAAAAATCGGTCGGCTTAGCGTCCTGCCACCCTCTTTTCTTCTTCGTGCACCTTCCCGCTCTTCGTGTCCGTGTGGTTCATCTTTTTGCTCTTTGTTTCGTGATCGCATAGGCACGAAGCAAACGGCCCTGTGTTCTCTCCCCATCGAAACCGACGGACGGCTGCAAGATCGAATCGCGCGGCGGTGTCGGCCTGCGCCTCCCGCTCCTCCGATACATGACGCGGATCGTCCGCGCTCTCCGCCGGGCAAACCTTCGCCGTCGCTGAAACCTGACAATTCCGGTCGGAAAGCGTGAGCGTGCCGCGCAACTCGCTTCGTAAAACCCTTCGCGATCAGTTGATCCAAAGTTAGGGTAACCGACTATTTATTCTTTGTTTTTTCCGCCTCGATCAATCCCTGAAACAAGACCGACACGCCGATGAAATTCCTTTGCAGCGAACAATTTGGAAACTCTTAACGTTGTCGTCAGGTTCGACGATCCCGTTTGCCGCGCGACACGTCACGCCCTCAAGGAGCCATCGATGAAACATCTGCTTCGCAAATCCCTCGCGGCCGGAGTCCTGCTCGGCCTGTCCTGCTCTGCCTTCGCCCAGGCCCAGCTCTCGACCGCGTACGACGGCACCTGGTGGAATCCGGATCAGGGCGGCCGCGGCGTTCTGCTCAGCTACATCCCCAACTCATCCGCGGTGAACAGGGGCACGCTGTTCGCCGCGCTCTACACCTACAACGCGGGCGGCAATCCGCTGTGGGTGACGATCCAGAGCGACGGCAACGCCAGCGCCGTCGCCAGGGAAATCCCGGCGAAGATGTTCACCGGCACGGGCGGCAGCTTCGGCGACGACTTCGACCGCAGCAAAGTCGTCGTGCAGGAACTCGGCACGGCCAAGTTCGTCGTTAACGGCTGCAACAGCATCGACATCCAGATGCAGCCGACCGTCGCCAGCGGCCTGCCGGTGACGACCTACAAGCTGCAGCCGTTCCAGAAGAGCAACGCCTGCGGCAGCGTCGTCGCGCAATGTCCGGCGACGACGACCGACCTCGGCAACGGCCAGTGCCAGCTGCCGAGCGCCGTCACCGGCAACCTGCGCCTGCCCAAGGGCAAAACCTACCTCGTGCAGGGACAGGTGAGCGTGCGCGCCGGCGGCGTGCTGACCGTCGATCCGGGCGTCACCGTGATGGGCTCGACCAACCGCAGCCAGCCGAATTTCATCGCCGTGCTCGCCGACGGCCAGATCGTCGCCGACGGCACGCGCGAGGAGCCGATCACCTTCACCGGTCCGGAAGCGGTGCCGGGGTCGTGGGCCGGCATCGTCCTCGCCGGCCGCTCGATCTGCAACGACGCGCCGACCAGCGACCTCGGCTGCAAGTTCGAGGCGATCCCCGACGTGGTCTACGGCGGTACCAAGCTCGACGACAACAGCGGCGTGCTGCGCTACGTGCGCATCCTCTGGGCCGGCCAGGTCATCAACACCAACGAAGAACTCAATGGCCTGACCCTGTGCGGCGTCGGCAGCGGCACGACGCTCGACTACGTGCAGGTGCACGGCGGGCTCGACGACGCCTACGAATTCTTCGGCGGCACGGTCAACGGCAGGCACCTCGTCGCGAGCCAGGTCGGCGACGACATGTTCGACTTCGACGACGGCTACGCGGGCCGCCTGCAGTTCCTGCTCGGCTGGCAGGGTTCGCAGAACAGCGACCAGGGCCGCGACAGCAACGGTGTGGAATCGGACAACTCGAACCAGAACAACGAACTGCAGCCGCGCACGCGGCCCGTGGCCTCCAACCTCACCTTGATCGGTTCGAGCAAGGGCAATGAAGGCATGCGCATCCGCCGAGGCAGCGGCGGCATCTACCACAACACGCTGGTGACCGGCTTCAACGACACCTGCTTCAACGTCGACGGCGCCTCGTCGGCCGCGCTCGGTCCAGACGATCTGGCGTTGACGTACTCGTTCATCGGTCAATGCAAGGCAGGCAGCCACGAGGGCGCAGGACAGAAGGTGTGGGACGCCGGCAACGGCAACCGCACGGGCGATCCCATGTTGAACGGCTGGATGCCGCGCAGCGGCTCGCCGCTGCTGAGCGGAGGCCGATCCCCCGATTCCGGCTTCTTCATCCGCGCCAACTACGTCGGTGCCTTCGACGGCGTCGACGACTGGACGCGCGGCTGGGTGTACGACGTCGGCGCGATGTAAACGTCTTTCAAGCGCACTCTCCGACACCGCCTTGTCGCGGTGTCGGAGCGCGGTTCGCCGGATGCCGGCGAACGGACGTCAGGATCGCCGGACGACCCGGCGTACGGACACATGCCCCCCCCGCGCCGAGCCCGCCCAGCCGCACCTCCGCGATGCGGCGCCATCCTCGGGACAGTGTTTTCCGCGCACATCGCGCAGCGTCGAACCTCGGCGCTCCCCGGTCGTTCTACCCTCGCGCCCCAAACCTTCGTGCCGGAAAGCCGGCCCCGTTCGTCCCGTTCGCGACAGCCGCCCGAGCGGAGAGCCGGAAATTCTTTCTTCCAACCCATTCCCTTTATACTCGTCCGCGGCGACGCTCCACCTGCGGGGCCGTCCGCTCGGGCAATCTTCGATCGAAACGCGTG
Source organism: uncultured bacterium (assembly GCA_966424745.1). Lineage (GTDB taxonomy): Bacteria > Pseudomonadota > Gammaproteobacteria > Xanthomonadales > Rhodanobacteraceae > Rudaea. The sequence continues at coordinate 17,519 of CBJLOV010000062.1, forward strand.
GCCGATTTCCGTCGGGCACCGGTATCGTTGAAGCTCGCCGCCGGCCGAGGGGCAATCTGTCGCTGATTCGTTGTTCGCTGCAACCGGCGCTCCCTGACCGCAACCGAACATCGACGAGCTACACGGACGACATCGCCCATGACTCCTCTTCGTGATTCCGAGTCGCAAAGTTCGCCCGAAACCGAAGTGCGAGCGTGGATCGAAAGCGCCATCGGCTCGCAGCCGACACGCCTGTCCGAACTGATGACGAACCTGCAGCGCGAGCTTCGCCAGATCGCGCACTCGCGGCGGCAAGGCTCCGCCGCCGGCGACACGCTGTCGACGACCGCCCTCGTCAACGAGGCGTACATCAAACTCTCCGCCTCCTCCGACACGTTCTCGCAGATCGAGCGCGATCATTTCCTCGCGATCGCCGCGCGCGCCATGCGCTACATCCTGATCAACCACGCGCGCGACAAGATCGCGCAGAAGCGTGGATCGGACGCACCGCACGAATCGCTCGGCGACGACGCACAGATCGCCAACGACGTCGTCGAGGCCAACCGCATGCTCGAACTCGACGATGCGCTGCTGCGCCTCGAGCGCATCCGGCCGCGTCTCGCCCAAGTCGTGCAACTGCGCTACTTCGCCGGGTTGAGCGAGGCCGAAGTCGGCCAGATACTCGATCTTGACCCGAGTTCGGTGCGCCGCGACTGGGTCAAGGCGCGCGGCTGGCTGTCGCAACAACTCGCTCCCGAATAAGCAAACGGAAAATTTCATGGAACCGATCCACAGCGACTGGCAGCGCCGCGAAGAGCTCGTCGACCAACTGCTCGACATGAACGCGGACGAGCGCGCCGCCTTCATCGACGCCGTGGCGGCCGAATCGCCCCGGGACGCCGACGCACTGCGCAAATGGCTCAGGGGCATCGAGCAGCCGCTGGACTATCTCGACGCGAACTCGCCCGCACTCGTCATCGCCCGCGGCGACCAGGTCGGAAGCTGGCGCGTGCTGAGCCCGATCGGACGCGGCGGCATGGGCGAAGTCTGGCTCGGCGAACGCGCCGACGGCCTGTTTGAAAAGAAGGTGGCGATCAAGTTCATCCGCGGCGACCGCGCGGGCCTGAGCAGCAGCATCGAGTCGGAACGGCGCCTACTCGCCGGATTGCAGCATCCCGGCATCGTGCGCCTGCTCGACGCCGGCGTGAATGCCGACGGACACGCCTTTCTCGTCACCGATTTCATCGAGGGCACGACCCTGGACGTCTGGCTCGAACAGCGGAAACCGCCGCTCTCGCAACGCCTGGATTTGCTCCGCCAAGTCGCCGAAGCAATCGCGTATGCGCATGAAAAACTGGTCATTCACCGCGACATCAAGCCGCGCAACATCCTGGTCGATCGCGCGGGGCGCGCCTACCTGCTCGACTTCGGCATCGCCCGCGCGCTCGCCGATGCCGGCGACACCCCGCAAACCACCAACCTCGTCCTGACCCCCGAGTTCGCCGCACCCGAACTGATCGTCGAAAACGTCGCCAGCGTCCGCTCCGACATCTATGCCCTCGGCGGACTGCTCTACTTCCTGCTGTGCGCAAAGCCGCCGCTGTCGGTTCGCGGCCTGCCCCTGCTCAGCGCGATCAAGATCATCCGCGACGCATCGCCGCCGCACACCGGCGACGTCGCCCACTCTCTCTTCCCCGCCGAGCCGAGGCGCCTGCTTGCCGATCTCGATGCGATCGCGCTGAAAGCGCTGGCCAAATCGCCGCGCGACCGCTACGGCACCGTCGAAGCGTTTCTCGCCGACATCGACGCGGCGCGGGGCAGTCGGCCGATCCAGGCCAGGCCGCCCAACGCATGGGACCTGGCGCAGCGCTATCTGCGCCGGCACAAGATCGCCATCGCGGTCGGCACGATCGTCGTCGTGTCGCTGCTCGCCGGCATGGCGGGCACGCTCTGGCAGGCGCACCAGGCGCGGCTGCAGAGCGCGCGCGCGGAAGAGGAAGCCGCGCGTGCGACCGCGGCGGCCAAGAACGCCAATGCCGTGCGCGACTTCCTCCTCAACGTATTCGACTCGGCAAACCCGGATAAGTCCCCGGGAAAGGTACCGACGGCATCCGAGCTGCTCGACAGCGGCGTTCGCCGCATCGACACCGAGCTGGGCAATCAGCCGGAACTGCAGGCGCAATTGCTCGACACGATGGGGATGGCTTACTCCTTCCTGGTACAAATCGACAAAGCAACCGACATTCTCCGCCGCGCACGCACGATTGCGGCCGCCTCGTCGGGAGAAGACTCGGCGCTGACCACGAAAATCACGCTCGATTTTGTCACTGCGGTCGTCAATCGCACCAGCGACCATCGCATCTATGAAGAACTCACGCCTTGGCTCGAGCGGATCGTGAAGCGGGATAGTCGCTCGGGAGAACCCATACAGCGGGTCGATGCGCTACGTAACTATGGGGCCATGCTTCGCAATCTGGGCGATCTGAAACAATCCGAGGCCTACCTGCGTCAAGCGATAACCCTAGGCCGCGCGATCGGACCCGCGGGGGAAGAAGCACTCGCCAATGCGGGGGACGAACTCGGCCTTACGCTGATGCGCGACGGGCGTGTTCTGGAAACGATCGACCAGCGCAGGGAGGTGCTTGCGATCCGCTCGCGCCTGCTGCCCATGGTCAGCCTCGGTGTCGCCCAGACTCAACGCGATCTCGCCATGGCGTTGAGTAACGCAGGCAAAATGGATGAGGCTGCGGAGTTGATGACCAAGGCTCTTGATAGCGATCGCGTTCTTTTAGGCGAAACCAATCCGCTGTACGCCATCGTTCTCGGGCAACTCGCCAGCATTCGCGACCGTCAGGGGCGGCTGGATGAAGCCGAGACCTCGCTGCTGCAGGCGTTGGCGATACTGAAAAAATCGGGAGTCGAGAACGAAGTCATGGCGATGAACGTCTACACCTGGCTGGGCATCGTCAAAGCGCATCAGAAAGACCTGGAGCAAGCCATTCCATACATGCGTAAGGCACTCGCCATATCGACCAAGGCCTACGGCGAGACCGCATCGGATGTCTTGGTGAAGCGAATAAATCTTGCCGCAGTCGAAGCATTGAACGGGAGCTATGCCGAGGCGGAGCGGGAACTTCGTGAAGTGCTGGTGCTGTCGAAGCAAGTAGGTTCGAACAATATCGTGCCGCCTCTGCAATACCTTGGTTTCGCACGGCGGCTTCGCGGCGATCCTGCAGAAGCGCGCGCACTGCACGCGGACGCCATTGTGCGCGCCAAGAAAATGCAAGGCGAGACCAGCGACCTCGTCTTCAGACTGTACGTAATGTTGGCGCTCGACGAACGCGATCTCGGGCAACTCGACCAGGCCCGGTCCGACGCGGAAACCGCCAGGGACGGCTTCGTGAAGCTGCAGAACGGCGCCGACACACCCGATGTTCAGGAGGCACGCTACTCGCTGGCGGGAATCAACGTATTGCGCAAGCAGTGCGCCGATGGCGTCGATGACCTCGAATCCACCTGGAAGCGCCGCAAGGGGATGAAGGACTCGCCGGTGAACCGCTGGCAGGCGGCGGAGGCGGGAATGTTTCTCGCAGTGTGCCGCAAGCAGACCGGCCATCCGGACGATGCCCAAAGCCGGGAGCTGCTCGACACCAGCATTCGTACGCTGCGAACCTCGCCGCTGGCCGATCCGTTCATCAAGCGGTTTGCGGCCAGTATGAAGTAGCCGCACGAAGCACCCTCGATTTTTCGGACGGTTTAATCAGGAGACCCTTGAAGAGGTCACCGTTCGTGCTGAGCTTGTCGAAGCAGGGTCTCAAGAACCAACCTGCCACAAGGTTCTCGAACGCGCCTTTCGACAAGTTCACAGCCTGCTCTGGACTCGATCCGGAGCGAACGGACTATTTGAGTTGGACAATTTGGACGTCTATGCTGGCCACGCTCCTACCCTTACGAAGGCCGCCAAGCAACGCCCCGCTCCGTTGTCCAATCTTCTGCCGCGCGCTGTCGGCAAGGGCTTTGCTTACTTATGCGCGCCACCGCCGCCCGATGCGGGGACGGAG
>CBJLOV010000063.1:0-21437 GCA_966424745.1 uncultured bacterium
GGTGCGCGAGTTTGCGCTGGTCCACAGCTTGCTCGGCCAGACCCGGCATGTGCGTCTGCAAAGCTGGCCGTTGCAAGGCTAGGGCTTCGCCGGTTCCTTCTTCTTCCGGTACACGACGCACAAGCGACAAGACCGACTCGACGGAGCGTGCAGCGCGGATCGAGTGGGGAACTCCGTTTTGTCTGTCGGCTGCGGAACAACAGGAATGCGAAATCCCGTCCCTCCGCCGTCGAGCGCGCTGCCTGCGGCGAATGATGAGCGCAGAGGGCAAAGCAGAACGTGAGTGATGCGGTCGAACAGTTGCACGGCGCCCGTGTGCGATGCGGCTTGGATCATTCCCGCATGGGCGGGAATGATGCCGAAGCGCGAAGCGGGTCGAGCGGACGGACGCTTCAGTCCTCCATCCTCACCGTCGCGCCGTGCTTGACGACGAGCAGCGGCTTTTCCGTGGCGCGCACGTTCTTGAGCACGTCGCCCGGCACGGCGACGACGTCGGCGTATTTGCCGGCTTCGAGGGTGCCGGTGTCGGCGTCGATGCCGAGCAGCTTGGCCGAACCGACGCTGCTGGTCATCAGTGCCGCGGCCGGCGACATGCCGACGGCGACGAGATCGCCGAACTCCTCGGCGTTCTTGCCGTGCGGATAGACCGCGGCGTCGGTGCCGAAGGCCATGAGCACGCCGATCTTGAGCGCGCTCTTCATCATCTCCGAATGCGCCGTCGCCGCCGCTCGCGCCTTGGCGCCGATCTTCGGCGGATAGGTGTCGGCCTTGGCGAGTACCCACTCCTGGGTCATGCGCGTCGGCACGAGGTAGACGCCTTTCTGCTTCATGAGCTGCAGCGTTTCCGGCTTGAGGAAGCTGCCGTGCTCGATCGAATCGACGCCGGCCTCGACCGCGAGCTTGGCGGCGAGATCGCCGTGCGCGTGCGCGGCGACCTTGCGGCGCCACGTATGCGCCTCGCTCATGATCGCCTTCAACTCGTCGGGCGTGAGCTGCGGCACGTCGACCGGGTCCGCTTCGGAAAGCACGCCGCCCGAGGCACAGATCTTGATCACATCGGCGCCGAACTTCATCTGCTCGCGCACCGCCATGCGGCACGTCTCGGGGCCGTTGCACACGCCTTCGAGCGGCCCCGGTTCCTTCATCCGCTCCGGCGGAATCGGCGAACCGTCGCAATGGCCGCCGGTGGAACCGATCGCGTGGCCGGCGACGAGCATGGTCGGGCCTTCGGTGAGATGCTGGTTGATTGCATTGCGCAGGGCCACGTCGATGAAATCGGCGGCGCCGACTTCGCGCACCGTGGTCACGCCCGCGCGCAGCGTCGAACGCGCATTGCGCGCCGCGTGATACGACTGCTCGACCGGGAAGCGCAGCATGCCTTCGTAGAATCCCTGCGCCCAGTTGTCGTCGTGATCGGAGGCGATGTGCGTATGCGCATCGATGAAGCCGGGCAGCAGCGTGGCGTCGCCGAGATCGATCACTTTCGCGTCGGCCGGGATCGCTGCGTTTGCGCCGACGGCGGCGATGCGCTCGCCCTGGACGACGACGACGCCCGGCGAAACCAGCGCGCCGCTGCGACCGTCGAACAAGTGGGCGGCCTTGAGCACGAGCGGCTTCGGCGCCGCGGTTGCGTTTGCCGCAGGAGCCTGTGCCTGCGCAGACAGCGCGAACAGAAGGCCGGCGGCAACCGAGGCGATACGGTGCTTCATGTTTTTCTCTCTCCCCATCGTTGGTGGCGGGGGAGTATATGCGGATTCCCGCGCGCCGCGGATGTGCCGGAGCGAGGTGTCGGCACGATTTGCAAAGCGCGGCCAAGGCGGTCGCGAGCGTGCCGCTTGCCCAGTCGGGCGAAACGTTTTCGGAGCGTCCGCGCATGCCGTTTTTCCGGCGAAAAATCAATCGCGGACAAGGGGCGATTTTCAGCCGGCATACACGTTTTCGAGCTAGTATCGAAACGCAGGGGTGGTAAGGAGAGTGCCATGATCGTGTCGTCATTCGTGTCGTCGAAGAAATTCGCCGTCGTCCTGTCCTGCGCCCTCGCCGCGACGCTCGCGGCTTGCAGCGGCCCATCTTCCAACGGCAGCGCGCAGAATGCGCCGGCTCCCGCACCGGAGCAGACTCCTCCGCCCGCGCAGAAACAGCCGTCGATGTCGGTCGCGGAACTCACCGGACAGCAGAACGCTCCAGCGCAGAACGACCAGCCGCCCTCCGGCGGTGTCGCCATGAACGCGCCGCCGGCCGCGACGCCGCCGCTGCCGCAAGGTGCGCCGCAACAGCAGGGCGCAGCTTCACAACAGGGCGCCTTGCCGTCGGCCGGCTATGCGCCGCGTCCGGGCGGTGCTCCGCCGCCTCCGGCGCAGGACAATGGCGAGTATGCGCAGGTGATCAGCGTGACGCCGTTGAGCGGGCCGCAGCGCGTCTGCACCGATCAGACCGTGACCGAACGTCGTCCGCAGTCCGACAATCATCAAGTCGCCGGCACCGTGATCGGCGCGATCGCGGGCGGCGTGATCGGCAACCAGTTCGGCCATGGCAAGGGGCGCGCGCTCACCACCGCGGCGGGGGCGGTCGGCGGCGGCATCGCCGGCAAGAAGATCCAGGAATCGAATCAAGCCAACGACACGGTGACGCGCGTGGTCAAGCGCTGCCGCGACGTCGTACCCGGCAAGGACTCGCCGCAGCTCTACGACGTGGTCTACGCGTATCAGGGACAGAATCTGCACGTGAAGCTCGACTACGATCCGGGCAACCGCGTCGCACTGCCGGTGCGCGGCGTGCAGTAACCGCGCAATCGCGACGGCGCTTCGGCGTCGGTCCGTTCGTTCCGGTAAGGGGCGAACGGATATCGAAGCCGTTCGCGCTTCGAGGCATCGCGTCGATTTGCACGCGCCGTTGCCGATATTGCGGCAACGACAAGCGGCCGGTTCCGAATCTGGACGCTCCCGGTGACGGCGAACTATCATCGCCGTCCGCTTAGTTGAACGGGAGCGTCATGAAAACTCTGCTTGTATCCGCCATCGCGTTGGCGATTTCCACGGCGGCCGTCGCCGCGGACAAGTCCGCCTACGTGCCGAAGATCGATCCCAAGCTGCTCTCCGCAGAGGTGAAGACGCTCGCGTCGGACGAATTCGAAGGGCGCGGCCCGGCCACGCCGGGCGAGACCAAGACGGTCGCCTACGTCGTCGAACAGATGAAAGGCGCGGGGCTTGCGCCCGGCGGCGATCTCAAGGACGGCAAGCGCGAATGGACGCAGGCGGTGCCGCTGCTGCGCGCCGAGATCAAGGGTGCGCCGAAGGCCTCGTTCGTTGTCGGCGGCAAGGTGCAGGCCCTGACCCAGGGCGGTGAAATCGCGATCCGCGCGCCGCTCGACGGCGCCAAGTCGGTCGACATCGCCAATGCGCCCGTCGTCTTCTGCGGCTACGGCGTGACCGCGCCGGAGCGCAAATGGGACGACTTCAAGGGCATCGACCTGCACGGCAAGATCGCGATCGTGCTGATCAACGATCCCGATTTCGAAACCGGCGTCGGCGATTTCGGCGGCAAGGCGATGACCTACTACGGCCGCTGGACCTACAAGTACGAAGAGGCGGCGCGCCGTGGCGCCGCGGGCCTGCTGATCGTGCACGAGACCGACCCGGCTTCGTACGGCTGGGCGACGGTGAAAAATTCGAACACGAACGTGCAGTTCGACGTCGTGCGCCAGAATCCCGCGGAGACGCATCCGAAGCTCGAGGGCTGGATCCAGCGCGATCTCGCCGTGTCGCTGCTGAAGGGCTCCGGCCTCGATTTCGACGCGTTGAAGAAACAGGCGCAGACGCGCGACTTCAAGCCGGTCGTGCTCAAGAACACGACGTTCTCGGCGAATTACCAGGTCGATTCGAGCGTCATCACCTCGCAGAACATCGTCGGCCGTCTCGAGGGGTCGAAGTATCCGGACGAGACGGTGGTCTACAGCGCGCACTGGGACCATCTCGGCGTCGGCGAGCCGGATGCGAAGGGCGACAAGATCTACAACGGCGCGGTCGACAACGCGACCGGCACGGCGGCGCTGATCGAACTCGGCCGCGCGTTCGCGAAGGGGCCGAAGCCGGAGCGCTCGGTGCTTTTCCTCAACGTCACCGCGGAGGAGAAGGGCCTGCTCGGTTCGGAGTACTACGCGTCCAAACCGCTCTATCCGCTGTCGAAGACGGTGGCCGACATCAACATGGACGCGCTCGATCCGATGGGCCCGGCGAAGAATTGGTCGCAATCGGGCAATGCCAAGTCCGAACTGCTCGACGACGCCATCGCGATCGCCAAGAAGAGCGGTCTTACGTTTTCGGAAGATCCGCATCCGGAAGCGGGCCACTTCTTCCGTTCGGATCATTTCGGTTTCGCCAAGCGCGGCGTGCCGGCATTTTCGTGGGAGTCGGGCAACGATCTGGTCAACGGCGGACTCGAAGCGGGCGAGAAGGCGCGCAAGGAATATGTGACCTACCGTTACCATCAGCCGGCCGATCAATGGGAGCCGACCTGGACTTTCGCCGGCATGAGCCACGATCTCGGCGTGCTCTATCAGCTCGGCAGCCAGCTGGCCAACTCGCGGCAGTGGCCGAACTGGTCGGCGGATTCGGAATTCCGCGCCACGCGCGATGCGACGGCAGGCGACCGAAAGTAACGCAATAGGGCAGTTCGAGGTTTTTGAACGGCGCGCGTCCGCACAGGACGCGCGCCGCCGCCGGCTTTCGGCGCCGCGGACGGGCCGCTCCGCATGCGCCCGGAACCGCCGGAAGCGCCGCGTGGCGGGGTTTCCGCGAAGAAGGCTGCGTGGCAGTCGGTCTGGCACGAAAATTTCACACGCGCCGGCATGCAATTTGCTTAGCCTTGCCCGGAGGTTCAATCGGGCAGGTATGTTGCTCCCTTATTCCATATTCGAACCGGCAGCGACCACGACGCTGCCGGATGCCGCGAAATTCAGCCGCCACGAACGGCAGATGGTCGAGCGTCTGTTCCGCATGCGCATGCTCGGCCTGGGCGCGGGTTTTTTTTGCGTGGCCGGCGTTTTCTTCGTGAACGGCGCGCATTGGCTCGCCTGGGCCGTGCTGTTCGTCAACGGTTTTCTTTGGCCGCATCTCGCGCGCTGGATGGCCTTGCGCGCGCCGTCGCCGCGCCAGGCCGAACTGCGCAACCTGGTCGTCGACTCGACCATGGGCGGCGCATGGATCGCCCTGATGCAGTTCAACCTGCTGCCGAGCACGCTGCTCGCGGTCATGCTTGCCTTCGACAAGCTCTGCGTGGGCGGCCCGAAGCTGCTGGTGCGGGCCTTGATCGGGCAGGTGGCGGCGTGTCTGGCGATCATCGTCGTATTCGGGTTTTCGCTCAGGCTGGAAACGACGATGCCCGAAATCTGGGGCGCGTTGCCGCTGCTCGTCCTGTATCCCCTCGGGATCAGCGGTGCAACGTATCGGCTTGCGCGCACCGTCAGCCGGCAGAACCGGCGCCTGGCGCAATTGAGCCGCATCGACGGTCTCACCGGTCTGCTCAACCGCGGCAGCTGGGAGGATGCGGCCGTCGAGGTCCTGCGCCGGCATCAGCGCCTGGGCCTGCCGGCCGCGCTGCTGATGATCGACATCGATCACTTCAAGCAGATCAACGACGTGTACGGGCACCCGACCGGCGACGAAGTGATCCGTTCGGTGGCGGGCATCATTCGCCGCTGCATCCGCGACGTCGATGTGCCGGGCCGCTACGGCGGCGACGAGTTCGGCATCGTCCTCGTGCAGACCGAGGCGGAGACGGCGCGGCTGATCGCCGAGCGCATCCGCCTGACCGTGCTGGCCGGCGAACCGGACGGCATTCCCGTATCGATGTCGACGGTCAGCATCGGCATCGCCACGAACGAAGACGACATGAACGATGCCCGCGCCTGGGTGAAGCGCGCCGACGTGGCCCTGCTCGAGGCCAAGGCGCACGGGCGCGACCGTGTCGAAGTCGCGCACTGACCGCATCGGCCGCGGCCGCCGATAAGCTGCATTCATCGACGCGCTCGGATACTCTGCGCGGAATTCGAGCCTGCCAGCGCTCTGACGACCGGACACGGCAACGCGACCGGTTGCGGCAGCGCCAACGGGTCTTAGCCGCGGAGTCGAGATGAAGTCTTTGCTGTTCGGGTTGTTCGGGCTTGCCGTTGCCGTGCAGGCGCACGCCGATCCGCGTGCCGAGGTGCAGCGCGCATTCCTGCAGATCGTCGACGCCGGCGGTTTTCGCGGCTATGCGCAGGGGCGCATGTTCGGCCCTGCGCTGCCGGCGATGGCGGGCGAGGTCGAGGTCGTGTTTCCCGACCGCATCCACGCTAGCACGGACGAGATGGAATTCGTCGCCATCGGAGAACGCGCCTGGGTCAAGGCGCTCGGCATCTGGAGCGCGGTGGATCGTGCGCTCGTGCCGGTGACGGCGTTCGATATGGCGGCGATGCAGCGTGCGATCGCGACGATCCGCGATGCGCGCGTGGAGGCGGCATCGAGGACGAGCCAATGCCAGGCGCAGGTCTACCGCTTCCGCGCCAGCGGCAAGCTGCCGGGATCGAGTTCCGACGGCGATCTGCGCGCGTGGATCTGCGACGGCAGCGGCAGGCTGGCGCGCCTGGAGGCGACCGACGCGCACAGCGGCGAGCGCGTGATCCTCGATCTGGATTGGTCGCGCCGCGCCGCGGTGCGCATGCCGCAAGAATAATCGCCGCAATGGATATGCCTGCGAGCCGACGCACAAGCCTCCTCGCCGAGGACGAGCCGCCCGTATTCCGCATCGACAATGCCGCCGGCGCTTCGCCGTTCTTTCTCACCTGCGACCATGCCGGGCGCCGCATTCCGCGTTCGCTCGGCGACCTCGGCCTCGCCGCCGAGGAGTTCGACCGGCACATCGCCTGGGACATCGGCGCGGCCGGCGTGAGCTCGGCGCTGGCGGCGCGGCTCGACGCCGTCGCGATCGTGCAGAACTACTCGCGCCTCGTCATCGACTGCAACCGCCCGCTTGAATCGCCGACCTTGATCGCGCAGCGCAGCGAGCAAACCGACATTCCGGGCAACGCGAACCTGACGTCGGCAGAGCGGCAGCGGCGCATCGACGAGATTTTCGTTCCGTATCACGCACGCATCGAAAACGAGCTCGACGCGCGCCGCGCCGCCGGCAGACCGACGATTCTCGTCACCGTGCACAGCTTCACCCCGGTCTATCTCGGTGTCGCGCGGCCCTGGCAGGTCGGCGTTCTCTATCACAACGGCGAGCCACGACTGGCGCGCGCGCTGCTCGATGTGATCCGCGACGACGGCCGCTGGGTGGTCGGCGACAACGAACCCTACTCGGTCAACGATGCGAGCGACTATGCGATCCCGGTTCACGGGGTGCGGCGCGGCCTGGCGAACGTCGAACTGGAGATTCGCCAGGATCTGATCGCGGACGCGGCGTCGCAGGCGCAGTGGGCCGAACGCGTGGCCGGCTGGCTGCGGCGCGCGGCTTCGGTTGCCCGCCTGCCTTGAAACGGATTCCGATGAGCGGCGTATGATGCGCGTCTCTTTCGACGAGGACACGGCATGCCGGTCAATCCCATTCCCGACGGTTACCGCAGCGTCAACGCCTATCTGATCGTCGACGGCGCCGCGAAGGCGATCGAGTTCTACCGGCAGGCATTCGGCGCACGCGAGCGGTATCGCCTGACGTTGCCGAACGGCGGCATCGGCCACGCCGAGATCGAGATCGGCGACACGCGCGTGATGCTCGCCGACGAATCGCCGCAGCGCAATGTGAAGAGCCCGCGCACGCTCGGCGGTTCCAGCGTGCACCTGCTCATGTATCTCGCAGACGCCGACGCGGCGATGAAACAAGCGCTCGCCGCGGGCGCGTCCGAGACGCGTCCGATCCAGACCCAGTTCTACGGCGATCGCTCCGGCACGGTGACCGATCCGTTCGGCCACGTGTGGACGCTGGCGACGCACGTCGAAGAGGTGTCGAGCGCGGAGATGCAGCGCCGCCTCGATGCGATGACAAAGAGTGCATAATCGAACCGAATACCGATCCGAGGAATCGCATGGCAGACGACATCATCGACAACCGCGCGCGCAATCGCTACGAGCTCACCGTCGACGGCCACACCGCGCACGTCGACTATGCGCGCAGGCCCGGCGCGATCACCTTCATTCACACGATCGTGCCCGAACAGCTCAACGGGCGCGGCATCGGCTCGAAGCTGGCCCAATACGTACTCGACGACGCACGCAGGCACGGCGAGAAGGTGGTGCCGCAGTGTCCGTTCATCGCCGCCTACATCAAGCGGCATCCGGAATATCAAGACTTGGTGCAGGCATGAGCGGCGTGCGATTCATGCCGCCCGCGGCGGCGGACGGCACCGTCGTCGTCGCCGAGACGGGCGAAAGCAAGTTCGCCCAGTACGCGCTCGACGGCCGTCATCAGCTAGCTGCGGACGAGCCGATCGCGGTCGGCGGCAGCGACACGGGGCCGGGACCGTACGAACTGCTGCTGATGTCGCTCGGTGCCTGCACCTCGATGACCCTGCGCCTGTACGCGGAGCGCAAGCAGATCCCGCTCGAACGGGTCGTCGTGCGACTCAAGCACGCCAAGCGCTACATTGACGACTGCAAGGACTGCGGCGACAAGCCGGTGATGCTCGATCATATCGACCGCGAGATCGAGCTCGTCGGCGCGCTGAGCGACGAGCAGCGCGCGCGCCTGCTCGAAATGGCCGACAAGTGTCCCGTGCACCGCACGCTGACCTCGAAGATCGTCATCGATACCCGGCTGGCGTAACTGGGCGGTCTGGAGCGGTGCGGAACGCGCCAGGCCCGGCGTCGCGCGGAGCGGATGACCAACGGCAGGGTTGATCTTCGCGGAACCTCGTTGCAACCTTGGGATTTCCCCAAGCCAAGGAGTCCGCAGCATGCGTGCCGTTGCCCGATCGCTTTCTCTTTCCGCGGCCGTCGCCGCCGCGATGTTCGCCGGGCACGGCAGGGCGCAGGCGCCGTCGGCGGACGAAGCCGCCTTCCGCGACCTGTACAGGCAGCTCGTCGAGACCAACACGACGCGTTCGGTCGGCAGCTGCACCAAGGCCGCCGAGGCGATGCAGGCGCGGCTGCTCGCGGCCGGGATTGCGAAGAGCGACACGCAGATCCTCGCGCCCGCCGAGCGTCCGCAGGACGGCGCGCTGCTTGCCGTGCTGCGCGGCCACGACAAGTTGGCCAAGCCGATCCTGCTGCTCGCCCACATCGACGTGGTCGAAGCCAAGCGCGAAGACTGGGAGCGCGACCAGTTCAAGCTCGTCGAGGAAAACGGCTGGTTCTACGCGCGCGGGTCGAGCGACGACAAGGCGATGGCCGCGGTGTTCACCGACAGCCTGATCCGCTACAAAAAGGAAGGCTTCGTGCCGCGCCGCGACATCAAGCTCGCGCTGACCTGCGGCGAAGAAACCCCGGATGTGTTCAACAGCGTCAAGTGGCTGACCCAGACCAAGCCCGAAGCGCTCAGCGCCGCGTTCGCGCTCAACGAGGGCGCGGGCGGCGAACTCGACAAGAACGAAAAGCCGGTGGCGCTGCAGATCCAGGCCGGCGAAAAGGTGTATCAGGATTTCAAGCTCGAGGCCTCCGACGTCGGCGGCCACAGCTCGCGGCCGACCAAGAACAATCCGATCGCGCATCTGTCCGCGGGTCTGGCGAAGCTCTCCGCCTACAACTTCCCGATCGCGCTGAATCCGGTCACGCGCGGCTACTTCGAGGCACAGGCGAAGACCGCGCCGCCCGAAGTCGCCGCCGACCTGCGCGCCGTGCTCGCGGCGAAGCCCGACGAGGCGGCAGCCGAGCGGCTGTGGGCGATCAACCCGGGCTGGAACGGTACGATGCGCACGACCTGCGTGGTGACCCAGATCAACGGCGGCCACGCACCGAACGCCCTGCCGCAGCATGTCGCCGCGAACGTGAACTGCCGCATCCTGCCCGGCGTGCCGGTGGCCGAGGTGCAGCAGCGGATCGCCGGCGTGATCGGCGACGACAAGATCAAAGTCAGCCCGACCGGCGATCCCGGCCTGCCTTCGCCGCTGCCGCCGCTGACCGAGCAGATGATGGAGCCGGTGCGCAAGATCGCCGAAACGCTGTGGCCCGGCGTCGCGATCGTGCCGACGATGGCGACGGGCGCGACCGATGGCCGCTTCCTCAATGCGGCGGGCATCCCGACTTACGGCCTTTCCGGCATGTTCCACGACGCGGAGGGCAGCCGCGCGCACGGACTCAACGAGCGCATCCGGGTGAAGTCGTTGCTGGACGGGCGCAAGTTCCTGTTCGAAGTGGTGAAGATCTACGCGAACTCGGCGGGCTAGCGCGGACTAACGGAAACCGCGGCGCGCATGAGAGAATGCGCGCCGTTTCGTTTTTTCCGCCCAAGGATTTCCCATGTCCGTTTCGATCTACGACGTTCTCGTTCCCACCACCAATCGCGTGTTCGGCAATGCGCTGGTTCTGCTGAAGAAGGCGGAGGCGTTTGCCGCGGCGAAGAAGATCGAAGTCGGCGTGCTGCTCAACTCGCGCCTGGCACCGGACATGTTTCCGCTGATCAAGCAGGTGCAGATCGCCTCCGACACGGTCAAGGCCGCTGCAGGCCGGCTGAGCGGCACCGAGATTCCCTCGTTCGCGGACACCGAGACGACCTTGCCGGAACTGGAGGCGCGCCTCACCAGGACGCTGGAGTACATCAACAGCATTCCGGCGCAGAAATTCGATGGCAGCGAAGGCCGCGCGATTGTCCTGCCGCGCCGTTCCGGCGACGTGCACACCACGGGCCTGCTCTATCTGCTCAACTTCGTCCTGCCGAATTTGTATTTCCACGTGACGACGCTGTACGCGATCCTGCGCCACAACGGGGTCGAGATCGGCAAGAACGACTTCCTCGGCAAGTTCGACAACGCCTGAATTCCGCGGCCGGGAAGCCGGATCAAAAGATGAACCGCGAAGACACGAAGCGCGCGCAGAAGGGCCACGAAGAAAATCGCGGGGAGTAAAATTCCCCCGTTTCTCGTTGTGTCCTTCGTGGTGGTCTTTTGATCGTTCCCCTGGGTAGTGAGATGTTCAACGCAATAGCGCAAGGGTGGTCCGGCCTGGTGCAGTGGCTTGCCGATCATCTGGTCGTGCCGGTGCTGTCGTTCCTGCATGTCGGCACCTTGGCGGGCGATCCGCACGATATCGCGACGGCGGTCCTGATCGCCTTCCTCCAGCTCGTGATCATCTCCTGCCTGTTTCGTCCGCTCGAAACCTTCGCGCCGGCGGAAATCTGGAAGGACCGCAAACTCACGAACATCGACCGCACCTTCACCCTGCTGATGGTGCTGGGCCTGAATCCGCTGTTCGCCTTCCTCGTGATGACGCCGTTCGCCAACCTGCTCGGCGGCGGCGCCGACGTCGGCGCAACGACCGAGCCGAGCGGCGGTCTGCTCAGTTTCATACCGGGCATTGATCGGCACCCGTATCTCGCGTTCGCCCTCTACTACATCGTCTACGATCTGACCTACTACTGGATGCATCGCGCCCAGCACGCGATTCCGTGGTGGTGGGCGCTGCACAGCATGCATCACAGCCAGCGCCAGATGAATTGCTGGACCAATGACCGCGGCAGCTATCTCGACGGCGTGCTGCAATCCTTCGTGCTCGCGTCCGCGGGCCTGCTGATGGGCGTCGACGCCGCCCAGTTCGCCCTGCTCGAACTGGTCAGCGAGCTCGTGCAGAACTTCTCCCACACCAACACGCGCATCGGATTCGGCCGCCTCTTCGAGCGGCTCTTCGTCGATCCGCGCTTCCATCGCCTGCATCACATGCGCGTGGATCCGACGCGGCCGAACCTGCACAACTGCAACTTCGGCCAGGTCATGTCGGTGTGGGACAACCTGTTCGGCACGGCGCTGTACGGCGAACCGCCGCGTCCCACCGGCGTCGGCGACCCCACGGTCGATGCCGACAACGGCCGCGGCGTGATCGCGATGCAGTGGGGCGCGCTCAAGCGTTTCTGGGGCGCCGTGCGCAGCGCGGAAGGGTGGAAGCTGCAGGAAGTCGCGTTCGACGAAAAAGATTTCCGTCCGATTCCGGTCAGCCACGTCGATCTGCATGCGTTCGGGCACGAGGACGCGACCGCTCCGCTCGAAAGGTCGTCCGCCGCCTGAGATTTTCCGCTCGTCGCTCCCGCGCAAGCGGGAATGACGGCGCAAAGGCGCTCGCTGCTTTGCGTCTTTCCCGCCCATTGCGGACAATGTGCGCTCTTTTTGCATAAGCGCACCGCATGACTTTGCTCGTCGTTCTTTTCTGGCTGCTGAACGTCACCTTCGACACGGGTGGACACCTTGCCTTCAAGGCCGCGGCAGCGCATCCGGACGCCGGCGACGGCTTGCAACGCTGGAAATCGATGGCGCGGCGGCCATGGATATGGATCGGCGTCGCCTGTTTCGTCGCCGAGTTCGTCGTCTGGCAGGCTTTCCTTTCGCTGATTCCCCTGTCGCAGGGCGTGCTGCTCGGCTCGATCAACATCGTCGCCGTGATGATCGCAGGACGCTGGCTGTTCGCCGAGAAATTCACCCCGATGCGGGTGATCGGCAGTACCCTCATCGCCGCCGGCGTCGCGATCGTGGGAGTGGGCTGACATGCGTCGCTTCTACCTGATCGGATTCCTCGTGCTGATGACCTTCGACACGATGACGCAGATATGCTTCAAGCTCAACGCGAACCATGCGGGGCCGTTCGTCGCCGAGTTCGCCTGGGTCGCGCGCGTCGTCAGCGCCCCGTGGATGTACGTTGCGATCGCCGGCTACATCGGCTCGTTCTTCACTTGGATGACCCTGCTCAAGCATGCGCCGGTCGGCCCCGCGTTCGCCGCCTCCCATCTGGAAGTGGTCGTGGTGCTCGTGCTGTCGTACTTCATTTTCGGCGACCATCTGTCGATCACGCAGTTGATCGGCAGCGCGGTGATCGTGGCGGGCATCGTCTGTCTCGCTTTCGATCCGCCCGACGAAGGGCACGATGAGCACATCGCATAGCCGACTCTTCGAGGTGCCGCCGACCGCCGGCCTGCCGCCGCGGTTCGGCGATCTGCTGCCGGTTCCGACGCCTTCGCTCGCCACGCGGGCAGCGCAATTCCTCGGCGTGGACGAGGTTCAGGTCGAATGCTCCGGCACCGCGGCGCTGGTCGTCGCCTTGACCGCGCTGAAGCGCCGCAGCGCGCGCACGAGCGTGATCGTGCCGGCGTACACCTGTCCGCTCGTGGCGATCGCGGTCGCGCATTGCGGATTGAAGCCGCGCCTTTGCGATCTCGCGCCGGGCAGCATCGACATGGACTCCGAAGCGCTCGCTGCGCTGTGCGACGACGACACGCTCGCCGTCGTACCGACCCATCTGGGCGGTCGCGTCGCCGACGTGGATACCGCGATCGCCTGCGCGCGACGCGTCGGCGCCTGGGTGATCGAAGACGCCGCGCAAGCGCTCGGCGCGCGCAAGGGCGCCGCCGCCGTCGGGACGCAGGGCGACATCGGATTCTTCTCCCTCGCCGTCGGCAAAGGCCTGACCACGTACGAAGGCGGCTTGTTGATCGCGCGCGACGCGCAACTGCGCGCCGAGCTGCGCCGCTGCAGCGACGACATCGTGCCGTTCAGCGCGGCGTGGGAAACCGAACGCACTCTGCAGTTGCTCGGCTACCACCTGTTCTACCGCCCGCGCGGCTTGCCGTTCGTCTACGGCCTGCCGCGCCGCCGCGCGCTGCGCGCGGGCGACGCCACCGCGGCGGTCGGCGACGATTTTCCGCTGTCGGTTCCGCTGCATCGTCTCGGCGCGTGGCGGCGGAGCGTCGGCGCACGCGCGTTTCCGCGCCTGGCCGGTTTCCTGACCGCACTCGCCGAGCAGGCGCGAAGACGATGCGCGCGGCTGGCGCGCATTGCCGAAATCGAGGTTCTGCAGGACGGCGGCGACGCGCGCGGCACCTGGCCGTTTCTGCTGTTGATGCTGCCTTCGCAGGCTATGCGCGATGCCGCCCTGGCGCGGTTGTGGACGAGCAACCTCGGCGTCAGCCGCCTGTTCATCCATGCGCTGCCGGACTACGCCTATCTCGCCTCGATCGTGGCGAAGGCCGACGTGCCGAATGCGCGCGATCTCGCCGCGCGCACGTTGACGATCTCGAACAGCCCGTGGCTGGACGACGACGGCTTCGAGCGGGTTGCCGCCACGCTGGAAGACGTCGTGGCGGCGACGCGCCGGCATTCGTGAAAGCCGGCGGACGCGCTGCGGGTGGACCGCGGCGCGTCCCGGCCGAAGAACGGCCCGAAGTCCGCGCGAAGCGAACCTCAGTCGCCCGAACCGCTTTCCAGGAGGTCGTCGAACGGCGACAGGCCCAGTCCCGGCAGCGACTGCGTGCCTTCGAGCCTGACCGCCTGCAGCTTGCGCACCGGCAGGTGCAGCGCCTTGAGGATGGTCGGCGCGACCTGGCGCGTTTCCACCTGGCCGGTGATCGTCTTCGCCGCGGCGAACAGGCCCGGGTTCGAAACCAGCATCATCACGTGCGTGTCGTCGTTGGAGAAGCCGCCGTGTTCGGCGATCTTCTTGCCGCCGCCGGTGTAGACCACGCCGACGTTCGGCGCAACGACGATGTCCGGCGTGCGCGAATCGGTTGCCGGATCGTTGAACATCAGCTTCAGCGCGTTGCCGGAGAAGATTTCGCCGCCGCCGGTCGAGGACAGCTTGCTCGCCAAGGTGGCGACCGCGAACGTCGTCTGGCTTTGGTCGCTGAGCCAGAGCAGGGAGACGTCGTCTTCCAGCGCCTGCGCGGCCAGGAGGCCGAGCACGTCGCCGGGCGAGTACATGCTCGGCGCATCGTGCGGGATGCGCAGCACGCGCGCGGGATCGATCGGCGACTGTCCGTGTTTGGCGGTGACGATGATCAGGGTCGAATCGTAGATGCCCTGCGTCTTCAGCGCCGCGACCAGCGAGCCGATCGACTTGTCGACGAACTGGATTTCGCCGAGCAGCGACGGGCTCGGCGTGGCGAGCGCGTCGAGATAGCCGCCCTTGGTTCCGTTTTCGACGAGCTTCTGGCCGACGCTGACGGCCTGGAAATTCATCCCGAACAAGGTCGGCACGCGCGTCGCCGTCGAGCCGTCGTGCGAGTAGCCGCGAATCCAGTTGGCGACGGCCTGCACCTTGTAGGCGTCGTAGCACTGGATGTTCTGGAAGCTGGTCGTCCACGCAGTCTGGTCGGCCGCGGTGTCCGCTATCGTCGCGCAGCCAGGCACCTGCGGCAGCGCGACCACGTTCGAGTTGATCTCGGGCGACCAGAAATCGTCGACGCCTTTGCCGCTAGGCCCGTTGTAGAAGTCGTAGGCCGGATGCTTGTCGGACCAGGCGGTATAGCCGCCGAGCTGGTGGATCACCTCGAACACGGTGTTCACGCGCAGGAAGTTGTGCGGATACACCGGCGCGCAGCCGTTCTTCGGGTCGCGCGGCAGATAGGCGGGATTGATGCCGCCGCCGCCGTCGAGCTTGGTGTAGTCGTTGTCGATCTCCTCGTCGAAGCCGACCTGGGTGCCGACCGTACCGGGACAGAGATTGGCGCCGCCGGTGATGCCGTAGGGCGTGGTCTGCGCGGGCGGAGACAGGGCGCGGTCGTAGCTGACGTCGTAGAGGAACCCGGAATTGCGCGGCGACGCCCCGGTCGCGAGGGCGGCCGAGCCGGGGAAGGAATCGGACGGCTTGGTCGCCGAAGCCTGCAGATAGTTGGCCCCCTTCTGCGCCAGCGCGGCCAGCTGCGGGCAATACGGCGTGCCGTTGTTGATCGAGGCGATGCCGTTGGCGCAGTTGGCGAAATCGACGGCGTGCATGCCGTCGATGCTGATCAGCATGACATGCTTGATCGCGGGTCCGGCGGGTTGTGCGCCGGCGCTGGCAGGGTGGACGGCGGCGGCGCCCGCCAGAACGGCAAGCGTCAGGCTAAGAGAGAGTCGGGTAGGATTTTTCATCTCACTTCCTCAGGGGATTGAAGTGGTGTGCGTGCTGTTCCTACCCCGAACGGCCCGCTCCTGATCGAAGTCGCGCAGGGGCGAATCGACCGCATCGGAGTCTGAGGCGCCAGTATGACATTTCGGCGACGGCGCCGCCGCTTCGGCCGTCGCAGGATCGCTGCGGCGCCGGTCGCGCGCTACGGGTGAAACCGTGCGAGTCCGGCGGCGGGCACGACCTCGTTCCACGGGAACAGGGGGCCCGGATCCTGGCGCCGGCGCAGCATGATCTTCGGATCGTCGCTCGCCGGCTCCAGGCGCGTGTCGAGATCCTCGTGGCCGGCGATGTAGCGCAGGCTCGGGATGTCCCGACGGAGCTTGCCGAGCAGGGCGAGCAGGGCCTGGATCTGTTCCTTGGTATACGCAACGGTGAACGCCTGATGGCGGCTGTCGCCCCAGTGCGGATAACGGCCGACGTTGAACATTTCGATGCCGATCGAGCGCGTGTTCCAGCCCTTGGTATGGTTGGCCACGCGCTCGGGCGCGACGAAGCGGTAGATCTCGCCGGCCTCGGTGATGTAGTAGTGCCCGCTGTTGCCCGTGCCTTTCTCGGGATAATGCACGCGCTCGCCGAACTCGCGCGTCGTCGGCATGTCGGGCAGCTCGGTGCAGTGGATCACGACCAGATCGACGCTGGTCAGTTCGCGATGGTTGAGTTTCGCTTCGTAGGGCAGCGGCCAGTCGTGAATGGCGGGTTCGGGTGGAGTCGGAATCGGCATGGCGGCAAGTCTCGCACGCAGCAAAAGGGCTCGCCAGCGGGCATGCGATAATCGCGGCATGAAACCTCTCTTGATTCTTTCGCACGGCCTCGAAAGCGGGCCCGATGCGACCAAGGTGAGCGCGCTCGCGAAGATCGCGGAGCCGCTCGGCTTCCGCAGCGTGCGCCCCGACTACCGCGATATCGACGCGCCGCGCGACCCCGCGCGCATCGACGAACGCATCGCATGCTTGAAGGCGCACGTGCCCGCGGATGCGCCGGTCGTGCTCGCCGGATCGAGCATGGGGGCGTTCACCTCGGCGCTGGCCTCGAACGAGGTGAACTGCGTCGGCCTGTTCCTGATCGCCCTGCCGGTGGCGATTCCCGGCTACGCGCGGCCGTTCTCCGCGGCGAAGGTGCCGACCGCGCTCGTCCATGGTTGGGACGACGATCTTTGTCCCGCAGACGCGGCCATCGCGTTCGCGCGCGCGCGCGGCGACGCGATCACTCTGTTGAACGACGATCATCGCCTCGGCAATCACGTCGACTACATCGCCGGGCAGTTCGGGTGGTTCCTGGAGCGATTCGTTTGAACACGGTGGATTCTTCGTTGAACAAGTTTTTCGCGACCTGCCCGAAGGGGCTCGAATACCTGCTCGTCGACGAGCTCAAGGCGCTCGGTGCAGCCGACGTCCACGAAGCGCTGGCGGGCGTGCATTTCGCCGGCGGGCTCGAAGCGGGCTATCGCGCCTGCCTGTGGTCGCGCCTCGCCAGCCGCGTGCTGATGCCGATCGCGGAATTTCCCGTCGCCGACGGCGACGAACTCTATCGCGGCGCACTCGAGGTCGACTGGAGCGAGCATTTCGGCGCCGAAGCCACGTTCGCCGTCGACGCGGTCGGCAGCACGCACGGCATCACGCACACGCAGTACGCGGCGCTGCGGGTGAAGGACGCGATCGTGGATCAGTTCCGCGAGCGTGGCGGCGAACGGCCGAGCGTCGATACCGAGCAGCCCTCGGTGCGCATCAACCTCGTGCTGCGCAAGGGCCGGGCGATCTTGAGCATCGATCTCGCCGGCGCGCCCCTGCATCAACGCGGCTACCGACTCGGCAAAGGCCTGGCGCCGCTCAAGGAAAACCTGGCCGCGGGCATGCTGCTGCGCGCCGGTTGGCCCGAAGTGTATGCAGCGGGCGGTGGCCTGGTCGATCCGATGTGCGGGTCGGGCACGCTGCTGATCGAGGCCGCGCTGATGGTCGCGGACATCGCGCCGGGTCTGCGCCGCGACTATTTCGGCTTCCTCGGCTGGCGGGGCCACGATGCGGCATTGTGGAAAAAGCTGCACGAGGAAGCGCAGGCGCGGGCGCGCAGCGGGGCGCAGAACCTGCGGCCCGTATTCTTCGGCTTCGATCGCGACGCGGGCGTACTGCGCGAAGCCGTGCACAACGCGCAGTACGCACAGATGTCCGGCTTCGTCCATCTCGGCAAGCAGTCGCTCGAACATCTGCATCGTCCGCACGAGTTGGAAGCGCCGGGGCTGGTGATCTGCAATCCGCCGTACGGCGAGCGCATGGGAGCGGACGCGGGTCTTCTCGATCTGTATCGCCTGCTCGGCACGAAGCTGAAATCCGGATTCCCGGGCTGGCGCGCCAGCGTGATCACGTCCGACGAGAACCTCGCGCGTGCGATCGGCCTGCGTGCCGAGAAGAAATACAAGCTCTACAACGGGGCGCTCGAGTGCGTCTTCCTCAACTTCGAGATCGCCGCCGCCGATGCGCCAAAGCCGGAACCGAAGCCGCTGTCGGCCGGCGCGCAGATGGCGAAGAACCGCATCGAGAAGAACTATCGCCATCTGCGCAAGCGGGCCGAGCGCGAAGGCGTCGAATGCTGGCGCGTCTACGACGCCGATCTGCCCGAGTACGCCGCGGCGATCGACCTCTATCGCGCGCATCCTCGCGATGGCGGCCGGCCGCTCGACTACCTGAACGTGCAGGAATCCACCGCGCCGGCGAGTGTCGACGAAAACCCCGCACGCGCGCGCCTGCGGGAACTCGTGCGCGCCGCGGGCGAGGCCTTGAACGTCCCGCGCGAGCGCATCGCGCTGAAGCAGCGCCGGCGCGGCAAGGGCGGCGAGAAGTACGGCAACCTCGATCATCGCGGCGAATTGATCGAAGTGGGCGAGGGCGGTCTGCGCTTCCTGGTCAATCTTTGGGACTATCTCGACACCGGATTGTTTCTCGATCACCGCCCGTTGCGCGCACGCGTGCGCGAAACGGCCAGGGGAAAACGATTCCTCCACCTGTTCTGCTACACGGGCAGAGTGAGCGTCTACGCCGCGTACGGCGGCGCGGCGGAGACGACCAGCGTGGACCTTTCGCAGACCTATCTCGAATGGGCGACGCGCAACCTCGCGCTCAACGGGTTCGCCAACAACCGGCACAAATTGGTGCGCGATGATGCGGCCAAGTACCTCGAGCACCATTCGGCGATGTACGACCTCATCTTCGTCGATCCACCGACGTTCTCGAACTCGAAAAGCGCGGCGGACTTCGATGTGCAGCGCGATCACGCGCGTCTGCTGCAGCTTTGCGGGGAGCGCCTGCTGCCGGGCGGCGTCATTGTCTTCTCCAACAATTTTCGCCGCTTCAAGCTCGACGAGACGGCACTCGCGGGCTTCGCGATCCGCGACATCAGCGCAAGCACGATCCCGTTCGATTTCGAGCGCAACGCGCGCATCCACAAAGCCTGGGAATTCAGCAAAAAATAACCTCGGCAAGCTCGTCCGCGCCCTCCGTCCGGGCAGGCTGAATCGTTCAGTCAGACCGTCGATTTTTCAGAATCGATTCAGCCGGAAAACTGCAGCATGCACTCGCGACGAAAATGTCGTGTTCGCATCCAACGGAGCAAGCATCATGAAATTCAGCAAGCGTGGTTTTCGTGCGATGGCTTTCGGCCTCGTCGCCGTGGCCGGGCTCGCATTCGCGTCCGCCGCGTCGGCCCGCGGCTACTTCAGCGTCGGCGTCAACGTGCCGGGCGTGTCGGTCGGCTTCAGCAATCATCACAGCTGGGTCGGCGTCGGCGGCGGCTATTACGGCGGTTACTACGCGCCGGCCTACTACGGCCCCACGTATTACGCGCCGGCCCCCGTGTACTACGAGACGTACCCGACCTACTACTACAGCCGTCCGGTCGTGTACCGCTCGGGCTACTACTATCGCAGCCGCAGCTACGAGCGCGGCTATGACCGCGGATACAACCGCGGCTACTACGAAGGACGCAACGGCTACTACGATCGCGGCGGCTACTACGGCCGCTGAACGGTTACCCGGCGCCTCCCTCCCCCAGTTGAGCGTCGGTCTGCGACCCCGCTGCCTCGGCAGCGGGGTTTTTATTCGTGCGGCCTGCGCTATCGGCATGCGCCCCCGGATGAATTGCGCGGCGTTCGCGACTTCCGGCAGGCTGGCTGTCTTCAACCCGTCACATTATGATGCGGGTTGTCTCTTCGATACGGATGCCCCGTGACCCAACCGCAATCGCCGCCCTCGTCCGGCTCGCAGGCTTGGCTGTTTTTCCGCCAATGGCTGAAAAATCCGCTCAGCATCGCCGCCCTGGCGCCGTCGGGAACGCAGCTGGCGGGGCTGATGACGGCGGAATTGCCCGCCGGGGCGAAGCGCGTGATCGAACTCGGCGCGGGCACGGGCGTGTTCACGCGCGCCCTGCTCGAGGAGGGCATTGCGCCCGAGCAGCTGCTCGTCGTCGAGTTGAACGAAGAATTGTACGAACACCTGCGCGATCGTTTCCCCGGCGCCAACGTGGTCTGCGGCGATGCCTGCGAGCTTACGAAAATCGCGGCGGAAAAAGACTTCGCCAAGGCGGGCGAGGTCGATGCCGTCGTCAGCGGTCTCGGCCTGCTCAACATGTCGCGCGATCTGCAGCGTTCGATCATGCGTTCCGCGTTCGACGCCTTGAAGCCGGACGGCAGCTTCATCCAGTTCACCTATTCGCCGAAGCCGCCGCTGGCGCGCGAACTGCTCGACGAACTGGGTCTGTCGGTACGCCGCGGCGGCTTCGCCTGGCGCAACATCCCGCCCGCTTCGGTGTTCGTGTTCTCGCGCACGCGTTCGGAGCAGATGCGCGCGGTGCGGTCGTAGGAATTCCGCCGCGGCGGAGGGATAATCGGCGGCCTCTCCATTCGGGATTCCGCCATGAATGCACCGACCCGCATCGACACCGCGCGCACGATCCGCGCGCCTCGCGGCAATACGCTGACCTGCAAAAGCTGGCTGACCGAGGCCGCTTTCCGCATGATCCAGAACAATCTCGATCCGGCGGTCGCGGAGAATCCGCATGAGCTCGTCGTCTACGGCGGCATCGGCCGCGCCGCGCGCAACTGGGAATGCTTCGACGCGATCCTGCGCGCGCTGCGCGAGTTGAACGACGACGAGACCCTGCTGATCCAGTCGGGCAAGCCGGTCGGCGTGTTCCCGACGCATGCCGACGCACCGCGCGTGCTGCTCGCGAACTCGAATCTGGTGCCGCACTGGGCGACCTGGGAGCACTTCAACGAGCTCGATAAGAAGGGCTTGATGATGTACGGCCAGATGACGGCCGGCTCGTGGATCTACATCGGTTCGCAGGGCATCGTGCAGGGCACGTACGAAACCTTCGTCGAACTCGGCCGCCAGC
>CBJLOV010000064.1:0-21386 GCA_966424745.1 uncultured bacterium
AAAGAACCGCACTGCCCTCCGCCGAAGAGCGCTTCAGGCGCTTTGCTGAACGCGTCCGTTGTCGCGGATGCGCCGCCAGTATCCGAGCAGACGCGCGGAGAGCGACGCCGGCGGCTCGGCCGCGGCCGGCGGTTCTTCGACCGCATGCCGCGCGACGAGCATCGGTGCGGCCCTGATGCGCCGGTAGTGGTCGATGGCCGACTGCAGGCTGCGGCGCAGCAGCTCGCGCGAGAGCGGCTTGGGCAGGAAACGGTAGATCTGGCCCTGGTTGATCAGCTCGATAAGGCCATAGCTGTCGCCGAGCGGCGACACCGCGATGGTCAGCGTGCCGGGGCTGTAGCGTTTGAGCGTCTTCAACGCACCGACCACGTCGTCGCTGCGGTGCTTCAGGCTCGCGACGACGATGGCGATCTCCTCCTCGCTCAGCACGGCGAGCGCGTCTTCGAGCGTCGCCGCCTGCCGCACGGCGTGGCGCGTGCCGGCGAGCTCGCGGACCAGATCGCAGGTCGCCGCGTCCTCGTCGATCGTCAACAGGCGCAGCCCGCCCGGATCCTGCGCAGGCGCGGCAGCCGGCTTCGGCGGTGCCGCCATCTCGCGCCGCGCGATCTGCACGGCCTGCTCGACCGCTTCGAGCAGGCGCTGAGGATGCCACGGCTTCTCGATGAAGCGGAAGATCTCGCCTTCGTTGACCGAGGCGACGATCGCCGGCATGTCGGAGTAGCCGGTCAGCAACAGGCGCATCGTCGCCGGCGAAATCTCGCGCACCCGGCTCAGCAGTTCCGCGCCGAGCATGCCCGGCATGCGCTGATCGCTGACGACGGCGTGAACGACGCGGCCACGCACGATCTGCAGCGCCTCCGCTCCCGAGCCCGCCGTGAGCACCTCGTAGCGTCCGCGGAACTGCATGCGCAGCGAGCGCAAGATGCGCTCCTCGTCGTCGACGAACAATACGCTGGCGCGCTCTTCGCTCACATCCCCTCCTCGGCTTTCGCGCGCACCGGCAGCGCGATGAAGAAGCGCGTGCCTGCGCCCGGCGTGGACACCGCGCGGATACGGCCGCGGTGCTGCTCGACGATCTGGTAGCAGATCGACAGCCCCAACCCGGTGCCCTGGCCGATCGGCTTGGTGGTGAAGAACGGATCGAAGATGCGGGCGAGATGCTCGGCCGGAATGCCTTTGCCGTTGTCCTCGACCGCGATCATCAGGTATTGCCCGACCGCGTGCGTGCGCACCGCGATGCGGCCGTGATCGTGTTCGATCGCCTGGGCGGCGTTGGTGATGAGGTTGAGCAGAACCTGGTTGATCTGTGCCGGCGAACAGACGATTTCCGGCACATCACCGAAGCGGCGCACGATCTCGATGTTCTTCTTGCGCAGGAGGTTTCCGCCGATCTTCAGCGCGCTCTCGATGAGCTGATGCACGTCGACGCGCGCCACGCGCGCCTGGTCCAGGCGGCTGAAATCCTTGAGATTGCCGACAAGTTCGGAGATCTGACCGACGCCGAACACGGTGTCGTCGAGCAGGCCGCCGAGGTCGTCCAGGGCCGTAAGGTCGAATTTTCCGCGCTGCCGTTCGAGTTCCTGCAGATGCGCCGCAAGCCGGGCCTCGTCGCCGCCGTCGGCGAAAAAGTCGACCACCTGCTGGTATGCGCCGATCAGGCTGCGCACGTCGCCGAGCGCCCCTTGAGTCATCTCGACGTTGTTGCGCACGTAGCCGAGCGGCGTGTTGATCTCGTGCGCGATGCCGGCAACCATCTGGCCGAGCGAAGCCATCTTTTCCGACTGCACGAGCTGCGCCTGCGACGACTTCAGCTTGTGATAAGCCTGCTCGAGCTCATGAGAATGCGCGGCCATGCGCCGCTCCATCGCCCCGAGCACGTCGAGCACCTTGCCCATGCCGGCGTAGCGCCCCGTCGCGTCGACGACGAGAAAGTCCTCCATGATCGGCTGGCGGATGCGCGCGGCGATCGTACGGCTGGCCTCTTCGATCGTCGCATCGGCGGCAATGACCAACGGCTGCGTGTGCATCACGCTCGAGATCGCCCGCCGGCCGTAGAGCTCACGGCCGAACGGTTTGATGTAAACGCGCTGCATGAGTTCGTAGCGGCTGACGCTGCCGACCGCAACGCCGTCGTCGACGACCGGCAGCGACAACCACGGCGCGCTGGCCGCGTCGAGAAAACGTTCGCCGACCGCGAGCACCGAGGTCGCCGGAACCACCGGCTCCAGCCATCGGACGAGCGTCTCGACGCGCAAATCCGCGTCGGCCGCGACTTGCGAGGCGGACGTAGCGGAGGCCGAAGTCAACACCGCGGCGGTTTGTACTGCAGAATTCATCGGCTGGACTTGGATGCCGGACGGGTCGCGCGGCACGCCGCACGAACCCGCCCCCTGATTGTGCGCACGATCTCAAATCAATGTGGATGGAGCGTGACAGCGGCATGACGCGAACGTCGCTGCGCCGGTATGCAGGCGCGAAACGCGCCGCGAATCACGAATCCGTCCGCACAGCGGGGCCGCGCGCTTCACCACTCCACGATCGACAGCCGTCGTTTCAGCCGCGAGGAAAGACGCACGAGCAGGGCGCGATCGGGATTGACCAGGATCGCCGAACGCGCCGCGGCGAGCATGTCGAGGTCGGCGGACGAATCGCCGTAGGCGACGTCCCAAGGCGCGCGCACGCCGCGCAGGCGCAGCTGATGCACCTTCTGGAAACCGATGTTGTGTACATCGACGCGCGGGCCGAGGCGTCCGGGCGCCAGCGTCGATGCGACGAGTTCGACGTCGTGCAGACCCAGCCCGTCGAGCAGTGCACGCGCCAGCGTTTCCTCGCAGCCGGTGACCACGATGACACGCGCGCCCTGATGCCGATGCGCCCCGAGCGCCTCCAGCGCAGGCCGCGAAAAGCGACGAGCGTCGCGTGCGAGCGCGGCGCCGAAATCTTCGGCGAGGCGGCGGTACGCCGGCATCGAGTAGCCGAGCAAGGCGAGGCGGACGAGGAAATTCATCGCCCGCCGACGCGTTCTGCGGACGGCGACGAAAGGCGATGCCGCCAGCAATAGCGGCGAGGCCAGCACGACGCGCCACCATTGGCGCCGGCAGCGATCGTGCATGAAAGCGGCGAAGGAGTCGCCCTTGAACAGCACGCCGTCGAAATCGAACAGGACCGTGCTTTTGCGCTCATCCATGATCGCGAAGATCGGGAGGCAGCTGTCCCTGGCTGCGATTTTCGATGTTCATGGCACGCTTATTCACTTCGCTGGCAACGCAGAATCAAAAACGCAGAACACGGAGAAGAGCCAGCACCTTCGTCATGCTTCGGTTTCCTTCCGGCTTTTCTCCGCATTCTCCGCGGTTCAATCGTTATCCCCGCGCACTCGTCGGCTGCCCGAATGAACGGGATTCACGAGAACAGCCGACGCAGCTCCGTGCCGGGGTCTTCCGCGCGCATGAAGGTTTCGCCGATCAGGAATGCATGCACGTCGGCGGCGCGCATCCTGGCGACGTCGTCGCGCGCGACGATGCCGCTCTCGGTGACGAGGAGCCGATCGGCGGGCACGCGCGTGCGCAGATTCAACGTGGTGTCGAGCGTGGTCTCGAACGTACGCAGGTTGCGGTTGTTGATGCCGACGAGCCGCGCCGACGTGGCCAGCGCGCGTTCGAGCTCTTCGCCGTCATGCACTTCGACGAGCACGTCCATGCCGAGTTCTTCGGCCAGCTCCGTGAGTTCGAGCAGGCTCGCGTCGCCGAGTGCGGCGACGATCAACAGAATGCAATCCGCACCGAGCGTGCGCGCCTCGTAAACCTGGTACGGATCGATCGTGAAATCCTTGCGCAGCACCGGCAGGGCGCAGGCCGCGCGCGCCTGCTGCAGGTAGGCGTCGGCGCCCTGGAAGAAATCGACGTCGGTCAGCACCGACAGGCACGCGGCGCCGCCGGCCTCATAGCTGCGCGCGATCTCGGCGGGACGAAAGTCCGCGCGTATCACGCCCTTCGACGGGCTGGCCTTCTTCACTTCGGCGATCACCCCGGCCTGTCCCGCCGCGATCTTCGCCTCGAGCGCGGCGACGAAGCCACGCGCGGGCGGCGCGTCGGCCGCACGCGCGGACAGCTCGCGCAGCGACGTGCACGCGCTGCGTTCGCGGACTTCCTCGACCTTGCGCGCCAGGATTTTTCTCAGGATATCGGACACGATCAGGAGTCTTTCGCCGGGATTTGCGGGGTATAGGCTCGCTCGACTTTGGCCACGCGCAGCTCGACATGCTCGTACCATTCGCGTTTGCCGCGTTCGCGTGCGGCCGCATGTTCGAGATTTTCGCGCCAGCGCCGGATGCTGTCTTCGCTGTCGAAGTAGGCGACGGTGATGCCGAAACCGTCGGTCCCGCGCGTCGATTCGGCGCCGAGAAACCCGGGCTGCTGCTGCACGAGTTCGAACATCGCGTCGGCGGTCGCGGCGTAGTCCGCCTCGCCCCTGCCGTTGCGCTGCGAGGTGAAGATCACCGCGTAGTACGGCGGCTTGGGGGTTTGCGCAAATCCGGTCCCGCTCATGCAGTTTCCTTCAGACGTTGGGTCGTGGCCACGAACTGGTCGAGTTTGGCCCGCGCCGCGCCGCTCTCGAGCACGGCCTTCGCCGCCTCGACCCCGGATGCGATCGACTCGGCCGCTGCGGACGCATAGAGCGCCGCGCCCGCGTTCAGCGCGACGATGTCGCGCGCCGCACCCGGGCTGTTCTCCAATGCTTCGAGCACGCGCGCCTTCGACTGTTCGGGGTTCTCCACGCGCAGCACGGCGGAGTCGACCGCGGTGAAGCCGAACTGGGCCGGCTCGATCTCGTATTCCTTCACCGTGCCGTCGCGCAGCTCGCCGACCAGGGTCGGTCCGGCCAGGGAAATCTCGTCCATGCCGTCGCGGCCCCAGACGACGAGCGCATTGTCCGCGCCGAGGCGCTGCAGCACGCGCACCTGAATGCCGACGAGGTCGGGATGGAACACGCCCATCAGAATGTTCGAAGCGCCGGCCGGATTGGTCAGCGGACCCAGGATGTTGAACAGCGTGCGCACGCCCATCTCCCTGCGCACCGCGCTGACGTTCTTCATCGCCGGATGGTGATTCGGCGCGTACATGAAGCCGATCCCGGTTTCCTCCAGGCAGCGCGCGACCTGCGCGGGGGCGAGATCGATCGCCGCGCCGAGGGTTTCGAGCACATCGGCGCTGCCCGACTTCGACGAAGCGCTGCGGTTGCCGTGCTTGGCCACGCGCGCGCCCGCGGCGGCGGCGACGAACATCGAGGCGGTCGAGATGTTGAACGTGTTCGAACCGTCGCCGCCCGTGCCGACGATGTCGACCAGATGACGATTCGCCTCGATCTGCTCGGGCAGAGGCACCTTCGCCGCCATTTCGCGCATCACGCGCGCGGCGGCGGCGATTTCGCCGACGGTCTCCTTCTTCACGCGCAGGCCGGCGAGGATGGCCGCCGTCATCGTCGGCGACACGTCCCCGCGCATGATCTGACCCATCAGGTCGATCATCTCGTCGTGGAAGATCTCGCGGTGCTCGATCGTGCGCTGCAGCGCCTGTTGCGGGGTGATCGACATGAACTGGAACCTATCTCGAAACGTGGTGCGGAAGATTCCTGCCGCATCGAAACGCGGCGATCCTCGAAGTGCGGCAACGGAGTTTACAGGCAGGCAGTCGGAGCGGAAACCGCGGCGGCGATTCGCGGCAAGACGCGAGTGCGCGGAATGGCGGCCGCCGTCGTTCCGGTGCCGGCCTCAAGCGGCCAGTTTCGGCCGGTGCAGGAAATTGCGCAGTTGGTCGTGGCCGTACTGGGTCATGATCGATTCGGGATGAAACTGCACGCCCTCGATCGGCAACGCCCTGTGGCGCAGGCCCATGATCTCGTCCATGCCGCCGTCGGCACGCTGCGTCCACGCGGTGACTTCCAGACAGGCCGGCAGAGTATCTTTTTCCACAATGAGAGAATGATACCGCGTCGCCTCGAACGGATTCGGCAGGCCGGCGAACACGCCGACGTTCGCGTGGTGAATCGGCGAGGTCTTGCCGTGCATGATCTCGCGCGCGCGCACGACCTTGCCGCCGAACGCTTGCCCGATCGCCTGATGGCCCAGACATACGCCGAGGATCGGCACCCGGCCGCCCAGCTTCTCGATCAACTCCAGGGACACGCCCGCGTCGTTCGGCGTGCCCGGCCCCGGCGAGATCACGATCTTCTCCGGCGCGAGCTTCCCGATCTCGGCCACCGTCAATTCGTCGTTGCGCACCACGCGCACGTCTTCACCCAACTCGCCCAGGTACTGCACGAGGTTGTAGGTGAAGCTGTCGTAATTGTCGATCATCAGCAGCATTGGAGATATAACGCCTTGATTCCGTTGATTGAACGCCCGAAGGCCATCCGGCATCCGAGGTCGGCGGGCTTCCGGCGGCGGAGTACTTTCATCCGTGGGGAACGGATCCCGCCTGCCGGTGGGGCATCGTACTAGCAAATCCGGGTCGGTGGACATTTCATCCGGCGTCTCCGAGACCACCTGTTCTTGCCTGTCGTGAGCACGGCGCCGAGCCAAAGATGTTTTTTTGACAAGACATTAAGTAATGTATACATTACATTTAGTCCGATTAACCTTACCTTGGAGGGTGTATGTCGATCGTCATAGCCATCGCTGTCGCCGCCGTCATCGGTATCGCAATCGCCGCGCCGGCTGTCGCGTCGGGAATGCCTGTTTTGGCGGGCTGGATCGGAGCCGCATGCTTCGCGGCGGGCGTCGTCTTCGCCAGCACGCGCTGGTCGCGGCTGCCCGCCGACGCGGTGCCGACCGTGCGGGAACGATCGGCGTGGGCGACGCTGGCCGTGTCCGCGCTGATCTCGAGTTACTTCGTCGCCAGCAGGGTCTGGGGGTCGAGCGCCGCACCGGCGATGTTCGCCAACATCGCGATGCTGCAGATGGTCTGGGTCGGCGCATCCGTCTGGCTCAGCGTGCGCGATCGCGGCGGCTTCGACGAACGCGACCGCGAAATCGAACGCCGCGCGTATCGATACGCCTACTACGCCGTCCTCGCCTACATCGGCGGCCTCATCGGATTCAGCTTCCGCTCGCACGCCGCCGCGGACGCCGTGGAGAGTCTGAATTCGGTGCGTTATGCGCTGATCGGCGCGCTGCTGGTCGGCCAGTTCGTCGAGAGCGCGGGCCGTCTCTGCCTGTATCGCAAGGCCGTGATATGAGCGCGAAGGTCGGCAACCACATCCGCCGTCTGCGTTTCGAACACGGCGAAATGACGCAGGAAGAACTCGCACGGCGCGTCGGCATCACGCGGCAAACGGTGATCGCACTCGAAGGGGGGCGCTACGCACCGTCGCTCGAACTGGCATTCCGCATCGCCCATGCGTTTTCGGTCGGGATCAACGAAGTCTTTTTCTGGCAGGACTCCGTCTCGCGGCAGGGAAAATGATCGGCGCCGGGACGAACCGCAGGTCCGACGGACCCCACGACTTCGCATGCGCGGCCCGCGTCGAGCGCGGGTCTGCGCATGTTCGCGAGGACCGCTTCAGCCGGCGTCCGAGTCCGACGTCATGAGCATCTTCACGAACAGCGAGCCGTCGCGCAACCGCGTCTCCTCGCGAATCGTCACCTGCGTCTTCTTCGCGATCCAGAACCGCGTCGCGCCGTATTCGGGATTGTCGGAAGGGGCTTCGACGATCCAACAATCCACGGCGTTGCCGTCCGCCCCGCCGATCTTGTCGCTGTCCACCACGCGATACGTATAGAACTGCGGGCCGGGCTGGCCGGGGCCGGGCTCGTAGAACGGGATGCGCACGCTGTAACCGCTGCGCAGCGGCAGCGCCTGCAACAGCTCCATGTCGGTCTCGAAGGCATAAGGAGCGATCTCGGTCGGCTGCAGGAAATCCTTGCGCGCATTGTCGGGCAGATCGGCGAGTCCGACCACGCGGTCCGGCAGATAGCGGAAGCCGGACACCGTCGTCTTCTCGCCTTCGACGAGACGGCGCGTGATCGTGAGCGGGCGGAACGTGCCGGGCTCGAACCAGTAATCGCGGGTCGAGGTGAATTTACGCTCGCCGACGCTGTCCCAACGCCACGCGACGTGCATGCGCTGCTTGCCGTCCTGCTGCTCGAAGCGGATCTGCCTGCGCCAGATATCGATGGTCTGCCGCGAATCGCCGACGACCTTGTAGCGCAGATACAGGCGCGTCGCCGGCTGCACCAGAGAAAGCCGCGCGAGAGGCCGGCCTACTTCGAGGGTCTCCGTCGTGCGCGCATCGTCCTTTGCCTGCGCGAGTGTCTGGGCAGGGACATGAACTGCCGCGCAGGCCAGCATCGCCGCAGCGAATCTTGCTCTCATGAAAGCTCCCGGATTCAAAGGCGGCGATGCTACAAGCGCCCCGGGGCAAACGATCGACCGGACCCGCGAAATGCGGCGAAACGACGTCGCCGCGCGACGAAGCGTGAAGGCGGCGAGAGGTCATGCGCCCGGCGCCCGCCGAGAACGTCCGCGTACTGCGGAAAATCCGCGAATCCCAAATTCATCGTCTCCGAACCCGGAGATCCCGGCCGAATCGAAAGCCCCTGCGCTCAGTTCACCGGGACCGGGCCGATCCTTCCGCGCTTGTTCGCGCAAACTTTCCCGTGCCTCATCTGAGCAGCGCCGCCGAGATGTCCTTGACCGCGTCGCGCAGGTGCGCGATCGCCTGTTTGACCGGCACCGTGGCGGGATGGCGTTCGACGAAGGGAATGGTCAACGCGCCGACCGCGCTCCCCTGCTGCAGGATCGGCGCGGACAAGTCGGTCACCGCGTCGACCGCCTCGCTCGGCAGAGAGGCATAGCCCTGTTCGCGAACCTCCGCTGCGGCGGCGGTGAACGGTTTGCGCTTGAAGCGCTCCTCGCTCGCACCCATCGTCGCCAGCCAGCGATCCTGCGTTTCGCCGTTCTGGAACGCGAACAACACCAGCCCCGAGGTCGAGTGCGCGAGCGGCCGGCGATGGCCGACGCGCACGACGAAGCCGAGATCGCTCGGCGCATCCACGCGCGCAATGACCACGATCTGATCCTGCGAGACGACGACGAGGTGGCAGGGATGGCGCGTCTGCTCGGCGAGGCGGTGCATCACCGGCAGCGCCGCTTCGGTCAGGTCCTTGATCGGCGGCCGTTCCATGCCGAGCAGGAACAGCCGGTTCGTGAGCACGTACGAGGAATCGTTCTCGCCGCGTGCAAGATAGCCGCGTGCCTCGAGCACCTGCAGCATGCGGAAAATCTCGCTCTTCGAATAGCCGATGCCCTGGGCGATTTCGGTCAGGTTGAGCGAGCCCGGCGTGCGCGCCAGCAACTCGAGGATGTCCAGGCCCTTGTCCAGCGCCGGCGCGCGATATTTGGTCGTATTCGTCACTTGCATTCCTCTTGTTGGCCGGACCGGGACGACGGCGGCATCGTTTCGCCGTTATTGAAAACTCAATTTTATATTTGCAACAGCGCGAAAGCGGCTGCTAGACTTCCGGAAAAATTCTATCCGCGCCACATCGAAACACAAACCCGAGCGCGAGGGGAGGCAAAGCATGCACTATGTCCACAGCGACACGGCGGCATCCGCGGAACGGCGCG
The DNA here is from genome assembly GCA_966424745.1 of uncultured bacterium. Classification (GTDB taxonomy): domain Bacteria; phylum Pseudomonadota; class Gammaproteobacteria; order Xanthomonadales; family Rhodanobacteraceae; genus Rudaea. Next base: position 9,627 of record CBJLOV010000064.1, read on the forward strand.
CGCGCACCGCCATCGCCGCCTTCGCCCTGATCGTGAGCCTGTTCTTCCTCTGGGGCATGGCGAACAATCTCAACGATATCCTGATCAAGCAATTCAAAAAGGCGTTCGAACTGTCGGACTTCCGCGCCGGCCTCGTGCAGAGCGCGTTCTATCTCGGCTATTTCCTGCTCGCGATTCCAGCCGGCGTCTGCATGCGCCGTTTCGGCTACAAGGGCGCGCTGCTGACCGGGCTCGGCCTGTACGCCGCCGGCGCCTTCCTGTTCTATCCCGCCGCCGCGCTGCATACCTACGGCCTGTTCCTCGCTGCGCTGTTCGTGATCGCGAGCGGCCTGGCGTTTCTGGAGACCTCGGCGAACCCGCTCGTCACCGTGCTCGGGCCCGCCGCAAGCGCGACGCAACGCCTCAATCTCGCGCAGTCGTTCAATCCGCTCGGCTCGATCACGGGCATTCTGGTCGGCCAGCACTTCATCTTCTCCGGCATCGAGCACACGCCGGCCGAACTGGCGGCGATGACCGCGGACGCGCGCCAGGCCTACTACACCGCCGAGTCGGCCGCGGTGCAGATGCCGTATCTCGTGATCGGACTGATCGTGGTCGTCTGGGCCGTTCTGATCGCGCTGACGCGGTTTCCGACCACGGCGGCGCAGGAATCCGATCATGTCGGCGGCGCCGCGCACATCGGCAAGCTTTCGCGCAACGCCAACTTCGTCCTCGCGGTGATCGCGCAGTTCTTCTATGTCGGCGCGCAGGTCGGCGTCTGGAGCTACCTGATCCGCTATGTCCAGGGCACGGTGCCCGGCACGCCAGAGAAGACCGCTGCCGACTACCTGACCGCGTCGTTGATCGTATTCATGCTCGGCCGCTTCGCCGGTACGGCGGCCATGCGCGCGATTGCGCCAGCGCGCCTCCTCGCCCTGTTCGCCGCGATCAACATCGCCCTGACCGCATACGCGATCGCGTTCCCCGGCCAGTTCGGCGTGTACGCGCTGGTTGCGGCAAGCTTCTTCATGTCGGTGATGTTCCCGACGATCTTCAGCCTCGGCCTGAACGGCCTCGGCGACGACGAGCGCAAGCTCGCCTCCTCGTTCCTGGTCATGGCGATCATCGGCGGCGCGGTGCTCACCGCGCTGATGGGCGCGGTATCCGACCGCTTCGGCATCCACAGTTCGATGCTGGTGCCGACGGTCTGCTTCGCCGTGATCCTCGGCTACGCTCTGCGCGCGCGCAGGCCCGGCGCCGGCTGACGCCATGCGGCTCTACTACGCGCTCGACCTCAAGGACGATCCCGCGCTGATCGCGGAATACGAGCGCTGGCACCGCCCGGAAAACGTCTGGCCCGACATCGTCGACTCGATCCGCGACGCGGGCGTGCGCGACCTCGACATCTTCCGCGCCGGCAACCGCCTCGTGCTCGTGCTCGACGTCGCCGACGACTATTCCGCCGAGCGCAAGGCCGCGAGCGATGCGGCGAATCCGCGCGTGCAGGAATGGGAGGCGCTGATGTGGAAATTCCAGCAGGCGCTCCCGTTCGCCAAGCCGGGCGAGAAATGGGTGGCGATGCAGCCGATCTTTTCCCTCGAGGAAGCGCTTGCCGCGCCGCGGGACCGCCGTTAGGGAAACCCCGAACACCCCTCGTTCGTGTCGAGTCCGCCGGAGTACGATCCGACGGGTTCGAGCGGCAAGGTCAAAAGATTTCGACGCGAAAAACACAAACAGGCGCGACGAACGCGGAAAAGAGCGAAGTCTTCGATCTGTTTTTCTTCGCGGCCCTTCCTTCATGTTCTTCGCCGCTCAATCTTCAATCCGGTCGCTTTCCCCGGGACATGGGCGGTCTCGGATCAGCGAATTCTCCATGCGCGCAATCGGGTCTTGGCGCGATGCGCGGAAAATTCGAGCCGGCGAATCTCGAAAAAAAAATCCCGGCAGCCCGTTGGAGAGAAGGCTGCCGGGTCGCCGCGACGGTTCACCTGTCCGGCGGAGGGCTCAGGAGGCCTAATTCAATCGCATAACGGTCGGCGCAGCCGCATGCTTCGCGACGCCGACGTTCCGTACTCGCTGAAGCGCTGCACGCATCCGCCGCTCACGATTTGGTTTCGATCACCAGAACCGTGTCGATCGGATCGAGCGGCCGAGCGGGCAGTTGAATGTCCAGGGTCTTGCCGTTACGGGCAAACTCGAGCGGCGCGTGCTTCGGATCGGCGAGCAGGTATACCGATTTGGCCTGAACCTTGGCGGCGTCGAGCTGCAGCGTCTTGCCTGGCCATTCGAACACGTGCACGTAGACCTTTCCCTTCCCGGTCGTCGCGCGCCAGTCCCACTTCGGAACCCATTTCGGTTTGCCTTCCCCGACCGTTTTCTCGCTCGTCGAATAGCTGCCATGGTCGCCGCTGAACGGCGTCGGGCCGGTCGCGTAGATCGACTCGCCGTTGACGTCCAGCCATTTGCCGATTTCGCGCAGGCGTTCAGCCTCGGGGGCCGGAATCACGCCGCTGGCGTCGGGGCCGACGTTGAGCAGGTAGTTGCCGCCCTTGCTCGCAATGTCGACGAGGTTGCGGATCAGCGTGGCGGTCGACTTGAAGTTGGTGTCGTTCGACTTGTAGCCCCAGGTGTCGTTGATCGTCATGCAGGTTTCCCAGTCCTTGCCGGGAAAGCCCTGCGCCGGGATGTGCTGCTCGGGCGTTTCCGTATCGCCCATGTAGCCGCCGCCGAGGCGGTTGTTCCAGATCAGGTTCGGATGCGCATTGGTCAGCGCGACGAACTCGGAAGCGAGCTGCGGCGTCATGTCCTTCGTCGGCGTGTCGTACCAGATCACCGCGGGCGACGGTTGGTAGTTCGTCAGCAGTTCTTTCAACTGCGGCAACGCCTTGCGGTGCAGATACCCGGCGAAATCGCCGTCCTGCGCCTTGTCCCAGTGAAAGGTCGGCGGCGCGTGGTCGCCGGTCTGGTAGGCGGCTCCGCCGGGCGCGGTCCAGTCCTGGTCCTGAGAGTAGTAGAAGCCGAACTTGAGGCCTTGCTTCTCCGCTTCGACGGCGAGTTCCTTGAGCGGATCGCGCTTGAACGGCGTGGCCTGCACGATGTTGAACGGATCGGCCTTGGAGTCGTACATCGCGAAGCCGTCGTGATGCTTGGACGTGATCACGATGTATTTCATGCCCGCCGCCTTGGCCAGCGCGACCCAGGCGTGCGCGTCGAACCGGGTCGGGTTGAACTGCGGCGCAAGCTTCTTGTAGTCCGCGACCGGAATCGAGGCGCTGTTCATGATCCACTCGCCGATGCCGTCGACCGGCTTGCCGTTCCATACGCCGGCCGGCACCGCATACAAACCCCAGTGAATGAACATGCCGAAGCGCGCTTCGCGCCACCATGCCATGCGCGCGTCGCGTTGCGCGGGGCTTTCGCTGTCCTGGATCGCAGCGACTGCATGCTGGATCTGCGCCGGCGCGGTCGTCTGCGCCTGCGCCGCCGCGCAGGCCGCCAGCATCGGCAGCAGCAGCGCGCGTGTCGCGGTTCGGAATCTCGTCTTCATGGCTGGCTCCTGGAAGGGATCGGTGGCGGTGGAGAGGACGGCGACGGTTTTCATTCCGCCCACACCGCGCCGTGCGGGAACAAGTGGTCGCGTATCGATGCGTCTTTCATCTGCGCGGACATTCCGGGCGCGGACGGCGCGAGATAGCGTCCGTCGCGGATACGCACCGGATCGAGGAAATGGTCGTGCAGGTGGTCGACGAATTCGATCGCGCGGTCTTCCATCCTGCCGGTGATCGCGACGAAGTCGGCCATCGCCAGATGCTGCACGAGCTCGCACAGGCCGACGCCGCCCGCATGCGGAAACACGCGCACGCCGAACTTCGCCGCAAGCAGCAGGATCGCGAGATTCTCGTTGACGCCGCCGACGCGCGCGGCGTCGATCTGGACCAGGTCCACCGCCTGTGCCTGGAACAGTTGCTTGAACATCACGCGGTTGTGCGTATGCTCGCCGGTCGATACCGGCATCGGCGCCACGCCCTTGCGGATCGCGGCATGGCCGAACACGTCGTCGGGACTGGTCGGCTCCTCGATCCAGGCGATGTCGAATTCGACGAGACGGCGCAGCCAATCGATCGCGGGACCGACGTCCCAGCGCTGGTTCGCGTCGATCGCGATCGCGACGCCCTCGCCCACCGCTTCGCGCGCGAGGCGGCAGCGGCGCACGTCGTCCTCGACGTTCGCGCCGACCTTGAGCTTGATCGTGCGGAATCCGTCGGCAACGGCCTGCTTGGCCAGGCGCACGAGCTTGTCGTCCGCATAACCGAGCCAGCCGGGCGAGGTCGTGTACGCCGGGTAGCCTTTTTCGATCAGTTCGGCGAGGCGCGCGGCCTTGCCGCTTTCCGCGCGGCGCAGAATATCGAGCGCTTCGTCCGGCGTCAGCGCATCGGTGAGATAACGGAAGTCGATCTGCGCCACGATCTGCTCCGGGCTCATCTCGGCGATGAAGCGCCAGAGCGGTTTGCCGGCGAGGCGCGCGGCAAGATCCCAGGCCGCGTTGATGACGCCGCCGATCGCCATGTGGATCACGCCTTTTTCAGGGCCGAGCCAGCGCAGCTGCGAATCGGCGACGAGGCTGCGCGCGAATGCGCCGAGGTCGCCGACGACGTCGCCGACTTCGCGGCCGACGACGAGATGCGAGAGCGCCTGGATCGCCGCGGTCTGCACGTCGTTGCCGCGGCCGATCGTGAAGACGAGGCCGTAGCCGGCAGCGCCGTCCTCGGCGTCGGTGCGCAGCACGACGTAGGCCGCGGAGTAGTCCGGGTCCGGATTCATCGCGTCCGATCCGTCGAGCTGGCGCGAAGTCGGGAAGCGCACGTCGAGCGCTTCCAGGGCAGTGATTTTGGCCAAGTGTCTGCTCCCAGGTAGGGTTTCTCGCCGCAACGGCGCATTCGTTTCGCGATTCATCGGCGGTACGCGACCACGTTCTGACGCTGCCGTCCCAGGCCCTCGATGGCGAGCTCCATCACGTCGCCCGGCTTCAGGTACACCGGCGGCTTCTGGCCGAGACCGACGCCCGGCGGCGTGCCGGTCGAGATCACGTCGCCCGGCATCAGGGTCATGTAGCGGCTGATGTGGCTGACCAGGTAAGGCACGTCGAACACCATGGTGCGCGTGCTGCCGTTCTGGTAGCGATGCCCGTTCACTTCGAGCCACATCGACAGGTTCTGCGCGTCGGGCACGTCGTCGCGCGTGACCAGGTACGGGCCGATCGGGCCGAAGGTGTCGCAGCTCTTGCCCTTGACCCACTGTCCGCAATGTTCGAGCTGGAACTCGCGCTCGGACAGATCGTTGACGATCAGGTAACCGGCCACATGGTCGAGCGCGCGTTCACGCGGCACGTCTCGCGCAACGTCGCCGATGACGACGCCGAGCTCGACCTCCCAGTCGGTCTTCACCGAATCGCGCGGAATCACGACGTCGTCGTCGGGGCCGTTGATCGCCGTGGTCGCCTTCATGAAGATGATCGGCAGTTCCGGCACCTTCGCGTTGGTCTCGGCGGCGTGGTCGGAATAGTTGAGGCCGACGCAGATCATCTTGCCGACGCGCCCGACGGCGGCGCCGTAGCGCGGGCTGCCGGCTACCGCCGGCAGTTTCGCCGGATCGAGCGCGCGCAACTTGGCGAGCCCCGCGCTCGTGAGCACGTCGCCCGCGATGTCGTCGACCACGCCGGACAGATCGCGCAGCGCTCCATTCGCATCGAGGATGCCGGGCTTCTCGCGCCCCGGCTCGCCATATCGAAACAGTTTCATCGTGCTACTCCTTAACCGGCCCAGCCGCCGTCGATGACGTGCGTGGTGCCCGTGGTGAACGAGGATTCGTCCGCGGCCAGATAGACGACGAGCGCGGCGATCTCGTCGGCCTCGCCGAGCCGGCCCATCGGCTGACGGTCGGTGAAGCTTTTCCATACGGCCGCCTCGTCGCCGCCCATCGCCTTCACGCGCTGGCCGAGCGAGGGCGTCCTCACCGTGCCGGGGCAGATGACGTTGCAGCGCACGCCGCGAGCGACATAGTCCGCGGCGATCGCCTTCGACAAGCCGATCACGGCCGCCTTGGTCGCGCCGTAGGCGAAGCGGTTCGGCACGCCTTTGATGCTCGAGGCGACCGAGGCCATGTTGATGATGCTGCCGCGGCCGCGCGCGAGCATGCCCGGCAGCACGGCCTTGCAGGTATGGAACATCGCATCGACGTTGATCGCGAACGAACGCTTCCATGCGCCGTCGTCGCAGTCGAGGATGCTGCCGGCGTGCACGTAGCCGGCGCAGTTGAACAGCACGTCGATCACGGGCTGCGCCGCGACGAGCGCGGCGATCTGCGCCGCATCGGTCACGTCGAGCACGGCCGTGCGGATCGCCGGGTTCTCGGCGGCGAGCGCATCGAGCGCCGCGCCGTCGATGTCGGTGGCGAGCACGCTCGCGCCCTCGCGCACGCAGGCCAGCGCGCTGGCGCGGCCGATGCCCGCGCCCGCCGCCGTGATCAGGCAATGTTTGCCCTGCAGTCTTCCGCTCATGTCAGCCTCGCAAAAAAAGACAAATGCACACCTACGATTGAAGTCGATAGAAGGACGCCGCCGTCGCCCCGAACACGGCCGGCTCATGCCCGCCCGCGAAACGCGACGCCAGCGCGTGCGCCAACCCGAACCAGCCCGCATAGTCGGACGCCAGATTGAGTACCGGCCAGTCGCTGCCCCAGATCACGCGCTCCGCGCCGAAGCAGGCGAAGACGTGCTCGACGTAAGGCGCGAGATGTTCGGCCGCCGCGCCCGGCGCCGCTTCGGTGAGCAGCCCGGACAGCTTGCAGTACGCGCCGGTCGCACGCGCGAGCTCCTCCAGGCCGGCTGCCCACGCATCGAATCCGCCGTTCGCGATATCGGGCTTGCCGGCGTGATCGACCACCGCGCGCAGTCGCGGATGCCGCTGCAGGCGGGCCAGCAGCGCAGGGAAATGGCGCGGTTTGACCAGCGCGTCGAAGGCGAGGTCGTGCTCGATCATCGCCGTGAACGCCGCGTCGAGTTCGCGGCGCCGCACCCAGTCCGGATCGGCGATGTCCTGGATCATCGGCCGCAGGCCCTTGAGCTTGCCCCGGCCCGCGTCGACCAGCGCGGCGATGCGGCGCGCGGCGTCGGGCGCGGCGAAATCGACCCAGCCGACGACGCCGTTGATGAAAGCGTGCCGCTCCGCAAGCCGGAGCAGGAAATGGGTTTCGTCCTCCGTCGCCGCCGCCTGGACGACAACGGTCGCGTCGACGTGGCTGCGCGCGAGCAGGGGAACGAGATCGCCCGCTTCGAAGTCGCGGTACAGCGGGCGCAGCTCGGGCGTCAGCCACGCGTAGTCGCCACGCGACAGACGCCAGAAATGCTGGTGAGCATCGACGATCATGCCGGCAGCGCCGCGTCGGACGAGAGGATGCCGGCTTCGCGCAGGCGCGGCCAAAGCGTACGCGGGATCGCGGCGTCGCGTCGCACCGCGGCGCTTTCGACTTCTTCGACCGAACGCAGGCCCGCGACCACGGTCGCCACCGCCGGATGCGCGCGCGGAAACTGCAGCGCCGCTGCGCCGACGTCCACGCCCGCTTCGGCGCAGATCGCGTAGATTTCGCGCGCGCGCGCCAGGGTGGCCGCGTCCGCCGCCGCATAGTTGTAGGTCGCGCCCGGCCCGCGCGCGGCGCCGAGCAGCCCGGAGTTGTACGGCCCGGCGACAATGATCTTCACCTTGCGCCGTTGGGCTTCGCGCATCAGCTCGCGCGACGCCTGCTGCTCGAGCAGGGTGTAGCGGCCCGCGAGCATGATGCAGTCGAGCGGGAAGCGCGGCAGGATTTCGAGGCAGACTTCCTGTTCGTTGACGCCGAGCCCGATCGCGCCGACCAGACCGTCCTCGCGCAGGCGCGCCATCTCCGGCAGCGCTTCGTCGAGCGCCTGCGCCAAAGTCTGCGCATGCCGCTCGCCGTGCGTGAGCCGGCCGATGTCGTGCAGCAGCAGGATGTCGATGCGCTCCACGCCCAGGCGCCGCCGGCTCGCCTCGAACGAACGGCGCACGCCGTCGCGGCTGTAGTCGAAGACGGCACGGCTGCCCGACACGGCGAAGCCGTCGTTGATGCGCGCGCTCTGCGCCGCGTCGGCTTCGATCAGACGCCCGACCTTGGTCGATACGACGAAGTCCTTACGCGGCCACGCCGCAAAGGCGGCGCCGAGCCGGCGTTCGGAAAGGCCGTGTCCGTAGAACGGGGCCGTATCGAAATAACGGATGCCGCAGCGTCGCGCGGCCGCCAGCGTCGCCTGCGCAGCGTCCTCGTCCACCTCGGCATAGAGATTGCCGAGCGGCGCCGCGCCAAAACCGAGCGAGCCCAGGGCGGCGAATTCGATGGCTTCGGCTCGCGACATCGCAAAATTGACCGGGAACGGGCGTGGCGTGGGTGATTGGATGTCCAATAAATATCATATATAGATATAGATTGCACAGGCGAAACGAAAGCGCGACGCCGAGCGCAGCCTGAAAAAGCCGGGGGCGGCCGGACGTTCTGGCGCACCATCACGCGCCAGCGCGGCACCGGCTTATCGAAACGCTGGGAGATCGGGGTTCGGCGCGGCGCGCGGCGCGGAATCCCCCCGGACGGAGGAGATTCCGCCGCGGATTCAATGCGCCGTCGCCGCCCGTGCCGGCACGGCCCCGCCGTCGTCGCCGGTGCGGCGGACGAGGCCGATCAGCACGGGCACCGCCAGCAGCACGAGCGGATACTGGATGACGAGGCCGGCGATGATCGCGATCGCGAGCGGCTGCTGGATGCCGGAGCCCTGGCCGATCGCGAATGCGAGCGGCAGCAGGGTCAGGATCGCGGCGAGCGTGGTCATCGTGATCGGACGCAGACGGTTGCGGCTCGCTTCGATCAGCGCCTGGCGCGGGGGCATCGCATGCGCAAGCTCGGTGTATTCGCTGACGTAGAAGATCGCCATTTCGGTCGCGATGCCGATCACCATCGTCATGCCCATCAGCGCGGTGATGCTGAGCTCGACTCCGGTGACCCACAGCGCGGTGAACACCGCCGTCGTCGACAGCAGCGAGGTGCCGACGATGATCAAGGGCAGCCAGAAGTCCTCGTACAGGATCAGCAGCAGCACGAGTTCGGCGATCAGCGCGGCGATGAAGACCACCGCGAGGCCGGCGAACGCGATCTGCTGCTGGCGGTACAGGCCGCCCATCTCGTAGCGCACGCCGCCGGCGAGCATGCCCTTCTGCGCCAGCACCTTCTCGACGTCGGCGACCGCCGCGCCCATGCCGCGGCCTTCGATGCGCGCGGTGACGGCGACCATCGGCTGCAAGTTGTCGCGCTTGATCTCGGGCTCGCCGACGACCGGCGTCAGCGCCGCCACGCGCTTGAGCGGGAACAGGTGGCCGTCGGCCGCGCGTATCGGCAGTTCGCTCAGATCCTCCAGCCGCAGCTGCATCGCGCGCGGCATGCGCACGCGCACGTCGACCAGCTTGTTCGCCTGCGGCAGCTGCGTGGCGACCACGCCGTTGATCGCGGTATCGACCGCCTTCGTCACCTCGTCCGGGGTGACGCCCTCGAACGACGCCTTGACCGGATCGACCTTCATATCGATGCCGTCGCCGGCGAGCATCACGCCGTCCTTGATCTCGACGACGCCGGGAATCTTGGCGATCGCCGCGGCGACCTTCTTCGCCTGCGGGATCAGCTTGGCCGGATCCTCGGCGTAGAGCTGGATCTCGATCGGCTGCGGCACCGCGGTCAGGTCGCCGATCAGGTCCTCCATGAGCTGGGCCAGTTCGATGTCGACGCCGGGCACGTTCTTCTGCACGTCTTCGAGCACCGCGGCCATGACTTCCTCGGTGCCGCGCGCATGGTCCGGCTTGAGATGGACGAAGAAGTCGCCGTGATGCGGCTCGCCGAGATCGCCGCCGAGGCCGGTGCCGGTGCGGCGCGAAAACGTCTCCACCTCGGGCTGCTCGCGCAGGATCGCCTCGATCTGCTTCAGCTCGCGCTCGGTCTCGTCGAGCGAGGTGCCCGGCTTGGTAAAGAAGTCCATGACGAAGCCGCCCTCGTCGACCTTCGGCATGAAGCCGCTCGGCACCTTGTGGTACGCGATCGCGCCGAGCAGCAGCAGCGGCACGATCGCGCCGAGCAGAATGACCGGCTTGGCGAACACGCGGTCGAGCGCGCGCCGGTGCGTGCGCGACAGCCAGTCGTCGCGGTCGGCCGCGGGATCGTGCCATTTCTTGAAATCGATGAAGTAGCGCGCGAGCACCGGCACGACGAAGGCGGCGAAAAGGTAGGAGACGATCAGCGCCGAAGCCATCGTCACCGCCAGCGCCTTCGAGAACGACCCGGTCACGCCGCTCATGAAGCTCAGCGGCAGGAACACGATCAGGGTGGCGAGGCTCGACCCGGTCAGCGGGCGCAGGAACTCGCGCGTCGCCGGCAGGATCGCCGCGCGGCCGTCGGCGATGCCGGGCACGCCGGCACGCCGCGCGATGTGCTCGACGATCACGATCATGTCGTCGATGACCAGGCCCACGGCCGCCGCGATGCCGCCCAAGGTCATGATGTTGAAGCTCATGCCGGCGACGCTGAGCACGAGCACGGTGATCGTCAACGTCGCCGGCACGACGAGCACGGCGACCAGCATCACGCGCAGGTTGCGCAAGAACACGAACAAGACGATGCCGGCGAGGATCAGGCCGACGATGACCGCGTCGCGCACGCTCGCGCCCGACTCGAGCACGAGCGCGCTCTGGTCGTACCAGTTGGCCAGCTTCACTCCCGCAGGCAGCTTGTACGCCGCAAGGCGCGCGCGCACGTCCCGCGCGATCTGCACGGCGTTGCCGTCGGGCTGCTCGTAGACGTTGAACAGCACGGCGGGCTTGCCGTCCTCGACCACGCGCAGCCAGAACGGCGCCGCGCCGGCAACGACGTCGGCGACGTCGGACAGGTGCACGACGCCGGCCGCGTCGCCGCGCACGACGATGTTCTTCAACTCGTCGATCGAGCGCAGGTTGCTGTTGGAAACGACGAGGAAGAGCTTGTCGCGATCCTGCACGCGGCCGACCGCCTGCAGCGAATTGCCGGCCGTGACTGCGGCGACGAGCTCGTTCATGCCGATGCTGTACTCGGCCAGGCGATGCGTGTCGGCCTCGACGTGGACCTCGTCGATCAAGCCGCCTTGCACGTCGACGCGGGCGAGGCCGGTGATCGGCGCGAGCAGCGGCACGATCTCGAACTGGGCGAGATCGTGCAACTGGTTCGGCGTCAGCGTGTCCGAGGTCAGCGCGTAGGAGATGATCGGGAACACCGTCGGGTCCATGCGGCGCACGCCGTAGGTCGTGCCGGGCGGCAGCTTCGGCAGCGCCTGCGCGATCGCCGAATCGACGAGCAGGGTCGTGGCGATCATGTCGCGGCCCCAGCCGAAATCGACCGAAATCTGCGCCGAGCCGCGCGACGACGCCGAACGCACTTCGCGCACGCCGGGCACCGAGCGGATCGCCTCCTCGACCGGGCGCGTCACTGCTAGCACGGTCTGGCTGGCCGGGCGGTCGCCCGAAGACAGATCGACGACGACGCGCGGGAACGACACCTGCGGAAACAGTCCGACCGGCAGCACGAAGGCCGCGACGAGACCCGCGAGCGCGAGCGCGAAGGCGACACAGAGCAGCGAGCGGGCGTGGTGTTCGATCAGGCCGATGAAATTCATGCCGGTTTCCGATGTGTATTACGACAGGCGCA
>CBJLOV010000065.1:0-20755 GCA_966424745.1 uncultured bacterium
CTACGCAACGTTTTCCGAGATCGTGAACGGGCTCTTAGTGGCAATTGTCACAGCCCTTTCTTCGTCAGCTTCGCCTTGCCGTCCGCACCGCGCTCGACGGCGATGTCGTAGTGCTTGCCGCGGAACGAGACGTTCTTGAGCTTGAGCGACTTCCACTGCGGCGGCAGCGTCGGCGCATAGGCCTCGTGCAGGCCCTGCTCGTCGATGCGCAGGCCGGTGAAGCCGTAGACGAAGCTCTGGATGAAACCGGCGGAGGTGGCGAGGATGTAGCCCGCATTGTTCGCCACGGTTTCGGTGCGCACGTTGAACGGCGCCTTGAGGAAACCGACGAGGTTGCGTTCGACCCAGTCGCCGGCGGCCTTGGCGTCGCCGAGCTGGGAGGCGTGCACGGCGAGCATGACCATCATCATTTCGTTCGGATCGTCGCCGTGCACCTTGAGTTCGTGCAGCTGGAAGTCGTAGTTGTTCTTGCGCACTTCGGGCGACATGGGCAGATCGAGATTCGGGTACGACAGCCACGACAGCGACGAGCCCATCCAGGTGATTTTGTCGTGCGGCACCGTCTCGTCGAAGTCGAGATGGCGCCGGTTCTTCTCGTCGAACGGGATGTACATCTTCTGCGCGATCTCGGCCCAGGCCGGATCGGCTTTTTCGCCGACGAGACCCGCCGCGGCGACGGCGATCTTCAGCGCCTTCTGCGCGGCGCCGTTGGTGAACGAGTCGTTCGGCACGTCGTTGTAGGCCTCGTCGGGCGAGGTGACGTGGTGGATCTCGTAGCGGTCATGGTCCTTGTCGTAGTCGACGCGGCTCTTCCAGAACTCGGCGACCTCGCGGATCACCGGCCAGCCGCTGTCCTTGAGCCATTGCTTGTCGCCGCTGGCGAGCCAGTACTGCCATTGCGCAATGGCGACGTCGGCGTTGACGTGGATCTCGCGGTAGACCTCCCAGGCGAAATGCGGCGTGTTGTCGACGCCGGTTTCGGGATCGGATTCCCATGGATACATCGTGCCCTTTGCGCCGAACTGCGTGGCGCGTTCGCGTGCGGGCTGCATGGTGCGACGGCGGAATTCGACGATCGGCTTGGCGCGCTCCGGATGCAGCAGCAGCAGCGACGGAAACACCCAGGAATCCGAATCCCAGAAGGCATGGCCGGCATAGTTCGGGGTCAGCGCGCAAGCGCCCATCGGCCAGGCCGTGCCGACGGTGGTGTTCGACAGCAGGTAGTACAGGTCGGAATGGATCGCCTTCTGCACATTGGCGTCGCCGTCGACGACGATGTCGGACTTCCATAGCTCGTGCCAGGCAGCCTGGTGCGCCGCGAGCAGCTTGTCGAAACCGGTCGCACGCGCTTTCTGCGCAAGTCCAAGAGTGGCCTTCCCGTCGTAGGGGCTCGATTTATCGAGCCCGGCTTTTACGTTTGAACCGGGAACTCGTCCATCGCGAGTTATCGCCACGTACTTGGTGAATGTATACGTTTTTCCTTTCTGCACTTTCGCGGTGAGATTCAGCGACAGCTTGACCTCGCTCTTTTCCAGTTTCGTGTCGACGACGACGAGGTCTTTCGGCAGCGAGATCGCCGCGGCTTCGGCCATGCTCAGGCCTTCCTCGGCGCGGCCGTCGAGCCACAGAGTGAGATCCTTCGCGTCGCCGTCGGCGCCCGAGACGCGGGTGACGCCGTGATACCAGACCGCATCGCGGTCGGAGTAGGGGATCGGCTTGTTGTCGAGCGTCTGCCCGCTGGCGATCACCGAGGCGATCATCCCGTCGCCGCTGAGTTTGCCGATCGGGAAGCGCGGCGCGTGCTCGCTCCACAGGCGGATCGGAAAGGTGAGCTGCACCTCGCCGTCGAACTGCGGCGTGATCGAGAGCTGGGTCGCGGCCAGGTGCTGCGCGGCCTGGCTGACGAAGGTCGTCACCTTCACGTCGGTGGCCTTGTTCGCGTAGACGAAGCGGTAGCTCGTCGTCAGCGTGGCGTCGTGCATGTCCAGCGTCTGCGCGTAGTCGCTGAAGATGTGCGCGGCGACGCGCGTCGAATTGAGCCAGCCGCCGCCCGGGTTGTAGTCGATCTCGCTCCAGCCGGGAATCGCCGCGGGACGCGAGATGTCGTCCTTCTTGTAGTCCATGAACGCGACCATGTAGGCCAGCGCCGGCTCGGTGCCGCGCACCGAGGTCATCGTCGAGAACCAGCCGTTGGCGAGATAGCCAGGAAAGTAGGCGTCGAAGTCCTTCGACGTGCCGGTCAAAAGGAAACTCGGATCGGTGGCGGCGAAAGCGGGTACGGCAGCGAGCGAAAGAACGGCGAAGATGGTGTTGCGAAGTTTCATGCGACTCCCCGAGGGCAAAATCGTCGCTCCGGCTCCCACCGCAGCGACACGAAAATCATTTGGCGGCGATGCGCGTCGTCACCGGTCCGCCGATGCCGGCGCGGTCGGTCTCGCGCTTGAAGAAATACAGCGCGATCAGCACGAGCGTCATCGGCACCAGAGAAAAATAGAAAGCGTGGATGCCGTCGAAGGCGGAGAACACGATCGCGGTGATGCGCGAGCCGAGCGTGCCGCCGAGCGCGGAGAAGATCACGATCAGGCCGGTCATCGCCGCGTGCGACGGTTTCGGCAGCGAGCTGAGCGCGACCGAGTTGATGACCGGATAGATCGGCGCCATCAACAGGCCGATCAGCGGGATCAGGTAGGCGGCGATCGGTGCGTTGAACCAGCCGACGTCGGGACGCTCCACTACCCCGCGCGCCAGGGGCAGGACCAGCACCACGAGCACGCCCATGCCGACGACGCAGATGTTGAGCAGGATGTACCACGGCACGCGGCGCAGCACCTGGCCCGCGACGAGGCGGCCGAGCGCGGTCGTGCCGGCGAGAATCGTCGCGACCTGGATGCTCATCGCGTGCGGCAGCTTGAGGATCTCGTTGTTGAAAGTCGGCAGCCAGGTGCTGAAGCTCTGCTCGATCAGCACGTAGAGGAAGGCCGAAATCAGGAACACGTAGACGAGCGGACGCAGGAACAGGCGGAACATCTCGGCGAGCGAGCCGACGAAGGTGTTGGTGCGCTCGTTGTGGGCGGCCGATTCGTCGAGGGTGGAGGTTGCGAGCAGGACGATGATGAACGCGCAGACGCCGGCGAGTACCCAGTAAACGTCGAACCAGACCGGGTTCGCCGGATTCCCGTCGTCGATGAAGGCGCTGAACAGCCAGCCGCAGACGAGCACGCCGATCATGAATTGCGCTTCGATCGTATTGGTCAGGCGGGAGTGTTCCGTGGGATCGCGGGTGAGCAGGCCGATCGACGAATACACCGAAACCTTGGCCAGGGCGAAGCCGATGCCCACGCACATGAACAGCAGTTCGGTGGTGTGGAAGCTCGGATACAGCCGCATCACGATGCAGGCCGTGCCGACGATCGCGAGCGCGATCATCATCGCGCGCTTGTAGCCCAGCAGGGGCAGGAACGAAGCGACGAGCAGCGAGGTCATCGCCACCGGCAGGTCCTTGAACAGTTCGAGCATGCTCGCCTGCGGCTTGTCGACGCCGAAGGTCGAGATCGATTGCAGAATCACCGTGCCGACGCTGTTGAGCAGGATCGCGAAAATCACGTAGATCAGCGCGAGGGCCAGGATCATGCGGAATCGGTTCGTCATTCGCTCTCTCTCGTTGTGTCAATGCGCAGGGCCGAACGGATCGGTCACGCCCTTCTGCCAGGGATCGTGCGTCGCCGTGCGCCAGGCGTCGAGCCGCTTGCGCAGGTCGGCCAGCGTTCCGGCGTGTTTGGCCTCGCCGGCAAGATTGACCACTTCGTCCGGATCGGCGGCAAGATCGTACAACTCCTCGGCCGGGCGGTGGTGAAAGGCATCTAGGCTGCGCCTGCCGAGTCTGGCGCCGGGCGTCGCGACAATCGCCCGCCACGACGGCGACAGGGCGACGTCGCCGGCGATCGGCACTTCGAGCGTCGGCTGCAGGTTGAGAAAATAGCTGTGCGCGCGCGTGCGCAGGCTGCGCGTCGGATAGTACTGGTCGATTTCGTGGAAACTGTGCGTGGCGAACACCTCGTCCCAGCCTTTCGGATTGTCTTCGTCGAGAATCGGCAGGATCGAGCGGCCGGGCAGGGGCAGGTAGCGGTAGTCCTGCGGCGGGGCGACATCGGTCCAGTCGAGGATCGTCGGCGCGATGTCGATCCAGCTCACCATCGCGCGGTTGCGCACGCCGCGTTTCGCCAAGCCGGGCGGGCGCACGATCAGGGGCAGATGGATGCCCTCGTAGTAGAGATTGTCCTTGGCGCCCGGAAACGGTCGGCCGTTGTCGGAGAGGTAAATGACGAGCGTGTCGTCCTCGTGCCCGGCCTGCTTGAGCTCGCGCAGCAGGATGCCGATGCCGGCGTCCATGCGGCTGACCGCTTCGTAGTATTCGGCGAGGTCGCTGCGCACGCCGGGCAGATCGGGCAGGTGCGGGGGAATCGCGACGTCCGCAGTCGAATAGCGCTCGCGCTTCACTTCGGGCCATTCGCGCGTGTTGCCGAAGTTCGAAGCATCGCCCGCGCGGTGCGGATCGCTATAGGCCATCGTCAGGAAAAACGGCTTGTCCCCCTGTGCGCGCATCCAGCGGCCCGCCGCGTGGCCCATCGCGGCGACATCGCGCACGAGCGGCTTTTCCGGCAGCAGCCATGCGTCGTAGGCGAGCAGTGCTTCCGGTTTGACGTGTAGCTTGCCGACCAGGGCGGTCGCGTAGCCGGCCTGCTTGAGCATCCACGGCAACGTCTTGACGTCGTCGAGCAGGGAGAAATTGTGTACGTCGTGGGCGAGCCCGTACATGCCGTTCGTGTGCGAGTACAGGCCGGTGTACAGCGTCGCGCGGCTCGAACTGCACGACGACACCGAAGCGTAGGCATCGGTGAACAGCACGCCGTCGCGGGCGAGCGCATCGAGCGTCGGCGTTTTCACTTTGCCGCCGGTGCAGCTCATGTCGTAGCCGTGATCGTCCGACACGATCAACAACACGTTGCGCTTGCGCCGCAGCGAAGCGGGTTTTGCCGACGTCGCGGCGGCCAGCCGCGAAGCGACCACCGCAGCGAGCCCCGCACCGAGAAATTCGCGACGATGGATCTTCATGCGCTGCCGTTCCTGCGCCTGCCTGCCTCAGGGAAAAAAATGCGGTCCGGAACGTTGTGGGGACGACGTTCCGGACCGCTCGTCGGAGAGGACGAACAAACGCTTTGCTTCAGAACTGGTACTTCGCCTGGAGATTGATCTCGCGGCCTTCGATCGAACGCGCCAGCAGCACGCCGCCCGGGCCGGTCGGCACGCCGGCGACGCGCGCGTTGCCTTCGGTCAGGCCGATCTCGTTGGTCAGGTTCGTGCCCTGGAGACGGAACTGCCAGTTCTTGCCGTAGTTGGCGACGACGCCGATATCCCAGGTATGGTACGGGCCGAGCGGAGCCAGGCCGGTCTGGTCTTCATAGCGCTGGCCGACATGGGTGAACGTGAAAAACGGCATGACATTGATGTCGTCGTTGATCACCCACTTGTAGCTCGGCGTGATCATGTAGCGCAGCTTCGGCTGGCGCTGCAGCGGCTTGCCGTCGATGAGGGTCGTCTTCTCGTTGCCGTTGACGTCGTTGTAGACGTACGCGAACTCCGCGTGCGAATAGTGGCCGTCCTGGTAGGCGGCGAGCATAGAGATCTTCAGGTTCTCGATCGGCGTGAGCACGCCGGTGAGGTTCACGCCCTTCGTGTCGGCGCCGTAGGCCGCGGTACATTGCGCCTTGCCGCTTGCGGAGGTCGGGTTGCCGTCGCAGTCGACCGGTTGGTTGTTGATATTGGTTCTGCTGTACGGAAGGCCGGTGAACTGGCGGTGATAGGCGCTGATGTCGACATAGGCCCAGTCCGATTGATACTTGAAGCCGTATTCGAGGTTGCGCACCTTCTGCATCGGTGCGAAGTTGCCGCCCGAGCCGCGGATGCCGTTGTCGAAGTCGTTGAAATGGCCGCCGCTGGAGACGCGCAGATAGGCGGACATGTTGTCGGCGATCTCGTAGTTGGCGCCCGCCGTGAACGCCGGGTGGGTCTTGTCGTAGTGCAGCGTGTCGAAGACGAGATTGCCGTTGGCGTCGCGCTTGCAGACTTGCGAGCCCTTTGCAAACAGATCGTAGGCGGAGCCGAGGTCGACGTTGGTCTGCTGGCAGGTGCTTTGGGTGACCTTGATGTTCTCGACGCGGCTGCCGATGTCGAACAGCCAGCGATCCCAGAGCTTCCAGGAGTCCGCGAGATAGAAGGCTTTGTTGTTGCCGACTCCGTGTTCGATGATGTTGTAGCCCTTGTTGTAGCTGAGGATGCCCTGCGGGTTGGTGATGTTGTAGGTATTGCCGCCCTGCATATAGCTCAGCGTGACCGGATTGGCGTTGGGCGTGTTGGTCATCAGCATCGGGTTGCCGAGCGACCAGTTGTCGTCATCGGTGTAATGCGCGAGGTACACGCCGGCGGTCAGCGTATTGCCCTCGAAGATTTCCTTGCTCACGCGGAAATCGTTGTTGAGGTTGCGCAGGTCCTTCTGGATGAACCACCAGCCTTGCTGGATCACGCTCTGGTTGAGGCTCGACGCGCCGTTGTAGGCGATCGAACCGACGGGCTGGTTGATCCCGTAGCCGTCGCCCAGCCAGTTGCTGTCGGTCGGCTTGCCGGCGCTGTCGCAGAAGCCGGAAGCCGCGCCGCCGGACCAGTTGCAGCCGTAGAGGAAATAACCGAGCGGCTTCGGATTCGGACCGGAGAACAGCGCGTTCGTGTTCAGGGTGCCGCCGCTCCAGACGAACTTGTCCGAGATCTGCCAGCCGTTGAAGTCCGCGTCGTAGTTGCCGCCGAAGAAGTTCAGATTGCCGCCGCGCCCGTTGGCCAGATTGGCCTGTTCGGTGCCGCCGGCCGGGTTGACGATCGTGACGTGCTGGATCGCCTTGCTGCCGTAGGTGTCGGTCAGCGCATTGAAGCCCGGATAAAGCGAGAAGTTGCCGTGCGCGTCTTCGATCAGCGGCGTCGGCACCATGAACTGGTTCTTGTCCTGCAGGGTGCGCGCCCACAGCATGATCGAACCGTTGTCCAGATCGTGGGTCAGCGTGCCGGTGAGCTGGTAGCCGTCGTCGGACTTGAACTGCGGGCTGCGCACGCCGTCGGACTGGCGCCAGAAGCCGCCGAGGCTCGCATACCAGCCTTCGGCGAGCTTGCCGCCGAAGAAGCCGTCGACGCGGACCAGGCCTTCGTTGCCGTAGGTCACGCCGAGCGAACCGGAAGGCTCCGAGGTGCCCTGCTTGAGGATGAAGTTCGCGGTCGCGCCCATCTGGCCGGCGCCGTACAGCACGCCCGGGCCGTTCTGGATGATTTCGACGCGTTCGATGGTGTCGTCCAGGCGCAGGAACGAGCTGGAATCCATGAACGAGAGCGACGACATGCCGTACAACGGCGTGCCCTGGACCATGTTGGTGAAGAACGGCGCGTCGCCGCCGCCGGGGAAGCCGGCGATTTCGATGTTCGCGCCGGTCTGGCCGCCCGAGGATTCGGGCCAGAGTCCGGGCGAGATCTTGAGCAGGTCCGCCGTGCTCTTCGGGTTGGATTCCTTGATTTGCTCGAGGTTCGCCGCGGTGATGATGTAGCTCGCGTCGATCTTCCTCACGCCGCCCGCGGTGGCCGCGCCGGTGACGACGATGCCTTCGAGCGACTGGGTTTCGGTTTTCGCCGCGGCGTTGGCGGTGTTCTTGTTCTGGTCGGCCGGCGCCGGCGGCTGGGCGGACTGCGGATCGGGCGCGGGGACCGCGTCGGCGGCCATCACCATGGGGGCGAGCGCGCTGAGGATCGCGGCGGTCAGGGCGAGCCGGATCGTCTTCGGGCGCTGCGTATTCGGTTGGCGTTTGTTCGTCTGTTTCATGAGTTCTCCCTCCAAAATGTGAGCACGTTTCGTTGTAACCGTCGGCCCGCGAATTCTGCGTTGCGGGTCCGCGGCGATCAGGTCTTTGCTGCTGGGTCTTCCACGTTTTTCTTAACCACGAATTTGTCTAGATCGAACTCGGTCAGGTCGCGCAGAACGGCGTCGGCCTCGCCGAGGACGCGCGCATCGCCGATGCCGAGCGCGGCCATGCCGGCGGCCTTGATCGCGGCCACGCCGGCCTGTGCGTCTTCGACGCCGAGGCAGGCGGCCGGCGCGACGCCGAGCGCCGCCGCGGCGCGCAAGAAAATTTCCGGGTCGGGCTTGGCGCGTGCGACGGTCGCCGAATCGACGACGTGATCGAACAGACCGGCGACGCCCATGCGCTCGACCAGTTCCTTCGCGCTGCGGCTCGCCGAAGCGAGCGCGGTCTTCAGGCCGGCGCCGCGGGCGGCTTCGAGTGCGGCGAGCGCGCCGGGAAGCAGGTCGTCCGCCGAGAACGTTTCGATCGCGGCGCGGTAGTAGCCGTTCTTGCGGTCGGCGAGTTCCTGCTTCTGCGCGGCGGTGTAGTTTTTCGATGCCGAGCCGAGCACGATCTCGAGCGAGGCCATGCGATCGACGCCCTTGAGCTTTTCACCGATCGCGTCGTTCCAAGGCAGGCCGAGTTCGCCGGCCAGGCGCTTCCACGCCGCATGATGCAGGTGCGCGGTATCGGCGAGCACGCCGTCGAGGTCGAAGATCAGGGCGGCGAACGGATGCGGGAACCGGACGGCATCGCGCGCGCGCGACCCGCCCTGCCTGAGCGCGCAGGTCTGTGCGGCGGACGCGCGCAGCTGCAGGCGCTCGCCGGCATGGACGATGTCCAGCGCATTGCCTTCGGCGAGCATGTAGGTTGCACCCTTCGCATCGACCGAAGCGCTGAGCTTACGCCCTTGCCAGACCAAACCGAAACGATAGGCGCGCCATCCCGGCGGCAGCATCGGGTCGAAGTGCAGCATGCCTTCGCGCACGCGCAGGCCGCCGAAGCCCCAGGCCAGGCCGAGCCAGCTTCCCGCCATCGCCGCCATGTGCGCGCCGTGGCTGGTGTTCTCGTGCAGGTCGTCGAGGTCGATGCGCAGGTTTTCGTGGAAGTACGCCTGCGCCTTGTCCGCGTCGCCGAGTTCGGCGGCGAGGATGCCGAAGGTCGACGGCGACAGGGTCGAATCGTGCACGGTGATCGCTTCGTAATAGTCGAAGCTGCGCCGCTTGATTTCCGGATCGATGTGCGCGGAATCGGCGAGCACGAAGGCGAGTAGCGCATCCGCCTGTTTGCACACCTGATGGCGGTACAAGGTCAGCGGGTGGTTGTGCATCAGCAGCGGGAATTTTTCCGCCGGAGTGCCGGCGATGTCCCAGCACGGTTTGTCGAGGAAGGTGTCGTCCTGGGCGACGATGCCGAGCCTTTCGTCGTAGGGCAGGTACATCGCTTCGGCCGCGTGCGACCATTCGGCGATTTCCGCTTCGCTCAAGCCGAGCTTTTCCGCCAGCGCCCGGTACACGCCCGGTAACTCCGCCTCGAGCATTCGCATCGTCGCGACGGCGTAGCGCAGATGTTCCTGCGCCATGCGGTTGGTGTAGTAGTTGTTGTCGACGAGAGCGGTGTACTCGTCCGGCCCGGTCACCGCGCAAATGCAGAAGGCGCCGCTGCGGCGTGCGTCGAAATAGCCGATCTGCAGCCAGATGCGCGCGGTTTCGATCAGGATCTCCGCGCCCATCTGGGCGAGGAAGTCCAGGTCCGCGGCGGCGTCGACGTACAGGCGCACGGCGAATGCGACCGCCGCGTTGATGTGGTACTGCGCGGAACCCGAGGGGTAGTGCGCCGAACACTCGTCGCCGGCGATCGTGCGCCACGGATAGAGCGCGCCGCGCGCGTGGCCCATTTCGCGCGCATGCAGGCGCGCGCGTTCGAGCGTGCGATAGCGCCAGACCAGGCTCGACTTCATCAGCTCGGGCGCGGTGAACGCGAACACCGGCAGGACGAAGGTTTCCGAGTCCCAGAACACGTGGCCTTCGTAGCCTTCGCCGGTCAGGCCTTTTGCCGCAATGCCGCCGCGGCCGTCGCGGCTGGCCGACTGGAACAAGTGAAACAGGTTGAAAGCGAGGGCCTGTTCGTCGCGGCGGTCCTCGGCGGATTCGCGCGCCTCGACGGCGAGGTCGGCGCCGTTCCAGAAGGCGCCGACTTCGTCGGCCTGGGCGCGGGCGAGCGCATCGAAGCCGGCCGCCGTCGCCGCGTCGAGCGTGGCGTGCGCGGATCGGTACAACTCCGCCTCGGACGCGCCGCCGCCAGGCTGCGTCCATGCATAGGCGACGTATTTTTCGACGCGGATCTCGCCGCCCTTTGCGATCTGCGCCGTAAAGCGCTGGCGCGACGAATTCGCCTCGGCCTGCGCGGCCTCGAACGCGGCACCGCCGACGCGATGGCGCTGCACGCAGGCGACGCCGATCGCGCTCGCTCCGGTGTGCTGGGCGAGCCGCGCCTCGTTCGCGTCGGCCGCGGTGTCGGTGATGCGCAGGGCCAGGCCGGCGCCGGTGCCGAAGCGCGGATCGTCGCCCTGCGCGGCGGCGGCGGTGTTGCCGACGATCGCGGATTCGATCGCGATCGGACCGGCGTAATCGATCGAGCGCAGCGTCCAGCGGATGCAAAGCAGGCCGGGGTGGGCCAACGGAACGATGCGCTGCGACCGGACTTCGAACGTGGCGCCGTCCGTCGTGCGGAAGCTCAGCGTGCGCAGCAAGGCGCCGGCACGCAGGTCGAGCGTGCGCTCGAACGCCAGCACTTCGCCCCGTGCGGGGTCGGCCGGGGTGCCGCCGAGGAGGAGGCGGATCGCGGTCGCGTCGGCGACGGGCACGCGCGTGTCGGTCGTGCGCGCGAAGCCGTGGTGGCGCTCGTGATAGTGGATCGGGCTGCGTTCCCACACCCCGGCGATGAAGGTGCCCTGGCTGGCGCTGGCCGATTCTTCGAGTCCGCCGCGCACGCCCAGGGCGCCGTTGGCCAGGGCGAACAGGGTTTCGTCGCGCGCGGCGAGGTCGGGCTGCCACCGGGATTGGGTGATGTGCCGCGCGCCCGGCATCGCCGAGGCGGAGGAGGCAGCGTCTTCGCCCGAGGCCGCACGCAAATCCGCCTGCTCGCGCACGCGGCTGCCTGAATGCACATCGGACTTGTGCAGATGCATCGACGCTCTCCCTCCCTCATCGTCCGGGCTGCGCGCTGATGCGCGTCTCTACCAACCGGCGACGTTGTTTACGAACGGTAACATCGACTGGTATCGATATCAAGATACCGATACCAGTTGCTGCGGACGCACAAATTCGCGGCCGCAGGTTGGACGTTGCTCCGGCGAAACGCGACACTACGATTCAGGGATCGGACGGCCGATCGAAGAGCAGACCAAGCCGGCGCATGGCCAAATCCAAACGCAGCAACAAACCCGCGGCCGCCGCGGACGGCGCAATGACGATGGCCGATCTGGCCAAACTTGCCGGCGTTTCGAAGATCACCGTTTCGCGCGCACTCGCGGAAAACGGCATCGTCTCCGCGCAGACGCGCGACAAAGTGCGCGCGCTTGCCGCGGAGCACGGCTACAAGCTCAACGTCAGCGCGCGCAATCTGCGGCTGCGTCAGAGTCATACGATTGCGGTCATCGTGGAGATGACGCCGAGCGCGAACCGGCCGATGTCGGATCCGTATCCGCTCGAACTGCTCGGCGGCATCGCCCAGGAACTGGCGACCGCGAACTACAGCCTGCTGCTGACCACGCGCCAGGGCGCGCTCGCGCCGGCCGTGCAGGCCGCCGACGCGGTGATCCTGCTCGGCCAGGGCGCGAAGCAACAGGCCGTGCACCTGTTCGATCGCCTGCGCCTGCCGATGGTCGTCTGGGGCGCGCCGCGTCCCGAGGACGCGCACATCGTCGTCGGCAGCGACAACAACTCGGGCGGCGTCAGTGCCGCCGAACGCTTCGTCTCGCTCGGCCGGCACCACCCCGTCTTCCTCGGCGACACCGATCATGCCGAGATGGCCGAGCGCCATGCCGGCTTCGTCAAATACCTGAAGACGCACGGCATCACGTCGCTCGTCGTCGATCACAAGGCGTTCACCGCCGAATCCGGATTCGACGCCGTGCACGCCCTGCTGCGCAAGAAGATGCGTTTCGATGCCCTGTTTGCGATCAACGACCTGCTCGCCATGGGCGCGATCCGCGCGCTGGTCGAGGCCGGCCTGCGCGTGCCCGAGGACGTCAGCGTGATCGGTTACGACGATACGCCGCTCGGCGCGGCCTTCATCCCGCCGCTGTCGTCCGTGCATCAGAACTGGCACGAGGGCGGAGTCTTGCTGGCGCGCAAGGCGCTGGCGCTGTTCCGCGGCGAGAAAGTCGCCTCGGAGACTCTGCCAAGCCGCCTGGTCGTGCGCGCGACCTAGTGCGGCGTCCCGTAAGCACCGTCCGACAATTCCGGCGTCTTGCGCCGCGATACGGGGTTGCCTGCGGCGCCAGCATGGCTGCTCCTCGCGCCTGTCCCGCGCCGAAATCCATCCGCAATTTCTTCGCGTTGCTTGCGCAACGCCGCACTGGACTCCGCCGATCGTCGATCGGGCGGCCGCGCGCTACAGCGTGGCCACCTCCGCCACCGGCGCCTGAGGCGGCGACGCCGGCGGGGATTCGCGCGACTGCTGCTGCATCGCCCAGAGCGCGGCGTAGCGGCCGCCCTGCGCGAGCAGTTGCACGTGGGTGCCGCGTTCGACGATGCGGCCGTGATCGAGGACGAGGATCTCGTCGGCGTCCACGATCGTGGACAGTCGGTGGGCGATCACGAGCGTCGTGCGCTCGCGCGCGATCTCGGCGAGTTCGGCCTGGATCACTTTCTCGGTGCGCGTGTCGAGCGCGCTGGTCGCCTCGTCGAAAACGAGGATGGTCGGGTTCTTGAGCAGGGTGCGCGCGATCGCCACGCGCTGCTTCTCGCCGCCGGACAGCTTGAGGCCGCGCTCGCCGACGCCGGTGTCGTAGCCCTGCGGCAGGCTCGCGATGAAGTCGTGGATGTGCGCGGCGCGCGCGGCGGCGATCACTTCCTCGTGCGTCGCCTCCGGCCGCCCGTAGGCGATGTTGTAGTAGATCGAGTCGTTGAACAGCACGGTGTCCTGCGGAACGATGCCGATCGCGTTGCGCAGCGACTCCTGCGTCACCTCGCGCAGGTCCTGGCCGTCGATGCGGATCGCGCCGCCGTCGACGTCGTAGAAACGGTAGAGCAGGCGCGACAGGGTCGACTTGCCCGCGCCGGTCGTGCCGACGACGGCGACGGTCTTGCCGGCGGGAATCGAGAAATCGACGTCGTGGAGAATGCGGCGCTGCTTGTCGTAGCCGAAGACGACGTCGTCGAAGCGCACCTCGCCGCCGCGCAGGGCCAGCGGCTTCGCGTTCGGGGCGTCGCGGATTTCCTGCGGCTCGGCGAGCAGGCCGAACATGCGCTCGATGTTGGTCAGCGCCTGCTTGACCTCGCGGTAGACCATGCCGAGATAGTTGAGCGGTATCGACAGCTGGATCAGGAAGGCATTGACCATGACCAGGTCGCCGATCTTCATCGTGCCGGCGACGACGCCGGCCGAAGCGCGCCACAACAGCAGGGTCAGGCCGACCGCGACGATCGCGGTCTGGCCGACGTTGAGCGCGGCGAGCGACTTCTGGCTCTTCACCGTCGCGTTTTCGAGATTTCTCAGGCTGGCGTCGAAGCGGTCGAGCTCGTGCTTCTCGTTGCCGAAGTACTTCACCGTCTCGTAGTTGAGCAGGGCGTCGACGTTGCGCGCATTCGCCTCGGTGTCGGCCTCGTTCGCGGCGCGGTAGAAGCGCAGGCGCCACTCGGTCATCGAGAAGGTGAAGACGATGTAGACGGCAAGCGTGGCGAGCGTGATCAGGGTGAAGCTCGAATCGTAGTTGAGCATGAGGATCGTGCAGATCACGCCGATCTCGAACAGGGTCGGCAGGATCGTGTAGATCGTCCAGTCGAGCAGGTCGGAGACCGAAGTCATGCCGCGTTCGACGTCGCGGGCGACGCCGCCGGTGCGCCGGTCGAGGTGGAAGCGCAGGCTCAGATTGTGCAGATGGGCGAACACGCGCAGCGTGATCTCGCGCGAAGTCCGCGCGAGCACGCGCGCGAACACGATCGTGCGCAGCTCCTGGAAGAACGAGGTCGACAGGCGCAGCGCGCCGTAGGCCATCAACAGCAGCAGCGGAATCACCAGCGGCGACGGTTTCACGTCGAGCCCGTCGACCAGGTGCTTGAGCACGACCGGCACGGCGATGTTGGCGAGCTTGCCGGTGACGAGGAAGGCGAGCGCGGCCAGCACGCGGCCGCGATAGTGCCATACGGTCGGCATCAGCCGGCGGAATGCGCCGATCAGTGTGGCGCGGGGTATGGGCGTTGTCGCTTGCATTGGCCGTGGACGTGGGTGCGGAGGACGGATATTTCCAGTGCGCTCCGGTCGCCGAAACCGGCGACCGCTTCGCGGCGGCTTAACGCCGCCGCGGCTATCATTGTTTCACGTCAACGAAGAGGAGAGTTGCGATGCGTGCGTTCACTCTGTTTGCCGCGGCAGCCTTGTTGAGTGCGGGTTCCGTTTTCGCCCAGGACGCGGCCAAGCCGGCCGGCGTGGAGCAGAAGAAGGCGCCGGCGGGCGCATCGGTATTCATCGTCTCGCCGAAGAACGGCGAGACGGTGGGCCAGGAGTTCACGGTCAAGTTCGGCGTCAAAGGCATCGCCATCAAGCCCGCCGGCGACCCGACCCCGAACACGGGCCATCACCACCTGCTGATCGACGCGGCCGAACTGCCGCCCGGCAATCTGCCGATTCCGGCCGACGCGAACCACAAGCATTACGGCAAGGGCCAGACCGAGGACACCATCAAGCTGCCGCCGGGCGACCATACTCTGCAGCTCGATTTCGCCGACACCTCGCACGTGCAGTTCAATCCGCCGATCGTGTCGAAAAAGATCACGGTGCATGTGAAGTGATCCGGGCGAGGTTGTCTCCGGTGCGGATGATCTCGTTCGGAGCAGGCCATGGATGGCCGTCCCGTAGGCCGTTTGCCGTTCGTCTGCAGGGCAAGAACTTCCGCTCGTCCTTTGTACGAGCGGGTCATTTTTCTTCAACAGCGAAGAAAAGTGACCAGACGCCGCCCCCGGAATCAAAAGACAAAGCAAGATCAAGCCCTGTAGGGCGGGAGAAGCGAAGCGTATCCCGCCTTCTTGTTTCGTATACGGGAACGGCGGGATGCGCCGCTGTGCGGCTTCTCCCGCCCTACGCGCTGTCGGCCGAGCGGGTCACTTTTCTTCAATAGCGAAGAGAAGTAACCCAAAGGCGCCGCGCCGGAATCAAAAGACAAAGCAAGATCAAGCCCTGTAGGGCGGGAGAAGCGAAGCGTATCCCGCCTTCTTGTTTCGTATACGGGAACGGCGGGATGCGCCGCTGTGCGGCTTCTCCCGCCCTACGCGCTGTCGGCCGAGCGGGTCACTTTTCTTCAATAGCGAAGAGAAGTAACCCAAAGGCGCCGCGCCGGAGTCAAAAGACAAAGCGAGATCAAGCCCTGTAGGGCGGGAGAAGCGAAGCGTATCCCGCCTTCTCGGTCGTATACAGGAACGGCGGGATGCGCCGCTGCGCGGCTTCTCCCGCCCTACGCGCTGCGGGGGCGCGAAGGAATGCTCCGCGTTCTCCAGCTCCGGACCGGTGATCCGAACAGGCGCTGCGTCGGCATCTCTTGCGACCTTTGAGTTGGTTTCCCTTGGCAGGCGGCAAGCCTATGCCTCAACGCGAAAGGTCGATCGAATACACCGCGGTGCCGTCGCCGTTGTCCTTGACGAGGGCGACGTTGCCGAGCCCCGCCGCGTGCGCGACGTCGAGCTTGCCGGCGGCGGAAGTGAATACGATCGGTCCCGTCGTCTTCACCTTGGCGAAGCGCCAGCTGCGCTGGCCGGAGAACTTCTTGCGCGTGATGTCGTGCTGCTCGCGGACGAAGCCGATGAGGGCGTCGCGGTTCGTGTCGGGGGCGGCGAACACGGTGTTGCCGCCGTCGAGGCCGGGAAAGCGCCCGCCGCCGCTGGCGCGGTAGTTGTTGGTGACGACGATGAAGTCCTGGTCGTCGCGCACGGGCTTGCCGTGCCAGCGCAGATCGACGATGCGGTCGCCGGCCTCGCGGGTGACGTCGATCGTCCAGGTCAGATCGCCCTGCAGCACGTCGAAATTGAAGCTCGGAACCTTCGCGTTGATCAGCTCCTGCGCTTCACGCTTGGCCGGGTCGATGCGATTGAACCAGCGCGCCGAGGTTTCCAGCCAGGCCTTCACGCCGGCGCCGTCGACCTTCACCGCGGTCAGCGTGTTCGGATAGAGGTACAGATCGGCGGCGTTGTTGATCGCGAGCCGGCCCTGGGCCACGTCGGTGTAATCGTTCGGTCCGCCGAAGCCCGCCTTGAACGGCGAGGCGGCGCCGAGAATCGGCGTCGAGGCGTATTGCGGCAGGTTTTCCTTGACGTACTTCTGCGCGTAGTCGCGCTCGGCCGCGGCGACGAGAGTCAGCGCCGAGGTATCGCCGGCGGCGACGAAATAGGTGCTGATGCGGTAGTCGCTGCGGCCGATCGGCGTCTTCACGTATTCGATCGCGCCGGCATGCTCGTCCTTGACCAGATCGACGATATGCGGGTCGCTGGCGGCGAAGCTGTTGTCGGCGCCCTTGACCGAACGCACCTCGGACTTGCTCGCGGGTCGATCGACCTGCCAGCGCCCGTCGCGCCGGACGAGCGCCAGCTCGACGATGCCGAGACTCTTGCCGAAGTAGTTGCCCATCACCGCCGGCACGCCGCGCACGTAACCGCGTGCATTGTCGACTTCGGGCACTTTGGCGTAACGCGATTTCGGGTCGGCCGGATTCGGGAAGATGTCATGCGAATGGCCGAGCAGCATCGCATCGATGCCGGCCACGCCGGCGAGGTGCCAGGCGGCGTTTTCGGTGTGTTCGGAGTAGGGCGAGGCATCGATGCCGCCGTGGACGAGGGCGATGACGATGTCGGCACCGGCGGCCTTCACCTCGGGCACGTACTTTTGCGCGGCTTCGACCACGCCCATCACGGTCACCTTGCCGTGGAGATTGCGCTTGTCCCAGTCGAGGATCCAGGTCGGGGTGAAGCCGACCACGCCGATCTTGATCGGTGCTTCGACGGTCCTGCCGTCGGCGTTGCGCACCTTGAGCGTACGCGTCATCACCGTCCACGGCGCGTACAGCGGCTTGCCGTCCTTCGCGCTGAACACGTTCGACAGCACGAGCGGGAAACTCGGACCCTTGCAGTGTTCGACCGGCACGCCGGCCACGTCGAACGCCGTGCCGGTCACCTGGCTCAGAAACGGCAGGCCGTAGTTGAACTCGTGATTGCCGATCGTGGCGGCGTCGTAGCCGAGCGTGTCCATCGCCTTGTACACCGCGAGCTCCTGTCCGCACGCGACCGGTTTGACCTGCGCTTCGTAGTCGGCGAGCACGGTGCCCTGGATCGTGTCGCCGGCGTCGAACAGCATCGTGTTGTCGAATTCCTTGCGCGCGGCGTGGATCAGCGTGGCCGTGCGTTCGAGGCCGATCGACTTGTCCTCGGCGAGCTTGTAGTAGTCGTAGCTCATCACGTTCGTATGCACGTCGGTCGTTTCGAGCAGGGTGAGCTGCGCCTGCGCGCCGGTCGCGAGGGAAGCCGCTCGTTCACCGCGATGCGACTGCGAGGCACAGGCGGCAAGCGCAAGCGCTGAGACGAAGAGGAGTGGACCGGTTCGGTTCATGGGATCGTTGTCGGGCGAGGGCGAAAGCCTAAGTTTAGCGCCGAGCACATGGCACAATCATGTAAACCTCATCGGGAGATGCATTTGAACGGAGCCACCAGGGAACCGGGCACGGAGACGGTTGCCGCGGCATCGGAGGAGTTCACGCGCAACTGGCGCGCGCGGCTCGGGGAGACCTGGCCGGATGCGGTCCGCCTGCTCGCCGGTGCGATGCTCGCTTACCTGCTCGCGCGTCTGCTGTCGCTGCACGAGACGCATTGGGCCGTGCTCACCGCTCTCATCACGGCGCGGGGGCACGCGGGTGGAACGGCGCGCGCCGGCGTCGAGCGCCTGATAGCGACCGTCGCCGGTGCGGGCATCGCGATCGCGGCGGCATGGCTGCGCCATGCCTGGCATGTGGACAGCGGCGTGATCCTGTTCGTCGCCTTGGCGCCGCTGTGTTTCCTCGTTGCGCTGAAGTCGAACTATCGCGGTGCACCGATCGCCGCGCTGATCGTGCTGTCGGCGGGCCCCGCGGCCGGCATGGGGCCGTTCGAAACGGCGCTGCTGCGCACGGGCGAAATCGCCCTCGGCGCGATCGCGTCGATGATCGTCGCGGCGGCGGTGTTCCCCTCTCGCAGCAAGGCCAAGCCCAGGGCGCACGCGGCCGCCGCGATGCGCTTGCTCGCACAGTGGCTGCGCGTCCTTCTCGCTGGCGAAGCGGAGAACGGCAAGCGCATCGAGCGGCTGCGCGAGGAGATCAAGCACGAGTTGCGCGAGCTGACGATCCTCGCACACACCTCGGGGTGGAAAAAAATGCAGGACAAGGAGCTCGAGCGGCTTCTGAAGATCGTTTCGGCGCTGAGCGCCGATGTCGGTTTCTTCGCCCGCGCCGTCGCGCGCCGGCCGCTGGCCTCCGTCGTCGCGGAGTTGCGCGTGACGGTGGATGAGGCCGTACGAAGCCTGATCGCGGCGATCGAACGGACCGGCGCGGCGCTGGCGAACGATTCGGCGGCCGCGGGCGGCGACGACGTCGACGCGAAGCTCAAAATGCTCGGCCAGTCCGCGCGCGACGCCGCCGATCGCGTCGAATCGCGGCATGCGCATACGCTGATTTATCTGTTGCATACGATCCGCATCGATCTCGGCGGCATCGACGCCGTGCTCGTTCCCGCTCCGGCGGCGCCGGAAAGGCAAAGCTAGCGCCGTATCTGCTAATCTTTCCGCCCATTTTTCGGCCCCGTTCGCGCAATGACCGTCCGTACCCGCTTCGCTCCCAGTCCCACCGGCTATCTGCACATCGGCGGCGCGCGCACCGCGCTGTACTGCTGGCTCGAGGCGCGGCACCGCGGCGGCGAATTCATCCTGCGCATCGAAGACACCGACCGCGAGCGTTCCACCGACGCGGCCGTGCAGGCGATTCTCGACGGCATGCGCTGGCTCGATCTCAGCGCCGACGAGGGCCCGTACTACCAGACCCTGCGCATGGATCGCTATCGCCACGTCGCCGAGGAACTGGTCAAGGCCGGCAAGGCCTACTACGCCTACGAGACCAAGGAAGAACTCGAGGCGATGCGCAACGAGGCGATGGCGAAGAACCTGAAGCCGCGCTACAACGGCTATTACCGTGATCGCGACGAGCCGTTGCGCGACGATCCGAACCGCGTGATCCGCTTCAAGAATCCGCAGGGCGGCAGCGTCGTGTTCGACGACAAAGTCAAGGGCCGCGTCGAGTGGAGCAACGAGGAGCTCGACGATCTCGTCATCTTCCGTTCGGACGGCTTTCCGACCTACAACTTCGCCGTCGTCGTCGACGACATCGACATGGGCATCACCGATGTGATCCGCGGCGACGACCACGTCAACAATACGCCGCGCCAGATCAACATCTATCATGCCCTCAGCGCGCCGGTGCCGGCGTTCGCGCACCTGCCGATGATCCTCGGCGCGGACGGGCAGAAGCTGAGCAAGCGCCACGGCGCGGTGAGCGTGATGCAGTATCGCGACGACGGCTTCCTGCCGCACGCGCTGCTCAACTATCTCGTGCGCCTGGGCTGGTCGCACGGCGATCAGGAGATCTTCTCGCGCCAGCAGATGATCGACCTGTTCGACGTCGCCGACGTGAACAAGGCCGCCGCGCGCTTCGATCTCGACAAGCTCAAGTGGCTCAACCAGCAGTACCTGAAAAGCGACGATCCGCTCGAACTCGCGCCGGAATTCGAATGGCATCTGCGCATGCAGGGCCTCGACCCCGCCAACGGACCGGCGCCGGCGGACGTGATCGTCGCACTGCGCGAACGCGCGCAGACCCTGCGCGAGATGGCCGAGAAGGCAAGCATCTGGTACGGCCCGATCGTGTCCTGGGATGACGCAGCCGTGGCCAAGCACCTGAAGGCGGCGACTGCGGCGGCGGCGCTGCAGGCGGTGCACGCGCAGCTCGCGCAACTCGCCGACTGGAACGTCGAGAACGTGCACAAGGCCATTCAGGACGCTGCGGCCGCGATCGGCGAGGGCATGGGCAAGGTCGCCCAGCCGCTGCGCGTGGCGATGACCGGCACCCAGGTTTCGCCGTCGATCGACCACACGGTCTATCTCGTCGGCCGCGATCGCGCGCTCAAGCGCATCGACGACGCGATCGCGCGCGCCGGGGCCTGAAGCCGCAATGGCGACGCCGTTGACCTGCGATGTCGCCACCCTGATGCAGGTACTGCGGTCGGGCGATCCCGACGAGCAAATGCAGGCCCTCGATGCCTGCTTCGCGGTGATCTTTGATCCGACCTTGTGGTACTGGCTGATCGGTTTCACCGTCGTCTGCGCGCTGGTCGGCGCCGTGATCGGCAAGTACAAGAACGCCGTCGTGCGCGACACCTTGCTCGGCCTCGCGCTCGGGCCGATCGGTTGGGGCATATCGCTGCTGTTGCCCAAGGCGGTTGCGAAGCCGGCGTGCCGGTCCTGCGGGAAGTCGGCCGATGCCGGGGACCGGTACTGTCGTCATTGCGGCGCGGGTCTCGGAGTGAAGCCGAAGTCGG
>CBJLOV010000066.1:0-20723 GCA_966424745.1 uncultured bacterium
ACCGGCGTGACCTCCCAAAAAGAGAGCCTTGGAAGCAGCGCTTCCGCACGCTCGAATGGGAGCGAACCAGAACACGTTGGAACCGATACGCGATTCTCGCCCGCGAGGAGTTCGGCCAAGAAATGCCGGTTCGTCATTCCCGCCAGCGCCGAGGGGCGACGAACGAAGATTGGCTTATCTCGTAATTCATTGAATTTGATTATAAAGATATTTTTCGAAGGATCTGTTCAAGTTCGGATCGAGAAGCGCTCAAGTTTGCAGACGGGGTAACCGTTGGGTTCGCCGACCGCGCGCAGACG
This sequence comes from uncultured bacterium, assembly GCA_966424745.1. Classification (GTDB taxonomy): domain Bacteria; phylum Pseudomonadota; class Gammaproteobacteria; order Xanthomonadales; family Rhodanobacteraceae; genus Rudaea. The sequence goes on from CBJLOV010000066.1 coordinate 300, forward strand.
AACCCGGCGATCAGATGAGTAGAGCGGCGTCGGGGTCGATGTCCGCGAGGCGCAGCGCGGCGGGCGAGGCGGGATCGAGCAAGGTGAAGCCGGAGAAATCGAACCCCGGGGCGACGCTGCAGCCGACCAGGGCGTAGCCGCCGAGCGGCTGCGCGGCCTGCCACACGCCGGCCGGAACGCCTATGAGCGGCCGCGTGTCCGTCGCGGCGTCGCTGCGGCCGAGACGGTGGCGGGTGACGAGGCCCGCAGTGGCGTCGAACAGGATCAGTTCGAGCGCATCGCCTTCGTGATGCTGCCAGATCTCGTCGGCGTCGATGCGGTGCCAGCGGCTGATCTCGCCTGCGCAAAGCAGGTAGTGGATCGCCGTGATCGCCGGACGCGTTGCGCCATTGTGTAAAAGTGGCGAAGTGGAAGTGTATACACGGCGATAGCGGCCGCCTTCCGGATGCGGCTGCAACTGCAAGGTGTCGATCAGTTCGGCGGCGCGGGCGTGCATCCCGGGGAAATCGGAATCCCGAATCTCAGGTGCCGCTTTCCGCGGCCGCTTTTTCCGCCGCCTGCGCAAACACGGACAGCGGTTGTGCACCGCTGATGTAGTATTTCTGGCCGAAAACGATGGCCGGTACACCCTGGAAGCCGTATTGGGCGGCCTGGGCGACGTCGGCGGCGACGGCGCGTTCGCTCGCGGCATCGCTGCCGGAGATGGCGGAGCCGCCTTCGAATCCCTGTTCCGCGGCGACGGCGGCCAGTACGGCCGGATCGGAAATGTCCTGACCTTGCAGCCAATACGCGCGGAACAGCGCGTCGTGGACTTTGCTTCCCTTCCCCGCCGCCTGCGCCGCGGCGAACAGGCGGTGCGCCGCGCGCGTGTCGATGTCGAGCGGGCCGCGGGCGATATCGAGGCCGAACTCCTCACGCATCTGCGCGGCGAGTCTGGGGGTGTGTTCCGCGATCATCTTGCGCTTGGCCGCATCCATCGGCGGCGCGCCGGCGGGCCGCAGCTGGAAAGCGTGCCAGTTGAGGTCGAGCGGGCGCTGCCCGGCCAACTGGTCGAGGCGCAGCGCGCCGATGAAACAGAACGGACAGACGAAGTCCGACCAGACATCGACGCGGAGAGCGGAGGAAGTCATCTGTTTGCGGATCCGGTGGAATTCACAGCCATACGATCAGGGCGAGAACGGCGACGCCGATCGACCACTTGATCGCGTAGTAGAGGCGCTTGTTGCGCTCCTTGAGCGACTTGCCCTTGAGGCGCACGGCGTAGAAATACTTGAATACCCGGTTGAGGCCGCCGGTGTTGTCGCCGGCTTCGTTCGGCGAGCTTGCGGCGCGCACCAGGTGACGGCCGAACCAGTCGTTGACCTTCTGCGCCCAGCCGTATTTCATCGGGCGCTCGACGTCGCAGAAGAGGATGATGCGGTCGGTCTGCGTCTCGTTCTTCGCGTGGTGGATGTAGGTTTCGTCGAAAACCACGTCCTCGCCGTCGCGCCAACTGTAGCGTCGGCCGTCGACGTCGATCCAGCAGCCGTCGTCGTTCGGCGTGACCAGTCCGAGGTGGTAGCGCAGCGAACCGGCGTAGGGATCGCGATGCTTCATCAGCCGCGCGCCGGATGGCAGCTCGGCGAACATCGCCGCCTTCACCGAAGGAATGTCCTTCAACAGTTGCGTGGTCAGCGGGCACAGTTTGGTCGCGGACGGATGCGCTTCGTCGTACCACTTCAGATAGAACCGCTTCCAGCCGAAGCGAAAAAACGAATTGAAGCCGACGTCGTTGTACTGGTCCGACGCCTTGATTTCATGGGCGGCGCGCAGGGCCAGCGCCTCGTCGCGGATTTCGCGCCAGTGCGCGCGCAGCTTGTCCATCTCGGGCAGCGCGGAGACGGGCAGGTACGGATTCGCCTGCACGCGCGAAAACGCATACATGAACAAGTTCAGCGGTGCGAAGATCGTCGAATGGTCGCCGAGCTGGCGGAACGGGTTGTAGCGCACGCGTCCGCGCAAATGCACGTAGATCGCGGGAACGACGAACAGGGCGAGCAGAAACCACTTCATGGAAACGGGGAATTGCGGAGTTCGGTGCGGAACAATGCGGGCTGGAGCGCCGAATTGCAACTCGCGCGGGGGGCAGAAGCGGGTGCGCCGGACCCGGGGGCAGGCGCGATGGACCGCGCTCTTACGGCAAGGGCGAGATGCTCAGCAGCATCCGCGCGTGCCGCCGTTCTTGTAGCGCGCATCCTGGCGCTGGCGGAAGAACTCTTCATAGCTCGGGATCGGCCGGTCCGGGTGGTGCCGGCGCAGATGCAGCACGTAGGTGTCGTAGTCGGGCACGCCGATCGCCAGCCGCGCCACCTGTACGGCGCGGCGCCAGAAGTGCTGCAGGGCATTGGCGGCGATCGCGGTCTGCATGGTGCGATTCTACGCCTCGGTCAGCGCGACAGCGAGGCGAGGGCGACGTAGGGTTCCTCGTTCACGGTCGGCCGCGTGGCCGCGTTCGCCTTGAGGATGGCGCGCAAGCCGAAGACGACCGTGGCGACGACGAGGGCCATGAACAGGCCGGTCAGCACGGCGTCGATCGTGTTGTTGGTGACGATGCGCTGCATTTCCTCCATCGTCTTCGCCGGAGCGATCAGCTTGTTCTGCGCGATGCCGTCCGCGTACTTCGCCGCGGCGGCGGGAAAGCCGATCTTGGCGTCGAACAGCTTCACCCAGCCGGCGCTCAAGGTGCAGATCACGAGCCAGGCCGCCGGGAAGCCCGGCACCCACGCATAGCGCGCGAGCTTCTTCTTCACGACGACGACGAGGCACAGGGTCAGCGCGATCGCCGCGAGCATCTGGTTGGCAATGCCGAACAGGGGCCACAGCGTATTGATGCCGCCGAGCGGATCGACCGCACCCGAATAGAGGAAATAACCCCATATGGCGACGCAGAATACCGTGGTGACGATGTTTGCCGTCCACGATTCGGTCTTCTGCAGCGCAGGTACGGCCAGACCGACGAGTTCCTGGATCATGAAGCGGCCGACGCGCGTGCCGGCGTCGACCGTGGTCAGGATGAACAGGGCCTCGAACAGGATCGCGTAGTGGTACCAGAACGCCATCATGCCTTCGCCCGGCATGATGCCGTGCAGGAGCTGGGCCATGCCGACCGCGAGCGTCGGCGCGCCGCCGGCGCGCGAGAGAATCGCCGACTCGCCGATGTCCTTCGCGGTCTGCGTCAGCTGCTCGGGCGTGACGACGAAACCCCACTGGCTGATCGCCGTCGCCGCGCTCTGCACGTCGGCGCCAATCAGCGCGCCCGGCGAGTTCATCGCGAAGTACACGCCCGGATGCAGCGCGCTTGCCGCGATGATCGCCATCACCGCGACCGCGGCCTCGGTGAGCATGCCGCCGTAGCCGACCATGCGCGCCTCGGATTCGTTCGACAGCAGCTTCGGCGTCGTGCCCGAGGAAATGATCGAATGCCAGCCCGACACCGCGCCGCAGGCGATCGTGATGAAAAGGAAGGGGAACAGGTTGCCCTGGAACACCGGGCCCGTGCCGTCGATGAACTTCGTTACGGCGGGCATTTGCAGATACGGAGCGGCGAACAGGATCGCGACGGCGAGCAGGACGATGGTGCCGATCTTGAGAAAGGTCGACAGATAATCGCGCGGCGCAAGCAGCAGCCATACCGGCAGGACCGAGGCGAAGAAGCCGTAGCCGATCACGAGCCAGGCGAGCTGGGCTGCGCTGAAGGTGAAATATTTCGACCAGACCGGATCGGCCGCGACGATGCCGCCGAGCCAGATCGACACGAGCAGCAGCACGAGGCCGATGATCGACACTTCGAGCACGCGCCCCGGACGCAGGAAGCGCAGATAGATACCCATCAGGATGGCGATCGGAATCGTGCAGGCCACGGTGAACGTGCCCCAGGGGCTGATCGCGAGCGCCTTGACCACGACGAGCGCGAGCACGGCGAGCACGATCATCATCAGCACGAGCACGCCGATCATGCACACCACGCCGGCGACGTTGCCCATCTCGGCGCGCAGCATGTGGCCGAGCGAACGCGCGTCGCGACGCACGGAGAGGCCGAGGATCATGAAGTCCTGCACGGCGCCGGCGAACACCACACCGGCGAGAATCCACAGCGTGCCCGGCAGATAACCCATTTGTGCGGCGAGGACGGGGCCGACGAGCGGCCCCGCGCCCGCGATCGCGGCGAAGTGGTGGCCGTAGACGATCCACTTGTCGGTCGGCACGTAATCGAGACCGTCGTTGCGCAGGCGGGCGGGCGTCGCGCGGGTGGGATCGAGGCCGAGCACTTTGTCGGCGATGAATTTCGAATAGAAGCGGTAGGCGATCGCGAACACCGCAAGCGCCGCGGCGACGAGCCAGATGGCGTTGACCGATTCGCCGCGACTCAGGGCGACCACGCCCAGGCATATCGCGCCCGCAACCGCGATGGCCGCCCAAACCAGCTTGCCGACGATGCCGCTCATGGCTTGCTCCCGCTGTTTGTGTTCAACCGGCGAGTGTCTTGCGTCGAACTTGCGTCGTCAAGCTGATCTTTGGGTCAATTGATGGGCGAGGCAAAGTCAGGGATTGGCGGAAAACCAACCCACCACGTCGGCGATGACATGGGTCGAACCTGCGGAGTTGAATATGGCGATCTCGCCGTTCGAACCGACCTTGGCGACGACGAGATTCTGCACGACGGCTCCCGGCGTGAAATTCAGATTGGAGGCGAACGGAAGCGTGCTGCCCGCGGGCCAGACGGTGAGGTATCCCGACGCGCTGGGGCTTACGGCGGCGACGTTCAGCACCACGGCGCCGACGCCGGAAGCGGGGATTCCGGCACGCCCCGTCACGGTGAAGTCGAGTTCGCCAGTCGGGCCGACAGCGCCTGTGCCGGCATACTGTCCGTCGATCGTGGCCATCCCGGGCCGGGTATCCAGCAAGCGCGCGGGCACCATCGAAGTGAGCTCGGATGCCGTCGGAAACCACCCGGCCACGTCGGCGACCACGTTCGTGTTTCCGCTGGAATTGAAAAGCGCCACGTTGCCGTTGGCGCCGACTTTGACGATCGCCAAGTTGGCTACCGTCTGGCCTGGAACGAAGTTGAGATTGGACGCGTTCGGCAACGCGGTTCCCGCCGGCCATGCGGTCAGATACCCGGGCGCCGTGGGGCCGGTGACCGTCAGGTTGAGCACGACCGCGCCGACCCCGCTGGATGGGACACCGCCGCGGCCGGCGACGGCGAAGTCGAGTTCCGTCCCTCCGGGAATCGACTGACTGGTTCGAGTATCGAGTATGCGCGAGGGCACCAAGGGCGAAAACGAGGAGGTCGACGGAAACCAGCCCGCTACGTCGGCGATGAGGTCGGTGGTGCCTATCGCGTTGTACAGAGACACTTTGCCGCTGCTGCCCAACTTCGCGACGACCAGATTGGGGATGGTCTGGCCGGGGGTAAAATTGATATTCGATGCATATGGCAGGGACATGCCGGTCGGCCAGGCCGTGACATAGCCGGACGAGCTTGGATTCGTCGCGGTGACGTTGAGTACGACCGCGCCCGCGCCGATGGCCGGAACGCCACCGCGCCCGGCGATGCCGACGTCGATCTGGCCGCCCGCGGACAGGGCGCCGGTGCCGGAAAACAAGCCGTCGCCGGTCGGCGAACCTGCGCGCGTGTCGAGCACACGCGACGGCACCAGCGAGGTGAATTTGGAAGGAGGCGTTCTCCATGCAGCCAGGGCGGGCGCGTTCGCATTGATTGCCGTCGTGCTGTCCGCGCCGCTGATCGTGGTGCCCGACACCGTGTAGGCGGAGCCGATGGGGACTCCGCAACTGCGCGAGTTGCAGGAGTTGAGCGCCGGATTGGAAAAATACGGCACGAGCGAACCGCAGCCGCTGGTACTGGAATAGGACATGACCGTCCCGGCATTGCCGTTGCAGTATCCGCGGTTGTAGCTCGGCGTGCCGTCGGGACTGGCGTTGTTCGAAATCGATGTCGCGGCATCGTGCGCGGCGCCCATCAAATGGCCCACTTCGTGAGTCAATGTGGTGACGTCGCAATAGAAATTCCCGCTCGTGCCGTCCTCGACGACCGAGAACGCGTAGTCGGGGTAGGTGAAATCCTGGGTCTGATAGGACAGCCCGCAAACGGTCGTCTGGAACGGCCGCAGCAAGGCCACCACATCGGCGCCGTACTGATCGCGCAGCGCCGCTACCGTGGTATCGCTCTGCATGCTGCTCAGGGCGATGGTGTCGTCGGCCGTGTCGTAGCTGTAGTTCACTGCCTGCGCGTAGACCAGATTCAGGTAGACGTGGATGCCGCTGTTTACATAGACGTTGTTGGCGGTGGCAACGAGCAGGTTGAGTCGCGCGATCGTTGCCGAATAGCCGCCGAGCTGGGTCTGCAGTTGCGTGGTGAACAGGATCAGCATGTCGATCTGCGCCGTCGAGCCGGATGCGGCGGGGCTGACTGCGGTCGGCGCGCTGGCGCTGCCCCCCGGGGCGATCGAACCGGCACGGCGCGGGGCAGGAACGGCATCGTCCATCGTGGGCACGAACAGGTGTTCGTTCGCTGCCTGCACGTCGGTGAGAACGGACTTCGCTTCGGTTCCCTGCAGACGCAATTTGCCGTCCGGTGTGGCGATGCTGCCGTTGACTTGGCCGGCGTAGGTGGAGATCAGTGCCGGATAGTCCGTGCCGTAACCGCGCACATGCCCGACCCACACGCTGCCGCCGCCGAATCCCGTTTCGGTGCGGCTGTACGTCAGGACATAGGTGACGCCGTTGGGCGCTTCGACGGCGGCCTCGTCGCCGGCGTGCATTGTATACATTGCGGCATCGAGCGCGACGACCCGATGTGCCGGGCCGAGTGGACTCTGAGATGGAGAGGTCGCCTGAGCCGCTGCGGCGGCGTTGTTGTCGGCGGGATGAAGGAGGCGTACTTGCGCCGCTGCATTCGATGCTGCAATCAGGGAAAACGCAGCCCATAGGGCTCTGATTTGTATGACCATTTATAACTCGGGCGCAAGAAGGGCCGCAGGATAGGGCGAGTTCCACCGCGTCGCGACCGGTTCCGACACGAAATGTGACGAATCCCTCGAAATATTCGCCGCGAATCTTTTGAAATGTGAATCAAGTCTCTTTCGTCTAATCGTTTTGCACTTGCAATTCGAGTAGGTACTATCGTCAACGCGACGCAAATCTTTATTGCGCCTTGACGCAATCGCCGAAAGCGTCCGACTCGGAAGTGGCAGACTTGGCGTGCCGGAACGTCGGCCTGCATCGTCATTCGCAAAGGGGCAACGCATATGCGGTTTTTTTTGCAGCGCGCAGAAAGCGCGCGTGGGCGCAGATCGCGCATCGGCGTCATCGCCTTGCTTCTCGTCGCCGCCTCGTCGTGTTTTTGCATACCGCCATCGCCGGCATCGGCAAGGGCCGCTTCCGGCGGGACGTCCGCTGCTGCGACTGCCGCGGCAACCGGCAACGGCATCCAACGCACGAGCGCGACGGTGCTAGGCTTCGCCGTCGATCAGTACACCTGGATGGACTCGCAAGGACAGCCGCGCAGCGTGGCGCTGAAGCAGCAAGGCAACGGCAATCCGGGCAACGGCGGGTATGCCGTGCAGATGACGTATCGTGTGCAGGAAAGCGGAGTCTGGCGCACCGTGACGGCGAACATGGCGAGCGGCGGCGACGGCGGCTTCGGCTACTTCGTCGCGCACGAGCTCTACCGCAGCTTCGACGACGGTTCCTCCGGCACGATCGCGGCACTGCACGGCGAGGACGATTCGCCGCTCGGATCGGGCTTCGCGGTGACCGCGAGCACATCGATCATCACCACGGCGTCGACCGTGGCATCGCATACTTTCAAGCTCGCCTATCCGAAGTGGGGGACGATCACGCCGATCGCCGATCCCACCGCGGATCGGAGCACGCCGAAAGCGCCGACGCAGCATGTGCGCTATCTGCTGCCGGTGACGATCGTATGGACGTTCCAGAAGGGCACGGATTTTCCGCGCATCGACGTCAGCGTCGACATTTCCGCAGCCGCGCCGGGCCAGCTCGCATTCGACATGCGCGGTCCCTACGGCGTGATCGAGTTCGCCGACAGCGATGCGAACGCCACCATCAACAACGTGCAGTGGGGCGATTCCGCATATCGCTTCGCCTCGAAGGTGACGCCGTCGAACTATCTGACGCAAGGTTCGGCATGGACATGGAGTGTACCGATAGGCAGCGTGCGGCCGTTCCAAGGCATGCTCGCCAGACACTCGACTACGGGAGTGCTCTACGAGATCGGCTTGTTCGAAATGAAGTCGAGCGGCGATACCGGCCTGGTGTACAGCGGTTATTCCTCGCACCGAGGCAGCGACGGCAGCGGCTTTTATCCGGCCGCGAACGGCATCGAGCAATGGGAATGGCCATTCCAGTCGGCCCAATACAGCGGCGGCGCGGCCGACGGCGGCTGGCTCGCCGCGACGCCGATCTACGGGAAGAAATTCGCCTGGGGTTCGGCACCGTTCTACGGCTCCGGCCTGCACACGGTATATTTGAACGACGCGACCTCGGTGCCGATCGAGCCCTATCCCGCGGGCGGCGTGATCACGTATCGCACTTGCTGGGTCATGGGCAAATCCGTCTATGCCGGCATCGGCTCGGCGGGCTTGACGCAAACCGCTGCGGCGAGCGCATCGCCGAGCTGCGCGACGGCGCAAGCGTCATCGGCGTCGCCGACATTCGCTTCGCTGGTTCCGGCGCGCATCCTCGACACGCGCGCAGGCCAGGCGACCGTCGACGGTTTGTACGAGGGCGGCGGCGCGCTGGCCGCCGGCGGTCAACTTGACCTTGCCGTGAGCGGCCGCGGCGGCGTGCCGGCGGGCGGTGCGGCGGCAGTCGTGCTCAACCTGACCGCGACGAACCCGACCCAGCCCGGCTACGCGACGATCTGGCCGACAGGCAGCGCACGCCCTCTGGCTTCCAATCTCAACTTCGTTCCCGGCCAGACCGTGCCGAATCTGGTCATTGCCAAGGTCGGCGCCGGTGGAGAGATTTCCTTGTTCAACTCGGCGGGCAGCACCGATTTCGTCGCCGACGTCGGCGGCTGGTTCTCGTCGACGTCGGGGCTGACTCCGCTGGCGCCGGCGCGGCTGCTCGATACGCGTCCGGCCCAGGCGACGATCGACGGAACGTTCAACGGCACCGGTGCGCTCGATGCGGGCAGCGAACTGGATCTGGTGGTGGCGGGGCGCGGTGGAGTTCCGGCCACGGGCGCGGATGCCGTGGTGCTCAACCTGACCGCGACCAATTCGACCGGCTATGGCTACGTGAGCGCATGGCCGGCGGGGGCCGCACGGCCGTTCGCTTCCAACCTCAACCTGGTTCCGGGCGGAACCGTCGCCAATCTCGCGATCGTGAAAGTGGGCAGCGCCGGCAGCGTCGCCTTGTACAACGCGTTGAACTCGACCGATCTGGTCGCCGACGTGGTCGGTTGGTTTGCCGCGACATCGGAACTGACTTCAGTGACGCCGGCGCGATTGCTCGATACGCGCGCGGGCACTCCGACGATCGACGGACTGTACGCCGGCGGCGGTGCGCTCGGCGCGGGCGGCGAGATCGACCTTGCCGTCACCGGCCGTGCCGGCATTCCCGCCAGCGGAGTCGACGCCGTCGTGTTGAACGTGACCGTAGTCAATCCGACCCAGCCCGGCTTCGTCACCGTCTGGCCTTCAGGCAGTGCCCGCCCGCTCGCGTCGAATCTCAATTTCGTGCCTGGGCAGACCGTGGCGAACCTGGTCATCGCCAAGGTCGGCGCAGGCAAAGTGGCGATCTACAACTCGGCGGGAACGACCGACGTCGTGGCCGACGTGGTCGGCTGGTTTTCACCCTCTCCGTGATGCGGCGGGCGCTTCCGCCATCGCCGCCTACAACCACTTCGCGCGGCGCAGGACGAGATAGAGCCCCGTGCAGATCGCCAGGGTGACGGCGATCAGAATGTAGTAGCCGTCCTTCGTGTCGAGTTCCGGCATGTTGTGGAAATTCATGCCGTACCAGCTCGCGATCAAGGTCGGCGCGGCGAGCAGCCCCGCCCAGCCGGCCAGGCGCTTGACCACGTCGTTCTGCGCCACGGAGACCATGGCCAGGTTGACGTTCATCGCCGCGGTGAGCAGCTCGCCCATCGTGTTCGTGGTGTCGGCGATGCGCGCGGCGTGGTCGTACACGTCGCGCAGATAGGGCCGCACCTCGTCGTCGATCTGGCGGCCGTGGAAGCGCGAAAGCTGGTTGAGGATGTCCTGCATCGGCGAGACGGCCAGGCGCAGCGTGACCAGTTCGCGCTTGAGCAGATACAGACGCTCGATCACCTCGCGCTTGAACGTATCCTCGAAGATTTCCTTTTCGAGTTCGTGCAATTCTTCTTTGAACGAAGAGACGATCGGCAGGAAGTTGTCGACGATGAAGTCGAGCACCGAGTACAGCGCGTAGCTCGGCCCGAGTGCCATCAGCTCGGGCGTCTGCTCGCAGGCCTTGCGCGGTGCGGCGTAGGACAGCGACGCACCGTGGCGCACGGTCATGAGGAAGTTCTTGCCGAGGAAGATGTGCGTTTCGCCGAACTCGATCTTGCCGTTCACCACCTGCGCGGTGTGCAGGACGACGAACAACACCTCGCCGTAGATCTCGATCTTCGGCCGCTGGTGCGCGCAATGCGCATCCTCGATCGCGAGGTCGTGCAGGCCGAATTCCTCCTGCAGCTTGCCGAGCAACGTTTCATCGGGCTCATGCAGGCCGACCCAGATGAATTGATCCGGATACTGCAGCACCTCGCTGATGTCGTCGAGCGCGACATCGCGCAGTTTGCGCCCGTCCTTGCCGTAGGCGATGCAGTTGACCAGCATCGGCGTCTCGGCAGGCGACGATGGGGTGGGAACCGGGCTGGGTTGGACCGACATGTCCATGATTTTACCGCCGTGGTTTCGACGTCGGCATGATGCCGGAAGCGCAATGGCGTCCGCAATCGCATCTGCACTCGAACGGAGATCGCAATTAACTGAGAAGTTTTCGCGCGCGAATCGTCGTCAGACAAAATGCCGACGCGATGTGGATCGGCAGCAACAGTGCGATCCAGAACCAGTTGTCCTGTACGAAGCCCGGCAGAATTTTCACGAACCAGGCCAACGCGGCGCAGAACGCGACGATCATGGCGACACGCACGGCGAAGCGCGAAGGCTGCCGGCGTTTGCGCAGCCCGCCGAACCAGGCCGGCAGCAGGAGCAGGCACAATGGATTGAACAGCAGCAGGTTTTCGTTGCGCCAGGCGGAGACGTGGTCGGTGAATGCCCAAAGACCGATCAAGACCGAGCCGCCGATGCCGCAGACGAGGGCGGTCAGGCTTGTGCTCGCGGCGAATGCGATCCGTGCCGCCGCATACGCGCGTATGCGCGCAAGGGCGATCAGGATCAGCGCGACGACGATGCCGAGTGCCAGGGCGGCCCAGGTCCAGCGCGGCGGAAATTCCTGCGGTTCGGAGAGGTGGCCCTTGTTGAGCAGGGTTTCGTTTGCCACCAAAGGAATGGAGGCGCCGGAGGCATCGCGCAGCGTGATCTCGCGCGCGTGGCGCATGAACTCCATCGGCACGAAACTCTCGTCCCAATACGAGAGGCGCTGATCGGCGTAGGAGCCGAGGCCGGCGTCGATCGCAAGCATGAGTCCTAGATCGGGACGCATCAGCCGGTCGGCGTCCATCCGATAGGTGAAGCCGCGCGACGGCGAGATGAGCTGCGCCTTGACGGCGCCGCCGAGCGCATCGTCGATCGCGTCGCGCACGCGCGTGGAGCAGTTCGCGCGGAAATAGTCGTAGTGGTACTGCGCGTTTTCCGGGCGCGCGTTCCATTCCAGGAAATCGGCGAGCTTCGCACGCTGTGCAGGAGCGAAATTCAATTCCTGGCGCACGATCCAGCGGCCTTCGGCGACGTAGATCGGATATTCCTCGGCGGGATCGCCGACCGCGATGCGGTACATCATGCGGCCGCGCGCGAAATTGACGAAGAAATTCTCCTGCGCGAAGTCGAACATGCCGTAGTTGTAGAGGCGGGTGTCGCCGCTCGCGCTGTCGACGATTTCGATCGCGTTGTGGCCGAAGCGCTCCCAGAGTTCTTCACCGGGCCCGAAGGTGATCAGCGAGACTTTGAGAGTAGCGCCGGGGGGCGCGGGAGCGGCGTCCGTCGTCTGCGCGTACCCCTGCGAGATCAACGACCAGCACAGGAGCAGCATGGCGAGAGTGCGTGGCAGTACGTTCCGGATTTTCGCGCAGACGGACATCCTGGGCCTTGGCTGAGTGGGAACTGGTGGGACGAACAAACCGGCGGACTCTCGCCCGACCGGCCTTACGGCTGCCGGAAATCGCGGGAATCGGCCCCTGTCTTCGACGTCGTTGCGAGCTTAGGCACCGATCGGCCGCACGGCGAATTGCAGCACGCGGCGATCGTCGGCGCGGGTGACGTGGAAATGGAAGCCGCCGAGTGCGACTTCCTCGCCCGTCTCCGGCAGGTGGCCGAACTCGCTCGTGACCATGCCGCCGATCGTGTCGAATTCGTCGTCGGAGAAGCGGCTGCCGAGGCGCTCGTTGAAATCGGCGATCGGAGTCAGCGCGTTGACGATGAAGCGGCCGTCGGATTGGGCCTGGATCAGTTTCTTGCGCGCGGGATCTTCCTCGTCGTGCTCGTCGTCGATTTCGCCGACGATTTCCTCGAGCACGTCCTCGATCGTGATCAGGCCGGCGACGCCGCCGTACTCGTCCATCACGATCGCCATGTGGTTGCGCGACTGGCGGAACTCCTTGAGCAGGATGTCGAGGCGCTTCGATTCCGGAATCATCGCGACCGGACGCAGCAGCGGGCGGATCTCCTGCGGCCTTTCGCCGGCGGCGAAACTCTTGAGCAGATCCTTGGCGAGCAGGATGCCGACGATCTCGTCCGTGTCTTCGCCGTGCACTGGAAAGCGGGAATGGCCCGATTCGACCACGCGATGCAGGATTTCGTCGAACGACGCATCCACCGGCAGTACGACCATTTGCGCGCGCGGCACCATCACATCGCCGACCTGCTGGTCGGCCACTTCGATGGCGCCTTCGACCATCGACAGCGTATCGTTGGAGAGCAGGCCGTTGGCCTGGGCGTGGCGCAGTTCTTCGAGAAGTTCGTCGATGTTGCGCGGCTCGCCGGAGACCAACTGGCTGATCCGGTCCAACCACGTTCGCGGCGGGGCCGAATTCGGAGGATCCTCGTTCATTTCTCTGCGTGCAAAGCCCGTATGGGCGGCTTTGCAGTATACCGGAAACTCGGTGACGGTTTTATAAAACCTTGATATTCAATCAGTTGTACGGGTCGGCAATGCCGAGTCCCGCGAGTATGCGGCACTCGAGTGCCTCCATTTTTCGCGCGTCCCTCGCGTTTTCATGGTCGTAGCCGAGAAGATGCAGCACGCCGTGGATCGTCAAATGGGCGTAGTGGTCGCGCACGGCCTTGCCTTGCTCGGCGGCCTCGCGCGACACGATCGGGGCGCAGATCACCAGATCGCCGAGCAGAGGCAATTCGACGCCTCGCGGCAGCTCGGCGGGAAACGACAGGACGTTGGTCGCGTAGTCGCGGCCGCGGTAGCTGCGGTTGAATTCGCGGCCCTCACCGGCGTCGACGATGCGGATCGCGAGTTCGGACGGGGTACGCCGACCCGCGCCCGCCAGCGCGGCGGCGACCCAGGCGCGAAACGTCGTCGCCGACGGCAGGCCGCGCCGCGATGCGGCGTAGCTCAGTGCGACAAGGGGAGCCGCGGCACGTGCCGCGCGGGTCGCCTTCTTCGCTGCAGCGGTGCGCATCAGCCGAGCAGCCTTTGCAGGAGGGCGTATCCCTGCGGCCAGTTGCCGAGTTTCGAGTCGGCATTGATATGACCGAGCGCACCGACGACTTCGAGCTGGGCGCCCCAGTCGCTGGCGAACGCGCGTGCGCGGTCGAGCGTGACGTAGATATCGTCGCTGCTCGCCGCGACGATGTTCGGGAACGGCAGGCGGTTGCGCGGCATCGGGATGAAGCCGGTCGTGCAGTCGGGGTAGTTCGGGCCTTCCGTGTCGCTCGGTGCGACGAGCAGGGCGCCGCGCACGAGGCCGGTGTATTTCGCCGCCCATTGCACGATCAGCGAACAGCCGAGCGAATGGCCGACGAGCACGAGCGGCTGCGTCGCCGCGGCGATGGCCTTCTGCAACGTCTCCACCCATTCCTCGCGATCGGGCGTATCCCAGTCTCGTTGCAGCACGCGTTCGAAACCGTATTCGCGCTCCCAATACGATTGCCAGTTTTCCGGGCCCGAATTCCACAGGCCCGGAATCAGCAGCACGCGCGCGGCGCTCATGTCCCGCTCTCCGGTTTCGCGCTCCCGGTCGCCGCCTCGTACGCACGCACGATGCGCTGAACCAGGGGATGGCGCACGACGTCCTTGGCCTCGAAGAAGGTCATGCTGAGGCCCTCGACCTTGCCGAGTACCTCGATGGCGTCGCGCAGACCGCTCTTCACGTGCTTGGGCAGATCGATCTGGGTCAGATCGCCAGTGACCACCGCGACCGAGCCGAAGCCGATGCGGGTGAGGAACATCTTCATCTGCTCGACCGTCGTGTTCTGCGCCTCGTCGAGGATGACGAACGAGTCGTTCAAGGTGCGGCCGCGCATGTAGGCGAGCGGCGCGATCTCGATGACGTTGCGTTCGATCAGCTTGGTCACGCGGTCGACGCCGAGCATTTCGAACAGCGCGTCATAGAGCGGGCGCAGGTACGGATCGACCTTCTGGGTGAGATCGCCGGGCAGGAACCCGAGCTTCTCGCCGGCTTCGACCGCGGGACGCACGAGGACGAGGCGCTGCACGCGCGAATCGTTGAGTGCGTCGACCGCCATCGCCACGGCGAGATAGGTCTTGCCGGTGCCGGCCGGTCCGACGCCGAAATTGATGTCGTGGCGCGCGATCGCGTGCAGGTAGCGCGCCTGGTTCGTGCCGCGGCCGCGCACCGTGCCGCGTTTGACCTTGATCGAGACTTCCTGGGCTTCGAAGCCCTTGTCGTCGAGCGATTCGATGCCCGATTCCGACAGGCGCAGCGCCACCTGGGCGCCGTCGAGCGATTCCGTCGCGGTCGTTTCGAACAGATCGCGCAGCACGCTCTCGGCGAGCTTGACCTTTGCGGCTTGTCCGCTGATGCGGAACACGTTGCCGCGGTTGGCGATCTCCACGCCGGTGCGCAGCTCGATCTGGCGCAGATGTTGGTCGAACGGGCCGGCGAGATTGGCCAGGCGCTCGCCGTCGTCCGGCTGGAGCGTGAGGTTGTGGTGGGTGATGTGTGGCATGCAGAGGAGTTCCGATTCCGCGCCAAGCGGCATCGAGTTTTCGCTTCGGGAAAGATCCGCGCCCGGCGGCGGAGATCGCCGTCGGAGCCGAATTCGCGGGCGCGGCAGTTTCAGCCGCGCCGAATGTCGAGGGCGAATGCTACCACTGCGGGCCGCCGGCGTCAGGCGGCATCGTTGCGCTGAAAGCGGCGCACCCAGTCGCCAAAGTCGGCTTCGGTTGCCGATGTCTGCGCCGTTCTCGCCGCCGCAGTCGGGGGCGTGCGCTCGCCCCGGCGCGCTTCGCCCGGCGCGACGCCGTATTCGCGGCAGAAGGCACGGCTGAAATGAGCTTCGCTGACGAAACCGTGCGCGTAGGCGATTTCCGCGATCAGGCGGCGGTCGCGCGGATTTTCGAGCGCCTGGCAACAGCGCGCGAGACGGCGCGCGAGTATGTAGCGACCGACGCCACCGTAGGGTTCGAACATGCGATACAGACTCGCGCGAGACACCGCGGCGGCGGTGCGGATTTCTTCCGGCGTCAGCTGCGGCCGGGGCAGATGGTTTTCGATGTAGCGCTTGGCGCGCGCGAGCGCAAGTTCCTGCCGCACCGTCGTCATCACGTCGTCGCTCCGCGTCGTCTGCGGGCGCAGCAGAGCGGCGAGCAGTTCGACCGTGGCGTTGACGACGAGCGGGGTTTCGTCGCGCCGTAGGGACGGGAGGCGGCGCTGCAGCGTGTATGCGTAGGCGGAAAACAGCGTCGCCGGCGTGCCGCGCAGCACGCTTCCGTGCAGCGCGTCGGTGATCAGCAGCGGATCGAGCATGTTGCGCGGAATCATCAGCGACAGGGTGTCCGCGGCATCGGCCTTGGAGCTGAGCGGCTTGGCGAGATCGAGCACGCTGATTTCGCCGGCGTGCAGATCGATCGGTTCGCCGTCGGCGTCGCCGCGATAGCCGCCCTTGCTGTAGATCTGGACGAGGAAATGATCGAGGCCGTCGCGGCGGATCATGCGCGGCGTGCGCGCGAAGCGCTGCATGCCCAGCGAGGTGCGCCCGAACAGCAGGTCGCCGAGATGGAAGACGCCCATTTCGGCGTGAAAGGATTTCGCGTCGCCGGCTTCGAGGGTCGAATCGAATATCACGGATACGGAGTCGCGCCAGACCGCGAAGGCGTCTGCGGCGGACAAACCCGCCGTCGAGAATTGCACGAACGGCAGATCGCCGTGCGGGTCCGCTTGCTGCTGTTCCACCCTCTCTGCCCCTGTGTCGATTCGCGCGCGCCTGTCGAGCGGAGCGGTCTGCGCACACATGGCCACGCCTACGAAACCTGGGCTCGTAGGCAACGCCGTGAACCGACTACCCCTGAGACGCCCGGTCAAGGACCTGAGACGGTCGAGCAACCGAGCGATTTCGCTGCCGAATATACTGGCGCGCACCGCAACGGAGCAATGCGACGCGGTCGCCTGCGACGGTGAAGCGGCCGCTCCGCGTCCGGTCTGCGCACGCGTACTAGTCGCTACCGCGGACAGGTGCGCTTTCGTTCGGCTGCGGCGCGTCGCCGCATGCCGGGAGCGCAGAAGAGCGCCGGCTGCGCGGCCGCGGCGCAGCGGCCGCCGAGGGCCGCGTAAAACCAAACGTGTTCGATCAGCTGCGGCGGCTGCCGTCGCGGTACGGGGAGACTTTGTCATGAATTTGCGGTTTTTCTTCGCGCGCTCACGGCGGGCGTCTTTCGTTCACGGCGTTCTTTGTGCTGTCGCCTTCTCGGTTTTCGCACACGACACCGGCGCCGCCACCAGCGTGCCGGTCTGGCAGAACGTCACTCCGGCGTCGCCGCCCGCTTACACCCCCGAATCCTCGATGACGTTCGACAGCATGCGCAACCGCGCGGTGCTGTTCGATTCCGGCAGCGGCAGTCTGCGGACCTGGGACGGCAGCGCATGGACGACGTATCCCTTGGTCAACGTCGGCGCCCGCATCGCACCGGTTGTTTACGGCGCGGCGAGCGATCGCATCGTGCTGTTCGGCGGGAGCGCGGGCGGCGGCTCGCGCAAGAACGACACCTGGGAATGGAGCGGCAGCGGCGACTGGACTGGAATCAACGCGCCGACGCTGCCGATGTTCCGCAACGGCCATGCGATGACCTATGACGCCGCCGGCCGGCAGGTCGTGATGACCGGCGGTCTCTACTGCTCGTTCTCGCCCTTGCTGGAATGCGCCGACACTTGGACGTACGCGGGCGGCAATTGGACGCAGGTGGCGACCGCCCCGGGAGCGGGGTATGCCCCGGGGCGCTGGCGCGCGGCGATGGCTTACGACGAGGCGCGTCGCGTCGTCGTCATGTTCGGCGGCGCTTCGTACGACTATTCGTCGATCTACAACGACACCTGGGAATACGACGGCACGAGCTGGAGCAAGAAGACTTCGGCCAACGGCCTCGCTCCGGCACCGCGCCGCGATCACACGCTGGCTTACGACACGCAGCGGCAAAAAATCGTGCTCTATGGCGGCGCCGGCATCGGTCCCGGCGAATGGCATTGGGAGTGGGACGGCAGCAACTGGACCCCGGTGACGGCAACGGGTGCGACTCCGGGCGCGCGCCAGCAACATGCGATGACCTACGATCGTGCGCGCAATCGCCTGGTGTTGACCGGCGACTTCGGCAATGCGGACAGCAATGAAGTGTGGGAGCTGCGCTACGACACCGCCTACGACGTCGCCTTCGGTGTCGGCAGCGGCGCCGGCACGATCAGCGCGAATTCGGGCGGTGCCAGTCCGGCTTTGGTGCTTCCCGGCCAGAGCGTTTCCTTCACGTTGGCCCCGGACCCCGGCGTCGCCGGCAACAGCGTGCTCGGTGTCGGCGGCAGCTGCGGCGGCACGCTCGCCGGTTCCGTCTACGTGACGAATCCGATCGGTTCCGACTGCACGGTGGTCGTGAATTTCGGCGTGCCGCCCAGCTACACGGTCACCCCGAGCGCAGGGGCGAACGGCGTGATCTCGCCGGCCACGGCGCAGACCGTGGTCGGCGGCAGCGTGCAGACGTTCACGGTGACGCCGAATCCCGGTTACTCGGCCAAGGTCGGCGGCACTTGCGGCGGCACGCTGATCGGCACGGGGTATACGACGCATCCGATCGTTGCGGACTGCACTGTCGTCGCGAGCTTTACCCAGAACATGCCGGCGCAGATGACCGTAACGAGCGGCGACGCGCAGCAGACCGTGGTCGCCACGGCATTCGCGAATCCACTCGAAGTGCGCGTTGCCGATGCCGACGGCGCGCCGCTTGCCGGTATCGAGGTGATCTTCAGCGCGCCGGCCGCGGGCGCGTCGGCTTCGTTGTCGGCCATCACGGTCGTCACCGACGCGAACGGCCGCGCGGCGGTGACGGCCATCGCCAACGGCACGGTCGGCAGCTATCAGGTCGATGCGCTGGTCCCGAGTCTGGAGATTCCGCGCCCGATCCGTCTGATCAATCTCGCGCCGCCGACGGCGACGGTCATGCCGAGCGCGGGCGCCAACGGTTCGATTTCTCCGTCCACGGCGCAGACGATCGTCGTCGGCCAGAGCGCAACGTTCGCCGTCACGCCGAATCCGGGCTATGCGGCCACGGTCGGCGGCAGTTGCGGCGGTGCGCTGAACGGCACGACGTACACGACGAACGCCGTAACCGCCGACTGCACGGTGGTCGCCAGCTTCAGCCGGCAGACGTTCACCGTCACGCCCAATGCGACAGCCAACGGCACGATTTCTCCGGGTGCGCCGCAGACGATCGCCTACGGCCAGACCGCGACGTTCACGCTTGCGCCGAATCCGGGCTATGCGGCCACGGTCGGCGGCACTTGCGGCGGCGCATTGAATGGCTCGACCTACACGACGAATGCCGTGGTTGCGGATTGCACGGTGCTCGCCAGCTTCTTCCCGAGGCGGCCGGGCGGCATCAGCGCGGCCGGCGGCGACGCACAGCAGACCGTAGTGGACACCGAGTTCGCCCAGCCGATCCGAATCCGCATCGTCGATCGGCAAGCGTTGCCGCTGGCCGGCGTCGAGGTGATCTTCAATGCGCCGACGACGGGCCCGTCGGCATCGCTGTCGGCGTACAGGGTCGTCACTGACGGCGACGGTTTGGCCGCGGTGACCGCGGTGGCGAACGGCGAGGCGGGCAGTTATCAGATAGACGCCTTGGTGACGAGCCTGGAAATCCCGCTGCCGATCGACCTGACCAATCTGCCTGCGCCGACGGCGACGGTGACGCCGAGCGCGGGCGCGAACGGAACGATTTCGCCCGCTACGGTGCAGACGGTCGTCGTCGGCCGGAGCGCAACGTTCACCGTTGCCGCGAGCGCGGGCTACTCGGCGAGCGTGGCCGGCACCTGCGGCGGCACTTTGAACGGAGCCGTTTATACGACGAGCGCCATCGCGGGGAATTGCACGGTGGCCGCAAGTTTCATCCAGAACACACCGTCGCGCCTGGCTTTGTCCGGAGGCGATGCGCAGCAGGCCACGGTCGGCATGCCGTTCGCACAGCCGTTGCGGGTCCGCGTCGTCGACAGCCAGGGAGCGCCGCTGAGCGGCGTGGGGGTGACCTTCGCTGCGCCGTCGGCAGGGGCGGGCGCAGTGCTGTTCGGTGGAAGCGCGCCGAGCGATTCGCGCGGGACTGCGTTTGCGGCTTCCGCTCCTGCCGCAGGCACCAATTCGACAATGGTAGTCAGCGACGCGGGCGGCTTTGCCGAGGTGACGGCGACGGCGAACGCGATCGCCGGAAGCTACCGGGTGGCGGTGAGCGCGAACGGAATCGCCGCGCAGGAACTGTTCAATCTGACCAATCTGCCCGCGACAGCGGCGGCTGCGCCGGTGCAGGCGCCGATGCTCGGCGATTCCGCGAGTGTTCTGCTTGGCCTGCTGCTGGCGGTAAGCGCGTGGTGGGGGCTGTCGCGCCGATGAGCGGCGCGCACCGCGAAATCTACCGGCTGAGCCGCACCGTCGACCGCCTGGCGGGCGCGATCGCGCAGCCGGACGTGCCGGCCTCGTCGCTGCAGGAGCTGCGCCGCACGTTGTATGCGCTCGACGCCATCCTGCG
>CBJLOV010000067.1:0-20601 GCA_966424745.1 uncultured bacterium
CGAACAAGGCAGCGCCGATACGTTGGTAGACGATTTTGACGTCCCGCAGTAGATCGTGGACAGGTTCTAAGCGCGGCCGTACGCCGCGGATACGGGGCTATTTCGCGACCCGGGCAAACGTCTCGTCGCCGTCGTACACCATCGCGGTGATCGCGCCGCCGGGCTTGTCGCGGAGGAAGGCCGCTTCCTCGCCGCTGTAGCGGTCGACGAATTTGTCGGCGCCGATCGCGACGAAGGTATTCGTCTTGCCGTCGACGAGGTCCTTGAGGACGAGGTCGCCGGTCGGTTCGACGGCGGCGGTGAGGTAGTAGTCCTTCTCTTTCTCGAATTTGTATTCGCCGGCGTACGCGGCGAGTGCTTCGGCGCTCAACGCCTGCTTTTTCACCGTTTTCGGCGGGAACAGGTCGAGGCGGTAATAGTTCGACAGCGCGCGCGCCAGCTCGTTGCGCACGATGCGGCCGCTGTCGGAATTCGTCATCAGCACGATGCCGAGGTCGCGGTTGAAGAAGTAGAACATTTCGCTCTTGAATCCGGCATTGCTGCCGCCGTGGCCGAACGAAGCATTGTCGCCCTTGCCGCGCAGTTCCAGGCCGAGAGCGTAGCCGTCGCCGCCGTCCGGCTTCATGCTCGGCGCGAGCATTTGCTTGGCCAGGTCCTGCGAGAGGAAGGCGCCGGGGACGCCTTTCCAGGCGTCGCGCACCGCGAAACAAAACTTGGCCAGGTCGGACGGCGTCGTCCACAATCCGGCCGGAGCCAGCTCGGGGTAGACGTGCCAGCCGCCGGGATAGACCTTGCCGTCGAAGCGGTAGGCGAGGCTCCTGTTCTTCGTCGGGTAGGGATCGAACGAACTTGCGTCCATCTTCAGCGGCGTCAGCACTTCTTCCTGCATGTAGCGGGCGAAGGGTTTGCCGCTCAGGTCTTCGACGAGTTTCTGCAGTACGACGTAGCCGCCGCCGGAATAGGAATACTTCGTTCCGGGTACGCCGACGACTTCGAGCTTCGGACTGTTGCCTTCGCCGTTGAGCACGCCGGCGGCGTCCGGGATCTTCGCGGTCTTCTCGTAGCCGGGAAATCCGCCGACGTTGAGCCCGGCGGTATGGCTGAGCAGGCGGCGTATCGTCACTTTCTCGGCCTGTGTGAACGCGTTCTCCGGCACCTTCCAACTGGTCAGGTAGTCGTTGACGTTGCGATCCAGGTCCAGGTGCCGCGTCTGCGCGAGCTTGAGCACGGCGAACGCGGTGACCGACTTGCTGATCGAGGCGGACTGGAATCGGGTATGCACGTCGACGGGAATGCGTTTGTCCGCGTCGGCCTATCCATAGCCTTTCGCCCCAATGATCTTGTTGCCCCCGAAAACCGCGACGCCAAGGCCGGGCACGTTGAAGCGCTGCATCCGTTCGGTCAGGTTGAAGGTCTGTGCCTTCTCGCCTTCGACGACGAGGATGCGCGGAACCAGGCTGTTTTCGATGGCGGCCACGTCGTTTTCCGGAAGGGGATTCTGTGCGTAGCCGCCGCAGGCCGCCGCGCACGACAGGGCGAAAGTCAGTGCCTTGATCATGCGAACCTGGGGCGAAGAACGGGGAAATCGCAAGAGGTTGTCGATCGGTCCTCGCCGCAAGCCAAACGGAGGAACGCGGCCGACGGGTTTTCAAGATACCCGCTGGCGGCCGGTCCCCGCAAGTCTGGCGGGGCAGGGTAGCGGCGCATATGATGCGCGCATGTCCGCCGTACTCGAAAAGCCGTCCGCCGTTCTGCCGAGCAGGTTCGCCTTCCTGATGGGCCTGTATGCAGAAAACTATCACCGGCTCGCGCGCGTGTTCGCGCCGCAGACGCTGGCGGTGGGCAGCTACGTGTCCTCGGTCGACGACGGGCTTGACGTGCAGCTCGATGTACTCGAACGGCATGCGTACACGCTCGAACTGAAGCTGACCTATCGCATGCGCGACGGCGGCGGCGAGGCGCCGGCCGCGGCCTGGCTGCGCATGTACAGCGACGCGCACGTCGCCGAGGTCTCGCACTATCACGCGGGCAAGCACATGTGGCATGCGCTCGGATCTTTCCCGGCGACGAAGACCTTGTTCGCCCATCGCATGCGCATGGCGAGCTTCCTCAATCGTTGGCTCGAATATCTCGCCGAGCAGGGCCACTCGCGCGGCACTCTGGTGCCTTTCATCGAAGCCGCGGACAAGCCACAATAGCCGCAGCTTGTCATTCCGGCAGGGGCCGGAATCCATTTTTGCTTTGTCTGCGTGGCAATGAGGGCCGAGATGGATTGCGGATCGCCTGGGCGGTTTGCCCTGCGTGCCGTTCGCTGCGCGAAGGTTCGCTTCGGCCTGCCGTCCGCGCGGTCGCGGCCGCACCGGAATGACGGTTTCCTTCGAACAACGCGGAATCCGTCATGTCGAAATTGATCGAACGACCCATCTGGCGTGCGCTGGCCGCGCACTGGCGCGCACGCGATGCGCATCTGCGCAAGCTGTTCGCCGCCGACCCGAAACGCGGCGAGGAGTACACGCTCGAAGCGGCGGGCTGGTACCTCGACTATTCCAAGCAGCGCGTCGACGCGGAGACCTTGAAGCTGCTGCTGCAGCTTGCCGAAGACTGCGGCGTCGCCGCGCGCCGCGACGCGATGTGGCGCGGCGACAAGATCAACTCGACCGAGAACCGTGCGGTCCTGCATATCGCCTTGCGTGCGGCCAGGGACCAGCATATCGAAGTCGACGGCGGCGACGTCGTGCCCGGAGTGTACGAGGTGCTCGAGCGCATGGCCGCGTTCGCCGCACGCGTGCGCGACGGCGAATGGAAGGGGCACACCGGCAAGCGCATCCGCCATGTCGTCAACATCGGCATCGGCGGTTCCGACCTCGGTCCGGTGATGGCCTACGAGGCATTGCGCGCCTACACCCAGCGCGGCCTCGACTGCCGCTTCGTTTCCAACGTCGACGGCGCCGATTTCTTTGAAGCGACGCGCGATGTCAAACCCGAAGAGACGCTGTTCATCGTCGCTTCGAAAACGTTCACCACGCAGGAGACGATGGCGAACGCGCGCGCGGCGCGGGCCTGGCTGCTGGAAAAGCTCGAGGACGAGGCGGCGGTGAGCAAGCATTTCGTCGCCGTATCGACGAACGCGGCCGAGGTGGCCAAGTTCGGCATCGACACGGCGAACATGTTCGGCTTCTGGGACTGGGTCGGCGGACGCTATTCGATGGACGCGGCGATCGGCCTGTCGACGATGCTCGCGATCGGCCCGGACCGCTTCCGCGAAATGCTCGACGGCTTCCACGCGATGGACGAGCATTTCCGCACGGCGCCGTTCGCGCGCAACATGCCCGTGCTGATGGCGCTGATCGGCATCTGGAACACGAATTTCCTCGGCGCGGCGACGCAGGCGGTGCTGCCGTACGCGAATTACCTCAAGCGCTTCCCGGCCTACCTGCAGCAGCTGACGATGGAAAGCAACGGCAAGTCGGTGACGCTCGACGGCGCGCGCATCGATCACGATACCTCGGCGGTGTGGTGGGGCGAACCGGGCACCAACGGCCAGCATTCGTTCTATCAGTTGGTGCACCAGGGCACGCGGCTGATTCCGTGCGATTTCATCGGTTTCTGCGAGCCGCTCGGGCCGCTGCGCGACCAGCACGATCTGCTGATGGCGAACCTGTTCGCGCAGAGCGAGGCGCTCGCTTTCGGCAAGACCGCCGATCAGGTGCGTGCGGAAGGCACGCCCGAGTGGCTGGTTCCGCATCGCTGCTTCGACGGCAACCGGCCGAGCAATACCTTGCTTGCGCCGAAGCTCACCCCGCACAGCCTCGGCGCGTTGATCGCCCTGTACGAGCACGTCACCTTCGTCCAGGGGGCGATATGGAACATCGATTCGTTCGATCAATGGGGCGTCGAACTCGGCAAGCAGCTCGCCCAGAACATCGCCAAAGAGATCGCCGCCGCGGACGATTCCGGCCTCGCCCACGACTCGTCGACCAACGCCCTGATCCGGCGCTACCGCAGCAGCCGGGGCGAAGCCTGATCGCCCCCGACGGAGTGTGAAGCGTTTGGCAGCCGGCGCGTGAATTGTGCGCTGGTATGCGCAATGGCGCGCGACTAGAATCCCCCACCATCGAATCTATCGTTGCAGGGAGAGTGTGATGAAGAAGAGCGTATTGGCGGTTTCCTTGATGCTGGCCGGCCTCGTCGGAGCCGGCAGCGCGTTCGCCGCGGGCGACGGCCGGCCGACGGTCGGCGTGGCGGAGTTCAAGAACGAGTCCGCCGCCGGCTGGTGGCGCGGAGGGGTCGGCTGGGAACTGTCCGGGATGCTTTCCAACGAGCTGTCCTCGAGCGGTGATTTCCGCGTCGTCGAACGCAACAAGCTGCAGAACGTGCTCGAAGAGCAGAATCTCGCCGCCTCCGGCCGCATTGCGCCCGGTACCGGCGCGAAGATCGGCAAGGTCACCGGTGCGCAGTATCTCGTCATGGGCACGGTCACCTCCTACGAGGAAAACACGTCCAGCACCGGCGGCGGCCTGAGCTTCAAGGGCATCGGCCTCGGCGGCAAGTCGACCGAAGCCTACCTCGCCGTCGATGTGCGCGTGGTCGACACGACGACCGGCGACATCGCCTATTCGCGCACGGTCGAAGGACGCAGCAAGGGCGGCGGTCTCTCCGTCGGCGTGTTCCGCGGCGGTTTCGGCGGTTCGCTCGCGCACGAGGAGAACACGCCCGCCGGCAAGGCGATCCGCGCCGCCCTGGTCGAGATCACCGACTACCTCGACTGCGTGATGGTCAAGCGCGACGGCTGCCAGGCGGAATACCGCGGCAAGGAACAGCGCCGCCGCGAAGGCGACAAGAAAGCCCTGAAGCTGGATTAGTTCGACAAAAACATGGGCCAGGGACGGCCTCTCAGCTTCATGCGGTCGATGCGATCGCAGGATGAAAAAAAAGCGGCCGGAAGGCCGCTTTTTTCGTATGCGGGCGACTAGCGGCGCGAGCGTCCGCCGCCGCCGCGGCGTCCTTCCGGGTGCAGACGGTTGCCGATGTCGTCACGCGGCAGCGCCTCGTCCTGGCGGAACGGGCGCTGGCCTTGCGCGCCGAAATCGGCCTGGTTGCCGCCGCGCGAGCGATTGTCGCGGCGCGGCTTGAAACGCTGCTTGTTCGGCTGGGCTGCGTTCTCGTTCTGTGCGAACGGGTGGCGGTTCTGGTGCATGCCGCCGTCGCGCGCGCCGCGGCCCTTCTGCGCGTTCGCGCCGCGCTGCGGGCGCTCGTCGCCGGCGAACCAGGTGCGCGCGGGGGGCTGATAGACGCCGATCTGGGTCTGGCCGGCACCGCGGTTCTTGCCGCGGCGCGCAGCATTCTGCCGTGCGCCGGGCTGGCCCATGCTCTGGCCGCCGCCGTGCTTCTTCTTGCCCTTGTTGTTGCCCTTGTTGCGCTTGGCGCCGGGGCGGAACGGGCCGTCGTCGCGGATGCGGTCGAACGCGCGCAGCTCGCGCGCCTCGTCGGCGTGGGCTCCGCTCCAGGCCTGCTGCGAATGCGGCGTCGGCTTGTATTCGTTGGTGGGCTTTGCCCGGCGCTGGTTGATCACCGGCTGGAGCGTCAGGCTGGGTTCCGGATCGCCGGCGTTGACGAGGGTGCGCAGCGCCTTGACCGTTTCCGCATCGAGCACCTCGCTTTGCCCGCGCAGCAGGCCGCGCGGCAGTTCGACGTTGCCGTAGCGGATGCGCTTGAGGCGGCTGACCATCAGGCCCTGCGATTCCCACATGCGGCGCACCTCGCGGTTGCGGCCTTCGCGCAGCATGACGCGGAACCAGGAATGGCTGTCGCCGCGGCTGATCACGGCGAGCTCGTCGAAACACGCCGGGCCGTCTTCGAGTTCGACCCCGGCCTTGAGCCTTTCCAATATTTCGTCGGGCACTTCGCCGTGCACGCGGCAGACGTATTCGCGCTCGATTTCGGTCGACGGATGCATCAACGCGTGGGCGAGTGCGCCGTCGGTGGTGAGCAGGAGCAGGCCGGTGGTATTGATGTCGAGGCGCCCGACCGAGATCCAGCGCGCGCCCTTGAGCTGCGGCAACTGTTCGAAGATCGTGGGCCGGCCTTCGGGATCCTCGCGCGTGGCGACGACGCCTTCGGGCTTGTTGTAGATCAGCACCTGGGCGCGTTCGGCCGAGTCGTTGACGACGACGAAGATCTTGTGGTCGATCTCGACGCGGTCGCCGGCGCGGACGCTCGAACCGATTTCGGCGACCTTGGTGTTGACGCGGATTTCGCCGCTCTGGATGCGCTGCTCGAGCATGCGCCGCGAGCCGAGGCCGGCGTTGGCGAGTACCTTGTGCAGGCGGTCTTCGAAAACCGGCGCGCCGTCGGGCGTGTCGGTGGGGCGTTTGAGGCTGAGCAGGCTGCGCGTCGTGGGCGCGTTCATGGATGAGGCTCCGAGGGGGCAGGCGCCACGGCGGCGTCTGTTTCCGTTGTTGTGGTGGTTTCGCCGTCGACGGCGAGGGGGTGTTCGCGGGCGGACTCGGCCGGTTCGGCCGAAGACTCCGTTTCTTGGGTTGCGATGGGTATTGTCGATTCCGTGCTTGCGTGTTCCGGCGCGGCCGCTTCGATCGGGTCGATCGTTTCCGCCGGTTCAACGGCATGACCGGATTCGGCGGCGGCGGTTTCGTCGATGCCGCCTTCGTCGCCGCGCTTGTCGGTCGCTACGGTGCCTTCCGTTGTTTCATTGTTCGCAGGAGCTGCAGCTCCTGCGCCGGCTTCGTGTTCGGAGTCGGCGGCAACATCGGCCCCCGGGTCCGCATCGCCGGCGTCGACGTGCGGGGCGTCGCCGTCGGCGATCGGCGCGAGGCCCATCTGCGGGTCGAAGTCGGAAAGATCGCGAATCTCCGCCAGCGGCGGCAGTTCGTCGAGCGACTTCAGGTTGAAATAGTCGAGGAACGCCTTGGTCGTGCCGAACAGTTCCGGCCGACCGGGGACGTCGCGATGGCCGACGGTGCGGATCCACTCGCGCTCTTCCAGGGTCTTGATGATGTTGCTCGACACGGCGACGCCGCGGATGTTTTCGATTTCGCCGCGCGTGATCGGCTGGCGATAGGCGATCAGGGCGAGGGTTTCGAGCTGGGCGCGCGAGTAGCGCGTCTGCCGTTCCGTCCACAGGCGCGAGACCCAGTGGTTCACCTCGGCGCGTACCTGGTAGCGGAATCCGGACGCGACTTCCTTGAGTTCGATGCCGCGGTTCTCGCTGTCGCGCGTCAGTTCTTCGAGCGCGCGCGCTACCTCCTCGTGGCTTGGCTGCTCGTTCTCGGCGAACAAGGTGAACATCTGCGGCACCGACAGCGGCGTCGACGAAGCGAGCAGGGCCGCTTCGATGATTTGCTTCAGTTGGGGCAATTCGGTCATGGTGCTTGGGTTCTTGCTGTGTTTCGGGTGCCGGGGCTCGGGGCTGGGGGTGGAAAAGAAAAAAGCATCGCATCCTGGATGTTTTCAGCCCTCGGCCTTCAGCCCTAATTCGCCGTAGCCAGAGACTTCAGGTAGATCGGCGCCAGCGGTTCGCTCTGCATGATTTCGATCAGGCGCTCCTTGGCCAGTTCGAGCATGGCGAGGAAGGTGACGACGACGCCGATGCGGCCTTCCTCGGTCTTGAACAGGGTTTCAAACGCGTGGAACGCGCCGTCGCCGAGCGCGCTGAGCACGTCGCTCATGCGGTTGCGCACCGACAGCACTTCGCGGCGGATTTCGTGGTGGCCCTTCAGTTCCGCGCGTGTCAGCACGTCCTTGAGGGCGAGCAGCAGTTCGCGCATCTCCACCGGCGGCGGCACGCGCACGACGTGCTTGTCCGGCACTTCGGCGTGGACGACGGCGAAGTCCCGGTCGGCGCGCGGCATCGCTTCGATGTCCTCCGCCGCCTTCTTGAAGCGCTCGTACTCCTGCAGGCGGCGGATCAGGTCGGCACGCGGATCGTCCTCGCTGCCTTCCTCGGCCGGCGGCCGCGGCAGCAGCAGGCGCGACTTGATCTCGGCGAGGATCGCGGCCATGAGGAGGTACTCGGCGGCCAGTTCCAGCCGCAGGTCCTTCATCAGGTCGATGTAATCCATGTACTGCCGGGTGATCTCGGCGATCGGAATGTCGAGGATGTCGAGATTCTGGCGGCGGATCAGGTACAGCAGCAGATCGAGCGGTCCCTCGAACGCTTCGAGGATGACCTCGAGCGCGTCGGGCGGAATGTACAGGTCCTGCGGCATCTGCAGGACCGGTTCGCCGTGCACGATCGCCAGCGGCATTTCCTGCTGCTGGGGCACGTGCGGAAACGGGCCCGCGCCGGGTTCCGCGCCCTCCGCGACGGTGGCGGCCTGCGTGTTCATTCGCGAGTATCGATCATGCGTGGTAGCCGCCTGTGTGGCGGGCTCCGAAAGGCAATGCGTAGTGCATCCGGCAAGCGTGGCAACTGCTACAAGTATGCGTCCGCGCTACGCCGCGACAACGCAATCATTGCGGCAGGACGGACAGGTGGACAACGGCCGACCGCATCGTCCGATTCGCATCGGCTGTGTGCGGAGGGCGACTCCCGGGGACGAATCCCGATCAAGAACTGGCGCTGGCGGGTCTTGTTTTGTGCCGCGGCTCGCAGCTAGACATGGCGGCCAACGCGTTTGGCGACAGATTACGGGGAATGCGCGCGCCTGTCCAGAGCGGAGGGCGCGGCCTTCCATGGAAAAGCCTTGCGTTATCATGTCCGCCCCGCAACAACGAGATTCCATTCATGTGGTACGCGATCACCGCGCTGGATCATGCCGACAGCCTGTCGAAACGGCTGGCCGCGCGGCCGGCGCATCTGGCGCGCCTGCAGCAGTTGCAGGCCGAAGGGCGGTTGCTGCTGGCCGGGCCGTTTCCGGCGATCGACAGCGAAGATCCGGGTCCGGCGGGATTCAGCGGCAGTCTGATCATCGCCGAATTCGGCGATCTCGCCGCGGCCAAGGCCTGGGCCGACGCCGATCCGTTCGTCGCCGCGGGGGTTTACCGCGAAGTCGACGTGCGGCCGTTCCGCAAGACTCTGCCGTGAGCCTGGCCGCTCAGCTCAACCCGGCGCGCATCGAACGCATGCGCGCCCTGCTGGTCGGTGAATTCGCGCCGACGGCCCTCGAGATCGTCGACGAGAGCCGCCAGCACGCCGGTCACGCCGGCGCGCGCGGCGGCCACGGGCATTTCCGCGTGCGCATCGTGTCCGCGGCGTTTTCCGGGTTGAATCCGGTCAAGCGCCATCAGCGCGTCTACGCCGCGCTCGGCGAGATGATGCGCACCGACATCCATGCGCTTGCGCTGGAAACACGGGCGCCCGACGAGGTCTGATCCCCGCACAGCCAACACGCCGCGTCGCCGTCCGAGCCGATGCGGCCGCATCCTCTTTCGATTCGAAGGACTTCATTCATGCGCACATTGTTTTCCGCCTCTCTCTGCCTCGCGCTGGCCGCCTGTTCCGGCGCGGCGGGCGATCAACGCATCGTCGATCTGCCGGCGAACCTGCCGGTGGCCGAAACGGTCAACGGCACGCCGGTGCCGCAGGAACTCGTCGATGCCTTCGTGCGCGTCAAGGCGCCGAAGGCCGACATGAGCAATCCCGAACAGCGTGCCGAGATACTGCGCGTGCTCGCGGACTACGTGCTGCTCGCCGATCAGGCCCGGCGCGACAAACTGATGGCCGATCCCAAGTTCGCCGCCAACATCGAGGTGGCGCGCCTGTCGGCTCTCGCCAACGAGACGATGATCCGCCTGCAGCAGCAGACGCCGATTTCGGACGAGGCGCTCAAGGGCGAGTACGCGGCGAAAGTGGAGCGCATGGGCAAGTCCGAGTACGACTTCGGCAGCCTGCTGTTCGCGAACGAGGACGACGCGCTCAAGGCGGCCGGGGAACTGACCTCGGGCAAACCGTTCGCCGAGGTTTACGACGAGTGGAAGGGCAGGGCCGCGCAGGCCAAGGTGCTTTCGCACGTCGGCGCGGGCCAGCTGCCGGAACCCTTGGCGCAGGCGATCGCGCCGATGAAGGTCGGGGATTTTTCGCGCACGCCGGTGAAGACGCAACTGGGCTGGCACGTGTTCCACATCGATGCGATCAATCCGCTGACGCCGCCCGAGTTCGACAAGGTCAAGGACGAGATCCGCCGCGGCCTAGAGAAGAAGATCGGCGCGGAACGCATAGCCAAGCTCAAAGAGCAGGCGAAGATCGAATACCCCGCCGGCGGCGTGCCGCCGCCTGCCAAGCCCGCGGGCGCCACGAATCCGGCTCCGGCCGCCTCCGCACCACCGACAGCGGAAAAGAAAGGCTGAAGCACCGAAGCTTCAAGACAGACACGAAGATCACGAAGAAAAGCGTTTGAAATCCAATATTTCTCTGCTCTTCTTCGTGGCCTTCGTGTCTTCGTGGCAGCGCTCTGGGCTTTTCTGGAAAATCAGGAAAGCTCGATCTTCGGCTGCGCCTTCCAGCCCTTCTTGCGGTGCTCGGCGACGACGGTCGTGTAGATGCCGCCGCGCACGCCGAATTCCGCGGTCAGGCGCATGAAACGGGGCTTGGTGGCCTTGACCAGGTCGTCGAGGATGCGGTTGGTCACGTCTTCGTGGAAATGGCCTTCGTCGCGGAAGCTCCAGATGTAGAGCTTGAGCGATTTCAGCTCGACGCAGGTC
This sequence comes from uncultured bacterium, assembly GCA_966424745.1. Classification (GTDB taxonomy): domain Bacteria; phylum Pseudomonadota; class Gammaproteobacteria; order Xanthomonadales; family Rhodanobacteraceae; genus Rudaea. The sequence continues at coordinate 10,660 of CBJLOV010000067.1, forward strand.
TTGTCCGCCACATACTCCAGGCGCATTTCGGCGAAGTCCGGCTGGCCGGTTTTCGGGCACAGGCAGGTGAACTCGGGGATGCGCATGCGGATGGTATAATCGCGACCCGGCTGCGGGTTCGGGAATGTCTCCAGTGCTTTGCTGGGCTTGGTGGACATGGACGCTGACTCCTGAATCTTGCGGTGAATGCTTTCTTTTCGCCGTCGATCTTTTCGGCGACGGGCGCGCACCTTAGCCGATGCCTTCACGTTCGACAACGCCGATGCTGAAGCGCAGCAGAGTGCAAATGGAATAAGAAGAATACATGCGACTGACCACGATCAAGCTCTCCGGATTCAAATCCTTCGTCGATCCGACCGTCCTGCACCTGCCCACGAACATGACCGGCGTCGTCGGTCCGAACGGCTGCGGCAAGTCGAACATCATCGATGCGATCCGCTGGGTCATGGGCGAGAGTGCGGCCAGCCGTCTGCGCGGCGATGCGCTGACCGATGTGATCTTCTCGGGTTCGACCGGACGCAAGCCGGTCGGCACCGCCCAGGTGGAACTGATCTTCGACAATTCCGACGGCCTGATCGTCGGCGAATACGCCAAGTACAACGAGATCTCGGTCAAGCGCGTGGCGAGCCGCGACGGCCAGTCGCAGTACTACCTCAACGGCGCGCGCTGCCGCCGCCGCGACATCACCGACCTGTTCCTCGGCACCGGCCTCGGCGCGCGCAGCTATTCGATCATCGAGCAGGGCATGATTTCCGAGATCATCTCGGCGCACCCGGACGAACTGCGCGGCCACCTCGAGGAAGCCGCCGGCATTTCCAAGTACAAGGAACGCCGCAAAGAGACCGAGAGCCGGATCAAGGCGACGCGCGAGAACCTCGACCGCCTGAACGACGTGCGCGAGGAAGTCGACAAGCAGCTCGAACACCTCAACCGCCAGGCCAAGGCTGCCGCGCGCTGGCAGGAACTGAAGGCCGAACAGGCGAAGAAGGAAGCCGAACTGCGCGGCCTGCATTACCGCGCGATCGCCATGGAGCTCGAAGGCCACGGCGGCGCCCTGCGCGAGGCCGAGACCGGCATCGAGAAGCTCGTCGCCGATCAGCGCCAGGTCGAGGCGCAGCTGGAAACCTTGCGCGAGACCCACCAGGGCGCGACCGACCACCTCAACAGCGTGCAGGCGGAGGTGTACCGCGTCGGCGGCGACATCGCCCGCGTCGAACAGCAGATCCAGCACAACAAGGAACTCGGCGAACGCCTCGAACGCGCGCGCGTCGAAACCGAAAACGCCTCCGCCGAGCTCGGCGAGCACATCGCCGCCGACCGCGAGCAGATCGAGAACCTGCGCGCCGCGCTGCTCGACGCGGAACCGAAGCTCGAAACGCTGCGCGAAAGCTCCGAACAAACGAGCGAGGCGCAGCACGCCGCCGAAACCGCGCTCGCCGAGTGGCAGTCGCAATGGGACGAGCATTCCAAGGCCAGCGCGGATTCCGGACAGGCCGCCGAGGTCGAACGCACCCGCCTGGATTATCTCGACCGCCAGTCGATGGAAGCCGGCCGCCGTCTCGAAGCCTTGCGCGAAGAGAAGCTGTCGGCCGATTTCGGCGCGCTGACCGAGGCCGCGGAAAAGCTCGCCGCCGAGCACGACGAACACCGGGAGAAGGTGGAAACCCTCACCGCCCTGCTCGACGAGCGCAAGGCCGCGCATGAGGACCTGGCCGGCGAAGAGCATCGCGCCGTCGCCGCGCTCAACGACGCCCGCACCCAACTGCAGGCGATGCGCGGCCGGCTCGCCTCGCTCGAAGCCCTGCAGCATGCCGCGCTCGGCCAGGAGAAGTCGCCGGCGCACGAATGGCTCGAACGCATGGGCCTGGACAAGGCGCCGCGCCTGGGCGAAGCGCTCGACGTCGACGCCGGCTGGGAGACCGCGGTCGAGACCGTCCTCTCCGGCCTGTTCGACGGCGTGCTGGTCGATGCGCCGCTCGATTATCTCGGCGAACTCGCCCAGGCGAGCAAGGCCGACATCGCCCTGGTGGCGGCGGCGCAGGGTGCGCCGGCGCGCGCCGGCACGCTGGCCGCGTGCGTACGCGGCCCCGCGGCCGCGCTGCACGTTCTCGGCAGCATCCACACCGCCGACTCGATCGACGCGGCGCGCCAACGCGCCGCCGGTCTGGCCGCACACGAGTCGGTCATCACCCCGGCCGGCGAATGGCTCGGCGCCGGCTTCGCCCGCGTGCGCCGCCGCGGCGACGCGCATGCGGGCGTGATCGCGCGCGAGAAGGAAATCCACGCGCTGAAGGAAAAGGTCGCCGGATCCGAGGAGCACATCGCCGCGCTCGGCGCGCGTCTGGACGAAACCAAGGTGCAGCGCGCCGAGGCCGAGCGCGCGCGCGACGATGCGCAGCGCGAGCTCTACGTGGCGCACCGCCGCGTCGCCGAACTCGCCGGCCAGCTGCAAAGTCACCGCGGAAAACTGGAAACGGCGCAGGCGCGCATCGCCCGCGTCGACACCGAGATGGCCGAGCTCGAAACCAAGCTTGCCGCCGATGAAGCTGCCACGCGCGAAGCGCGAGCGCGTCTCGAGGAAGCGGTCTCGCGCATGGGCGACCAGGAGCAGCGCCGCCAGCATCTCGACGGCGAACGCCGCCGCCTGCTCGAGGCGCGCGAGGAAGCGCGCATGAATGCGCGCGAGGTGTCCGAGCAAGTCCATCGCCTCGCGCTCGACATCGAATCCAAGCGCACGAACGTCGCCGCGCTGGAGCAGGCGCTGCTGCGCATGAGCGGCCAGCTCGCCCAGCTCGAGGCGCGCAAGAGCGAAATCGCCCGGCAGCTCGAAGCCGGGCAGACGCCGCTGGCCGACCTCGAATCCGAACGCCAGATCTACCTCGACCAGCGCCTGCTGATCGACAAGCAATTGGTCGAGGCGCGCCGCGCGCTGGAATCGCGCGACCACGAATTCCGCGGCCACGAGCAGGAACGTCATCGCATCGAACACCTGCTGCAGCAGGCGCGCGAAGCCCTGTCGGAAAAACGCCTCGCCGAGCAAGGCCTGAAGATCCGCGCGCAGCAGCTGCAGGATGCGATCGTCGCCGCCGGCCATGAATTCTCCGCGCTGATCGAAGCGCTGCCGCCGGGCGCCGACCCGGACGAATGGCAGCGCGACATCGGCGAACTCGACGCGAAGATCAAGCGCCTCGAACCGGTCAACCTTGCGGCGATCTCCGAATACGAAGAGCAGTCGCAGCGCAAGACCTACCTCGACTCGCAGCTCGTCGACCTCAACACCGCGCTGGAAACGCTGGAGACCGCGATCCGCAAGATCGACGCCGAGACGCGGCAGCGCTTCAAGGAAACCTTCGACCGCGTCAATGCCGGCCTGCAGGAGCTGTTCCCGCGCCTGTTCGGCGGCGGCCAGGCTTATCTGGAACTGACCGGAGAAAACGTGCTCGACGCGGGCGTGGCGATCATGGCGCGGCCGCCGGGCAAGCGCGTGACGAGCATTTCGCTGCTCTCCGGCGGCGAGAAGGCGATGAGCGCGGTCGCCCTCGTGTTCTCGATCTTCCGTCTCAATCCCGCGCCGTTCTGCCTGCTCGACGAGGTCGACGCGCCGCTCGACGAAGCCAACGTCGGCCGTTTCTCCAATCTCGTGCGCGAGATGAGCGACAACGTCCAGTTCCTCTTCGTCACCCACAACAAAACGACGATGGAAGTGGCGCAGCAGCTCTGCGGCGTGACCATGCGCGAACCGGGCGTGTCGCGCCTGGTTCAAGTAGACTTGGCCGAGGCGGCGAAGCTGGCCGGCGCGGTCTAGCTTGCGGTTTGCCGTGGCGGGGCAGGTCGCCCTCGCTCGTCATATCCGCGGCTTGCCGCAGCCGAAGGGCTGAGCAAGCGGGAATCCGGCGACTTTGCTTCCAGCGCGCTCGGTACGAGCGAGAGGCACTGGATTCCGGCATTCGCTGGAATGGCAGAAACGAAACCCGATCGGAGTTGCAGGAAGATGGATCCAACCCAAATACGCATCGCGCTCGCGGTCGCCGGCGCCGTCATCCTCGCGCTGATCTATCTCTTCGGTCGCCCGCGCAAGCCGGGGCAGGGCAAGCGCAAACTGTTCCAGAACGAAAGCGGCGAAAGAGTCGAGCCCTCGCTCGGCGAGGTGCCCGATCCCGACGCCGTGCCGGCCCAGGGCGAACTGGAAGTCGGCATGCGGGACGAACTCGACAAGCTCGGCGCCGCGATCTCGGCGGAGCGCGGCGCCCCCGCGCCGCTGCCGCCCGCGCGCAAGGGACCGCTGCCGGGCGTGCGTCCGGACACGCAGCCGGTGGAGCGCATCGTCACCCTCCACGTCGCCGCGCGTCCGGGCGAGACGATCCACGGCGCCAGCTTGATCGTCGCCGCCGAAAAGGCCGGGCTGGTGTTCGGCGACAAGGGCATCTTCCATCGCCTTGTCGCCGGCCGCGCCGAAGCGGGCCCGATCTTCAGCATGGCGAACATGGTCAAGCCGGGCTTCTTCGACATGCGCGAAATCGATTCGCTGCAGACCCCGGGCGTGACGTTCTTCATGGCGCTGCCCGGCCCCGTGCCCGCGCTCGACGGCTGGGACGCGCTGCTGCCCACCGCGCAGCGCATGGCCGAACTGCTCGGCGCCAACGTGCTCGACGAGGAACGCAGCGTGCTCGGCCGCCAGCGCGTCGCGCACATTCGCGACGAGCTGCGCGCCTACGATCGCAAGTACGAAAGCAATCAGATCAAGCTGCGCTAGTTTCCGGCAGCAAGCGCGACCCGGCGTTAGTGTGAATGTTCTAGTCCCGCCCGCTAGGTTTCGGCCTGATCTTTCCAAAGGCGAGGCGCATATGGCGGGCAAGAAAACCAAGAGCGTCAAAGCGATCGAGACGAGCACTCCTTCCGAACAGTTGCGCCGCGTGTGGCTCGCCGGGCTCGGTGCGTTTTCGCTGACGCGCAAGCACGGAGGCCAGTGGTTCGGCCGCTTTGCCGTCGAAGGTCGCGATGCCGCGGACCGCGCGCTCCGCTTCGCCCGCGAGGCCGTTGCGGACACGCAGGCGCATGCGATCGGCGTGTTCGCCCCGGTCACCGCGCATGTCGAGAAGCGTCTCGATGCCTGCACCGTCGCGGTGGAGCACGGGGTTGAGCGTGTCCTCGATCGTTTCGGCATCCCGACCAAGCGCGAAATCGAACACGTGACCCGGCAAATCGCCGCGCTGAGCCGCAAGCTCAAGGCGGCAAAATAATCGCGTAACGCCGCCGGTCCGCGTCGGGGACGGATCATCGGCGAAAGACCGGAAAGCGGCCGCCTCGCGCCGCCGTTTTCGTTTGGGCGAGGCATGCCCGCGAATTCGCAACGACGTTCTTGCGGCTGCAGCGCGAGCCGGTTAAGGTCCCGCCACCCCACACGGACCGCCGCGCCTTGATCCACTTCCAGAACGTCCACAAGAGCTATCGCGTCGAGGGGCGCGACGTCGTCGCCCTGCATCCGCTCGATCTGCGCATCGAAAGCGGCGAAGTGTTCGGCATCATCGGCCGCTCGGGCGCGGGCAAGTCGACCCTGCTGCGCCTGATCAACGCCCTCGAACGCCCCAGCGGCGGCAAGGTTCTGATCGACGGTGTCGACGTCGCGGGCTTGTCCGCGGCCGAGTTGCGCCGGCAGCGCCGGCGCGTCGGCATGATCTTCCAGCACTTCAATCTGCTCGCCTCGAAAACGGTGGCGCAAAACGTCGCGTTCCCGCTGCGCCTCGCCGGCGACCGCGATCGGGCGGCGATCGATCGGCGCGTGGCCGAGCTGCTCGAGCGCGTCGGCCTCGGTGCCTATGCGCAGCACTATCCCTCGCAGCTTTCCGGCGGGCAGAAGCAGCGCGTCGGTATTGCGCGCGCACTGGCCTGCGAGCCGTCGATCCTGCTTTGCGACGAGGCCACCAGCGCGCTCGATCCGGAAACCACGGCGTCGGTGCTGCGTCTGATCGGCGAGATCCATCGCGAGCTCGGTTTGACCGTCGTGCTGATCACGCATGAGATGGACGTGATCCGCCGCGTCTGCGACCGCGTCGCCGTGCTCGATGCCGGCAAGCTGGTCGAAGCCGGGGCGGTGGCCGACGTCTTCCTGCATCCGCAGCACGCGACGACGCGGCGCTTCGTGCAGGAGTACGAGCACGAGGACCCGCGTGCGGATGCCGTGCAATCCATTGCCGCGCCGGCGCGGCGCGTTCGCCTGACCCTGCGCGGCGATTCCGTACAGGCGCCGCTGCTCGCCCGTGTCGCGCGCGAAACCCGGATCGACTTCGGTCTGATCGGCGGACGCGTCGACCGGATCAAGGACACCGCCTATGCCCAGCTCACGCTTATCCTCGGCGGCGGCGACGTCGACGCGGCGCTGCGCGGATTGCGCGAAGCGGGCGCCCACGTCGAGGAGATCGGGTGATGGACGGTTTCTTCGTCAACATCGACTGGGCCGAGATCGGCGCGGCCTGCGTGGACACCTTGTTGATGCTCGGCGGCTCGCTGCTTTTCAGCGTCCTTCTCGGCCTGCCGCTCGGCGTGCTGCTGTTCCTGACCGGGCGCGGGCAGTTGCTCCAGCAGCGCGGCGTGAACATGGCGCTGTCGTTTCTCGTCAACGTGCTGCGCTCGCTGCCCTTCATCATCCTGTTGATCGTGATGATTCCGCTGACGTTGTTCCTCGTCGGCACCTCGCTCGGCGTCGCCGGCGCGATTCCGCCGCTGGTCGCCGGCGCCGCACCGTTCTTCGCGCGCCTGGTCGAGACGGCGCTGCGCGGCGTCGACCGCGGCGTGATCGAAGCGAGCCAGGCGATGGGCGCGACGACGGGGCAGATCGTCTTCGGCGTGCTGCTGCCCGAGGCGCGCGGCGGCATCCTCGCCGGTATCACGGTCACCGCCGTCGCGCTGGTCGGCTACACGGCGATGGCCGGCGTCGTCGGCGCGGGCGGTCTCGGCGATCTGGCGATGCGTTTCGGTTACCAGCGTTTTCAGACCGACGTGATGATCGTCACGGTCGTGCTGTTGCTCGTGTTCGTGCAGATACTGCAGTCGATCGGCGACCGGCTCGTCGCGCGCGCCAGCCGGCGCTGAACGGAGCGTTGCCGTTCTGTTGGTGAAAGGCGGGACCCTGGGTTCCGGCTCTCGCTCTTGCCCACCGGTGCGGCAAAGTCTTGCCAAGCTGCAGGCAGCGAATTACCCGCCCGCATAGAGGAAGATCGCATAAGGATGTGCCGCGCGATGCTCTCGCCGAGGGCGCTATCGGCGGATAATGGCGCCTTTCCGTTTTTCATCGACCCATGAAACGCCTGATCCTGTTTTTCGCCGCGCTCGCGGCCGTGCCGGCCTATGCCGGCGAAAAGTTGACCGTTGCCGCCACCGCGATCCCGCACGCGGAAATTCTCGAGTTCGTCAAACCCAAGCTCGCCGCCGAGGGCGTCGACATTTCGGTCAAGGTCTTCACCGACTACGTGCAGCCGAACGTGCAGGTGGCGGAAAAGCGCATCGATGTGAGCTATTTCGAAACCGGCCCCTATCTGGACGAGTTCAACAAAGGTCGAGGCACGAACCTGGCACGCGTCGTCGGCGTGCACATCGAGCCGCTCGGCGTTTATTCGGCCAAGCTCAAGTCGCTCGGCGACGTCGCCGACGGCGCCGGCGTCGCGATACCGAACGATGCGAGCAACGGCGGACGCGCGCTGCTCCTGCTGCAGAAGGCCGGCCTGATCACGTTGAAGGATCCGGCCAATCCGATTTCGAGTCTGCGCGACATCGCCGCGAACCCGAAGCACCTGAAATTCAGGGAGCTCGAAGGGGCGATGCTGCCGCGCGTGCTGAGCCAGGTCGACCTCGCCGTCATCAATACGAACTACGCGCTCGACGCCAAGCTCAATCCGACCAAGGACGCCCTGGCCGTCGAGGACGGCAAATCCCCGTATGTGAACTTCCTCGTCGCCAGACCAGACAATCGGGATGCGCCCGCGGTGAAAAAGCTCGCCGCGGCGCTGACCAGTCCCGAGGTGAAGGAGTTCATGGCGAAGAAATATCAGGGCGCGGTCCTGCCCGCGTTCTGAGTTTTCGGCGGTCGACTCGGCCGACCCGAGAAGCTACTCGCAGCGTGCCGCAAACCTGCCGTATTTTCGGCGGAACTGCATCGGCGAAGAACCGAACGCGGCGGCGAATGCCTGATTGAAACGGGAGACGTCGCCGAAGCCGACCGCGTAGGCGATGTCGAGCACCTTGTTCCGGGTGTCGATCAGGCGGATAGCCGCCGCCTTGAGCCGCGTGGCGATCAGATATTGCCGAGGAGTCTGCGCGGTGAGCGCTTTGAACAGGCGCAGAAACCGATAGATGCTCATGCCTGCTTCGGCCGCGAGCAGGCCGAGCGAGCACTCTTCGTCATGGTGCGCTTCGATGTGCCGCACGGCGGATGCGATCTTGCGCGCGCCCTCCCCGGAGCGAGGCTGCGGGACGTTTTGCAGGCGGCGTTCCCCGCCCGGGTTGACCGCGATCGCCGCGACGCCGAGCGCGAGTTCCTCCCAGATGTCGGCGTCGTCGAGATGGAGCGCCTGCACCGTCAAAGCCGCGAGCGCGGCGGTGCGGTGAGAAGCCGGGATGCTCGTGGCCGAACCGAAGCCGGCAAGCTCCGACGCACGCACTCCCGACCATCGCCGCGCATCCTCCAGCAGATCGTCGGAGAAATCGAAAATCACCGAACGGTCGCCGCCGTCGTCGACATGCCGATAGCAATACCCGCCTCCGGCTTTGCCCAACAGCAATGCGCCCGGGGCAAGCAGGGCAGCGCCGAAATCCGACTGGTAATGGAACGAACCGCCGATCATCACGGCCGCTCGATGCGCGGGAAATACGTTCTCGAACGCCGGCGATTCGCGCTTGCAGCGGCAGACGCAATCGCGGACGGCGAAACCGTCGCGATGGAGCAGCGAGTGATAACCGGGGTGCCGGAACGGACCGGGGAGCGCTCGTGCAGTTGCGGCCATGCGGGCAGCCTACAGCGCGCAAGCGGGTTTGCCCAGCGTCGAGGCGGCTGCAATTTTCCCCAAGAACGGGGGCGCGCGAAGGCGTAGCTTCGCGGCATGCAAACAGACCACCGGCAACTGAAATGGGAACGGGAAGAAATCTCCGCGTCGCAAAAGACGCGTCGCGCGCTGCTCCAATTCGCGGCATTGACGGCGATCGTCCCGATGGGTTCGGCGCGGGCAGGTGAAATGAACATCGAGATCGTCGCCGCCCCGAGCAACCTCGGATTGCGCCCGCTGAAGCCCGGCCACGAACCGGGCGCCTGGCGAGCGCCCGAAGCGCTGCTCGCTGCCGGTCTCGCTCGCAAACTGAAGGCTGCGAGCGTGCACCGGCTCACGCGTCCCACGTATCGCTTCGAGGCCCAGGACGGCACCCGAGTGCGCAACGGTCGTGAAATACGCAGTTTCAGTGAGATTTTGGCCGACGGCGTCGCGCCGATTCTGGCGCGCGGCCATTTTCCGCTCGTGCTCGGCGGCGATTGCAGCATCCTGATCGGATGCCTGCTCGGCACGCGGCGTGGCGGGCGGTGCGGGCTGATCCACGTGGACGGGCACAGCGACTTCGTCCATCCGGGGATACCCATTCCGACATCCGGACTGGGTTCGGCGGCGGGCATGGATCTCGCCCTCGCGAGCGGCAGAGGCGAAGCCCTGCTCACCGATTGGGGCGCGGAACTCACGCCGTTGGTGGCGGACGAACACATCGTCCAGATCGGCGAGCGCGAAGACCGGGATGCGGACTACGCGTATCCCGACATTCGACAGACGCGCATTCAGCGCATCGATATCCGCACCGCGCTCGCCCGAGGCATCGACGCCACGGCGCGGCAAGCGATCGAGCACCTGCAGGCCGAGCGTCTTGATCGGATATTGCTGCACGTCGACGTCGACGTGCTCGACCAGAAAG
>CBJLOV010000068.1:0-20259 GCA_966424745.1 uncultured bacterium
CGATCGAGATAGTCGGCGCGGAAGCCGTCGATCGAAATCAGGATCAGCGGCGCGGTGCCGGCCGGCTTGGAGGCCTGCGTCGCACAGGCGGCGAGGAAAAGAACGAGCAGCACGAAGGCCGCGCGCAAAGCGTATTTCATGGTGTCGGTTGCGTCTTGCGGGAACCGGCGGATGTTAACCCAGTTATATTGCAGCTGCGCCGTCGGGGCGACGGCGCCGGCAGGGTCGGCCCGTCGCGGCGTTCAGATCTGACGGACCGCCTGACGCGTTTCCGGCGCCGGCCAGCCGGCGGTCCGGACGGTGTCGTTGATCGCCTTGTTCGTATCGAAGTAGACCTGCCAATAGTTGTCGTTGTGGCAGTAGGGGCGCACGGCGAGCACCGTGCCGAGCGGGGTGTGTTCGAGGATCTCGATGTCGGGAGCCGGTGTCGCCAGCACATTCTTCACCTGGGTCACCGCCGCGCGCAGGCGCGTCTTGGCGTCTTCGACGTCGACTCCGCCCGCGAGCAGGGCGGTCAGGTCGACGCGGCGGTAGGCATTGGCCGAGTAGTTGATGATGTTGTCGGAAAAGATCTTGTTGTTGCCGACGACGGCCTTGACGTTGTCGCCCATGTCGAGCGTCGTGCCGAACAGGCCGATCTCGCGCACCGTACCGGTCACGCCGCCGGCGGCGATCGCATCGCCGACCTTGAACGGGCGCAGCGTGATCAGAAAAACGCCCGCGGCGAAATTGGCGAGCAGGCCCGACCAGGCCATGCCGATCGCCACGCCGGCCGCGGCGAGCAGGGCGGCAAACGAGGCGGTTTCGACGCCGAGCACCGACAGCACGGCGATTGCAAGCAACAGAGTGAGCAGGCCGCTGGCGACCGAAACGGTGTAGCGCGCGAGCGTCGGGTCGAGCTGGCGCTTGTCGAGCACGCGCGCAAGGGCGATGCCGATCAGACGGATCACCCAGCGGCCGATGATCCACACGGCGATCGCGCCGAGGATCTTCCAGACCAGCGGGACGACATAGGCGGATACGAGGGATTGCAGCTGCGCGGGGTCGAGACTCATCGATGAAAACTCCTTGTCGGGATCAGTGCAGATGGCGCGGCTTCGCCTGCGGAAGCCGCGGCAATGGTGCGCGACGCAACGTTCGCCGCGCGTTAAATCTGCCCGCGCGCCTTCTCGCGGCGGCTCAACGGCAACGCGGTCCGCCCGGACGACCGTCGACGGACTTTAGAGCGACTGCGCGTTGAAGGTGTTGCAGCTATTGATGTTGCCCGAGGCGAATCCGGCCTTGAACCAGCGTTGGCGCTGCGCCGAGGTGCCGTGGGTGAACGAGTCCGGCACCGCATAGCCGCGCGACTGTTTCTGCAAGGTGTCGTCGCCGACCGCAGACGCGGCATTGAGCGCGGCGTCGATATCGCCCGCCTGCAGCCAGTTGAGCTGCGCCTGCGAACGGTTTGCCCAGACTCCGGCGTAGCAGTCCGCCTGCAATTCCTGGCGCACGGACAAGCCGGCCGCGCCATCCATCGGCGTACCCTGGCGGCGCGCCTGTTCGACCTTGTCCATCACGCCGATCAGGTTCTGCACGTGATGGCCGACTTCGTGCGCGATCACGTAGGCGCGGGCGAAATCGCCCTGGGCGTGAAAACGCGTATCCATTTCCTGGAAGAAATTGAGGTCCAGATAGACCTGGCGGTCGCCCGGACAGTAGAACGGCCCCATCGCTTCCTGGCCGAGACCGCAGGCCGTCTGCGTGCGGCCGTGGTACAGCACGAGCTTGGGCTGCGGATAGCGCTGGCCGCTGGCCTGGAAATACTGGCCCCACACATCCTCGGTGCTGCCGAGCACGGAGCGCACGAAGGCTTTCTGCGGATCGTTCGAATCCGCGACCTGATTGCGCTGCGGCGGCGCAACCTGTTGGCTGCCCGAGTCGAACGACGAACCGCCGCTGAGCAGGGACAGGATTTCCAGCGGATTCTTGCCGAATATCAGACTGACGACGACGATCAGGATGATGCCGCCGATGCCGATGTGGAAACCGCCGAAGCCGAGGCCGCCGCCTCCGCCGCCACCGTAACCGCCGCCGCCGTCGCCGTCGTCTTCGACGACGTTGTCGCTCTGACGCCCCTTCTGCCAATCCATAAACCTCTCCTCAGCGGCTGCCGCGATGCGCGAACGTTACTCCGTCGCGCGTCGCCACCGCAAGAGTCGCCCGGATCGGCGCGTGGACGCGATCAAGGGTAACGCGCGAGCACGCCGCTGCGCAGATTCTGCCCGCCTTTCCCGTCCGGATAGCGCACCTCGAAAGCGAGCTTGCGCGGACCCGCAATGCGCAATGTGAACTCGCCCTGAGACAGACGATCGCAGGCGCTATCGCCCGTCATCGGTTTGAAACGCAGCGACCAGGCGTCCGCTTCGCGGGCGGAATAGGTGCCCTCGCGAAGCGAACAGGTTCTGCCCGTATCGAGCTGCAGCGTCGTGCTCGCATCATCGGTCGTGCCGAGCTGCAAGGTGGTCTTGTCGGCACCGCGCGTGCCTTCGAGTTGCGTGCTGCCGATCCACTGTCCGCGCGGGTTGACCGATTCCGCGTTTGCGCTGCTGGCAAGCAGCGTGATCGCGAGCGCGGCGACGAGTTTCGTGCGGAGGTGAAAACGGAAAGTGGACATACAAATCCTCCATGTGTGTGAGAAGCGCATGATCGCGGCGCGGCTGGTGGTTCCGCGATGACTGCCCGCTCCGCGAATCGATGATTCGCCCGCGAGCGGTATGCCCGCATCTGCAGGAAGTCATCTGTATACGATGCGTAAAAGTGGAAAACGGTTGCGCCTATGTCGGAAGTCACGGACGGCATGACTTCCGGCACGCGATCAAGACATCGAGGTTACGGATTGCTCGGCGGCGGATTTCCCGCTGCGCCTTCGGAGCGGAAGACGGCTGCCATGCGGCAGGCCCGATGCGGGATAATGGCGGCCTCGTTCGCTGCAAGGAAAAGATCCATGTCGTCAGGCGATTCCACGATCCTGGGCACGCCGTTGTCCGCCGCCGCCACGCGCGTCATGCTGCTCGGTTCGGGAGAACTCGGCAAAGAGGTGCTGATCGCGCTGCAGCGACTCGGCGTCGAAACGATCGCGGTCGATCGCTATGCCGATGCGCCGGGCCAGCAGGTCGCCCACCACGCGCGCACGATCGCCATGGACGATCCGGGGCAACTGCGCGCGCTGATCGAAGCCGAGCGGCCGCAAATCGTCGTTCCCGAAATCGAGGCGATCGCCACGCCGGTGCTGGAAGAACTCGAAGCCGCCGGCGGCGTGCGCGTGATCCCGACCGCCCGCGCGGCGCGCCTGACGATGGATCGCGAAGGCATCCGCCGCCTTGCCGCGGAAACGCTGGGGCTGCCGACGAGCCCGTACAAATTTTGCGATTCGCTCGAAGAGTTGCAGGAGGCGATCGACGGAGGCATAGGCTATCCGTGCATCGTCAAGCCGGTGATGAGTTCTTCGGGCAAGGGCCAGAGCAAGATCGACGGTCCGGCCGACGTGAAGAAGGCGTGGGATTACGCGATGGCGGGAGGGCGCGTCAACCGCGGCCGCGTCATCGTCGAGGGTTTCATCGACTTCGACTACGAGATCACCCTCCTCACGGTGCGGGCGCGCGGCGCGGCGGGCGACATCGAGACGCGCTTCTGTGCCCCGATCGGCCATCTGCAGGTGGCCGGCGACTATGTCGAAAGCTGGCAGCCGCATGCGATGTCGCCGCGCGCACTCGAGCGTGCGCAGGAGATCGCCGAGAAAGTGACCGGCAACCTCGGCGGCCAGGGCGTGTTCGGCGTCGAGCTGTTCGTCAAGGGCGACGAGGTGTGGTTCAGCGAAGTCAGTCCGCGCCCGCACGACACCGGCATGGTGACGATGATCAGCCAGTGGCAGAGCGAGTTCGAGCTGCATGCGCGCGCGATTCTCGGTTTGCCGGTGAACACGGCGCTCAAATCGCCCGGCGCTTCGGCCGTGATCTACGGCGGCGTCGACGCGAAGGCGATGGTCTTCGACGGTGTCGCCGATGCGCTCGCCGTGCCCGATACCGACCTGCGCCTGTTCGGCAAGCCCGAGAGTTTCGTCAAACGCCGCATGGGCGTCGCGCTCGCCTTTGCCTCCGAAGTCGAGACGGCGAGGCGCAACGCGAAGCTGGCGGCAAGCAAAGTGAAGCCGCGCTCGGCGGATTGAAGTGCCGGAGGCCTATCGCCGCGTCAGCGCATAGAGAATGCGCCGGTCGGTGTCGTCGAGCACATCGCCTTCGCCGCCGCGGAAGTGATCGTGGAACGATTTGAGCGCCGCTCGCCGGTCGTCGAGCGCATAGCCGATTTCCGCGAGCGCAGCCCACGCATCGAAGTCGGCCGGCGCGGCCGCGAGTTCTCCGCGCGGCCAGCGCCCGTAGCCGGCGTCGGCCAATTGCTTCCATGGAAACAGCGGGCCCGGATCGGTCTTGCGCGTCGGCGCGATGTCCTCGTGGCCGACGATCTGCGTACGCGGAATGTTCAGCCGCTCGGTCAGGTCGGCAAGCAGGCGAAGCAGGCTGTCGATCTGCGCGGGCGCAAAAGGCGATGCGCCGTCGTTGTCGAGTTCGATGCCGATCGAGGCCGAGTTCACGTCGGTGATCGTGCCCCAGCGTCCGGCGCCCGCATGCCAGGCGCGCGCGCCGTCGTCGACGAGCTGGTAGATGTGGCCGTCGCCGCCGACGAGATAGTGTGCGCTGACCGGGCTTTTGCTGTCGGGATTGCTCAGCGTGCGCAGGCTGTGCTCGACCGATTCCTGTTCGGTGTAGTGGATCACGATCAGCATTGCCTTGCGCGCGTTGTAATTCGGCGAAGGCGACCAGGTGGCGAGCGGATTGTGCGTGGGTTGTGGAACCGTCGCGCAGGCGGCGAGTAACAGGGCCAGACACATCGCGCCGCACCGGCACGCAGCCGCAACCTTTTCTCGTGATGTTCTGCGGGTGAGGCGCATGGATGGAGGAAGCAAAGATAAAAGGAAAGCGGCCGCAGGCCGCTTATCTATATCCTTGGTGCCGGTGGAGGGAATCGAACCCACACTCTGTTGCCAGAAACGGATTTTGAGTCCGTCGCGTCTACCAATTCCGCCACACCGGCATCGATGAGGGCGCGCAGTATAAGACAACTGCGCGCGTCTGGCCATTGGCCAATATGGGCGCGGTCGTATCGATTCTTGCCCGAGGCGCGCACGGTCGCGACCGGATGTTTCAGCACGTGGGGCGGGAGAAGGCGTGCAGCGGCGCATCCCGCCGTTGCCGTATACCACTAAGAAGGCGGGATTCGCTTCGCTTCTCCCGCCCTACGGAGCGGAAGCTGTTGCTCTCAAAAAGGAACTACAAAAAGCAAAGGTGCCGGATGACCAGCTTTTCGTCTGGTGAAAAGCCGCCAAATCACGCCAAAACGACGGACCCAAAGCGAAGCGGGCGCGATGAATCACGCCCCGGGGGCATCAATGGGTGGCGTCGAGGGTGAGCACGCGCCGGTCGCGGCTGTACCACTCGCCGTCTAGCGGGCGGAATACCGAGCATTGCGTCATCGGCCCGCGATAGATGTGCAGGGTGACGGCGAGGGAGTCCGGGCTCGGGTTGCGGATCGTATGGTACTCGTGCGGCGGGATCAGGCTGCCGGCCGAGCCGGGGCCGACGTTCATCGTGCCGCGCGATTCGAAGCGGTAGCGCTCGCCGTCTTGTTCGACCAGCTCGTACGGCGTGATTTCGAGCGAGCCGTGCCACACGCCCTCGACGCACCACATGCCGGCGTGGTCGTGCACGAGCGTGCCCTGGCCCGGTCCCCAGGTCATCGCGATGACGCTGTAGCCGAGCTCTTCGCTGCGGTACAGCTCGCGCCGGGCGTAGTGGTCCTTCACTTCTTCGAAGACGCAGCATGGCAGCTTGACCGAGGGATCGCGAATCAGTTCGCACAGGGTCGTGCGCAGAGCGTTGGCGATGTCGGCGTCGCGGTCGTGGTCGACGGCGTGGTCGAGGCGGTCGACCAGGTGCTGGGAGCCGGGGAAATCGAGTGCGAGCATGGGTCTCTCTTCGCTGAAGCGCGGGCGCGATGCCCGCTTTGTGACGGTGCGATCACGGGATCGCATAAGTCGTGGTTATATGGATATAACCGATTCTACAGCTTCGCAAGAAAACCCGCGATGGCCGCGCCGAAGCGGGGGATATCGACGAGGAAGGCGTCGTGGCCCTGCGGCGAATCGAGCGCGACGAAATCGACTTCGGCGCCGGCCGTGCGCAGGCCGTTGGCGATCTCTTCCTGCTGCGACAGGGGGAACAGGATGTCGGTGGTCACGCCGATGACGAGCGCGCGCTCCACCTCGATCTTCTCCAGCGCGGCGGCGACATTGCCGTGGCCGTGCGCGTCGGGTGCGTGCTCGCCGACGTCGAACCAGTCGCTGGCACGCGACAGGTAGAGGTAGCAGTTCGGATCAAAGCTGCGCACGAACCGTTTGGCATGGCCGGCGAGGTAGGACTCGACCGCGAACTCGACGCCGAACGGATCGTCGTCCGCGCGCGTTTCGTGGTCGAGGCGGATGCGGGCGAAGCGGCCGACCCATTCCATCGCCGAGCGGTAGGTGATGACGCCGAGCTTGCGCGCGATCGACATGCCGGCTTCGGGGTAGCGCTCGTCGTCGTAGTTGCCCTGGTTCCAGTTCGGATCGAGGCGGATCGCCTCGCGCTGCAGCGAGCGGATCGCGATCGCGAACGGCTGTGCCTGCGGCGCGGTGGAGATGCTGATGTGCGCGCGCACGCTGTGCGGATGATGGGCGAGGTAGCCGAGCGCGCTCATGCCGCCCATCGAATTGCCGATCAGGCAGGCGAGCCGGTCGATGCCGAGCCCGCGCACGAGTTCGAACGCGGAGTCGCCGACGTCTTCGAGTGCGAGCTCGGGGAAATCGAGCTTGTACGTCTTCCCCGTGCCGGGATCGATCGACGCAGGACCGGTGGAGCCCTTGCAGCTGCCGAGCGAATTGACGCAAATCACGAACCAGCGATTCGTGTCGATATGCTTGCCGGGGCCGACCATCTCTTCCCACCAGCCGGGCGAAGGATCGGCGTCGTTCGACGCGGCGTGCGCGCTCGGCGACAGGCCGGTGAGGATCAGGATCGCATTGTCGCGCGCCGCGTTGAGCGCGCCCCAGGTTTCATAGGCGAGCTGCGCATCGATCAGCGCGCCGCCGCGGCGCATGGGGAACGGCGAGGGCAGGGAAAAGTACTGGCGTGCGTCGGGCATGCGGAGATCGATTTCCGGAGGGATGGATCGGCGTGCAGCTTAGCCGCAACGGCAGCCGCCGGCCAAGGACGACGAGGCGATCTCGTGCGGAGACGGACGTCCCGGGCCGGTGCGAACAGGCCTTAGGGCACGACCTGATCGATCGTCAATTCGATCGGCTCGGAACGCATGTTCGGTATCGGTGCCGACAACGCCTGCAGGTCGCCGCTCTGCGCCATCGCCTGGCCGGATTTGGAAATGCGCGCGCCGACGATGATTTGTGGA
The DNA here is from genome assembly GCA_966424745.1 of uncultured bacterium. Lineage (GTDB taxonomy): Bacteria > Pseudomonadota > Gammaproteobacteria > Xanthomonadales > Rhodanobacteraceae > Rudaea. The sequence goes on from CBJLOV010000068.1 coordinate 7,540, forward strand.
AAAGTGGAAATCTTCATGTTCGGCATCATGCTCATCGCGTCGGTCAGCGTCACCTCGGCCGGCAGCTGCGACGCATTGAGCTTGGCGATGGCGAGCGGCATGGGCGGGCCGCCGGCGGCCTTGGCGAAAACGAACAGCGCGTCGCCGGCCGCGACCTTGTCCTTGAGTTTCGGATCGAGCGTCACCTTGACCGAGATGCGCGCAGCGGACGCGACGGCCGGCCGATCGGTGCCGGCTTGGCCGTTGGCCGCGGCCCCGGTGCCGTTCGAGGATGTCTGCGCGGCTCTCTTCGCCGGCGGCGTTTTGCCGTCGCGCAGCGCTTCCGCCTGGGCGATCTGTTCGCGCACCGAAGCGGACACGTCCGAGTCGGGCGGCAGCAGCGGCAGCAGGGCATTCCACTTGTCGATCGCGTCGTCGTATTTGCCCGCCTGCGAATCGGCGATGCCGGCGAGCCACAGTCCTTTCTGGTTTTGCGGATTCGCCTTGATCGCCTGCTCGATCAGGGTCAGCGCTTCGCCTTGGATGCGACGGTCGGAACTTGAGAGCACGAGCGCTTCGGCGTATTCGATCGAGACATCGGCATCGTCGGGCGCGAGGTCGTGGGCGTGTTTGAGTGCGTCGCGCGCCTCGGCAAAGCGCCGGGTCGACTGATAGGCGCGGCCGAGCAGGGCCCAGCCTTCGGCGTTGCCCGGATCCTGCTTCATCTTCTCGGCGAGCTGCGCGATCGCCGCTTCCATGTTGCCCGCGTGTCCCTCCGCTTCGTCGCCGCCGCGCGCGACGAGATTGGCGGGATCGAGCGCCTGCGGCGCGCCGAGCTCGCGATAGAGCAGGATTGCGGCGACCGGCAACAGCAGCGCCACGCAAGCAGCGAGGTAGAGAGCGGACTGCGTGCGCGGCGCCTTGGGCGAGGAGGGTGCGAGCAACGCTTCGCCGAGCGCGGCGCGTTTTGCCGCGTATTCCTCGTCGCTGAGAATGCCGTCGCCGCGCGCGGCTTCCAGCGCCTTGAGCTTGCGCCGGGTTTCGGCCAATGGATCGCCCGCGGCATGGCCGCGCAGCAGCGGCACGAGCACGAAGGCGAGCGCCGCGATCAGCATCAGCGCGGCGAAGAAGATGAATGCGATGGTCACCAGTCGTCGTCCCCGGCGTTGGCGGTGTTGGAGTTGCGCGCGGCCGCATCGGCGGCCGCCTGGCGCGCGCGCCGGCGCAGGATGCGCAGCACGACGCCGGCGCCGATCGCGACGAGCGCGAACGGGGTGAACCAGAGCAAGTAGGTGCCGGGTTTCAGCGGCGGGTCGTAGAGCACGAAGTCGTTGTAGCGCGCGACGAGGAAGTCTTTGATCTCGCCGTCGCTCTTGCCTGCGCGCATCATGTCGAACACCTGCTTGCGCAGGTCCTTGGCGAGGTCGGCGTCGGAGTCGGCGAGATCCTGGTTCTGGCAGACCAGGCAACGCAGCTGCCGGGTGAGCTGCTGGAAACGCACTTCCTCGGCGCGGTCCTTGAACGGCAGCGGGTCGATGGCGTGAACGGCGGCGGAGAACAGGCCGACGCACAGCGTCGCCGCGACGAGGAATAGCATGCGCCGCATCATTGCTTGGCCTGCTGCAGCTTCGCCATCTGCGGCAACAGCTCCCGTTCGATCAATTCCGGAGTGAACATGCCGATGCGCTTGTAGCGGATCGTGCCCTGTGCATCGACGAGAAAACTCTCCGGCGCCATGTACACGCCGAAATCGATACCGGTGCGGCCGTCCTCGTCGCTGACGATCGTGTCGTAGGGATCGCCGAATTGGGCAAGCCAGCGCTTGGCGTCCTCGGGCTTGTCCTTCCAGGCCATGCCGATCAGCTTGATCCCGAGCGGCTTGACCTTCTGGATCAGGATCGGGTGTTCGTACTGGCAGGTGACGCACCACGAACCGAATACGTTGACGAGATAGGGCTTGCCGAGCAGCTCGGCTTTGCTGAGCGACTTGGCGGGATCGTACAAAAGCGGCAGCTTGAACTCGGGTGCCGGCTTGCCGATCAGCGGCGACGGCACCTCGTTCGTTTCGTGGCGTGTGTTCCACCACATGCCGAAGCCGAGCAGGCAGACCAGAGCGAAGAAGCCGATCAGGGGCAGGAGGCGGTTCATGCCGAATGCCCCTCAGGCGCGAGGGACCCCGAGCCCTCACCTTCAAGGGGTGGGGAAGGTGTCGTCGCCGTCGCTTCGCGAGCGGACACCATCCCCCTCCCGGCCTCCCCCTTGAAGGGGGAGGAGAAGTGCGGTGCTTCCGCGCGTGCGGGCAGCACGCGGAAACGCCGGTCGGTGGCGGCGACGAATCCGCCGATCATCATCAGCAGGCCGCCGAGCCAGATCCAGCGGACGAACGGTTTGACGTAGATGCGCACGGCCCATGCACCGGTGGCCTGCCCAGGGCCTGCCGAAGGCGGGTCGAGCGATTCGCCGAGCGCGACATAGAGGTCGCTGAACAATCCGGGGCGGATGTCGGCCTTGGTCTGCACAGGGCTGTTGCCCATGTACTGCCGCTTCTGCGGATTGAGCGCGGCGATGAGCCGGCCGTTGTGCGAGACCTCGATCACGCCCTGGTCCGCGCGGAAATTCGGTCCTTGCGCGGGTGCGACGCCCTGGAAGCGGAAGTCGAGGCCGGCGATGTTCTTGGTCTCGCCCGGCGCCATGCGCACGTCGCTTTCCACGCTCGTCGATTCGGTGATCAGCACGCCGGCGAGGAAGATCGCGACACCGAAATGCGCGGCGATCATGCCGAGCATTTCCGGCGTGTAGCGGCGGCCGCCCGGCGCCTCGCGCCAGCGCTTGATCGCATACAGCGCGATACCGAGGCCGACCCATAGGCTGGCGGCGACGCCGGCGAGGGCACGCAAATGCAGATCGCCGACGAGCAGCCATGCGGCGAATGCGCTGACCAGGGCCAGGGCGAGTGCCGGAGCGAGCGCGCTCAGGCTCGCGCGCCAATCGCCCGCGGCCCAGCGGAAGAACGGTCCGAACGGGATCAGCAGCACGACCGGCAGCATCAGCAGCACGAACATGAAGCCGAAGTAGGGCGGTCCGACCGAGATGCGGCCGACGCCGAGCGCGTCGCCGATCAACGGATACAGCGTGCCGAGCAGGACCATCGCCGCGGCGCAGGCGAAGAGCAGGTTGTTGATCAGCAGCAGGGTCTCGCGCGACAGCATCTGGAAGGGCTTGCCGCCCGCGACCTTCGGCGCGCGCAGCGCATAGATCGTCAGCGAGCCGCCGACGACGACGGTGAGAAAGGCGAGGATGAACAGGCCGCGCTTCGGGTCGCTGGCGAACGCGTGCACGCTGGTGAGCACGCCCGAGCGCACGAGGAAGGTGCCGAGCAGCGACAGCGAAAAGGCGAAGATCGACAGCAGCAGGGTCCAGGCGCGGAACGAACCGCGCTTCTCGGTCACCGCCTGCGAATGGATCAGCGCGGTGCCGACCAGCCAGGGCATGAACGAGGCGTTCTCGACCGGATCCCAGAACCACCAGCCGCCCCAGCCGAGCACGTAGTAGGCCCACCAGCTGCCGAGGGTGATGCCGAGGGTGAGGAATGCCCAGGCGACATTGGTCCATGGCCGCGCCCAGCGTACCCACGCGACGTCGAGCTCGCCGCCGAGCAGTGCCGCAATCGCGAACGCGAACGCGACCGAAAAGCCGACATAGCCCATGTACAGCATCGGCGGATGCATGATCAGGCCCGGGTCCTGCAGGATCGGATTGAGGTCGGCGCCGTCGGGCAGGCTCGGGATATGGCGGGCGAACGGGTTGGAGGTGAAGATCGTGAAGGCGAGGAATCCGACCGCGACGAAGCCGAGCACGCCGAGCACGCGCGCGATCAATGCGTCGGGCAGGCGCCGGCTGAACGCGGCCACCGCCAAAGTCCACACATTGAGAATCATCACCCACAGCAGCAGCGAGCCTTCGTGCGCGCCCCAGACCGCCGAGAAGCGGTAGTACCAGGGCAGGGCGAGATTTGAATTCTGGGCGACGTACCTGACCGAGAAATCCTGGGCGAGAAACGCGTAGGTCAGCACGCCGAAGGCGAGGGCGACGAAGACGAACTGGCCGACGACGATCGGTCTTGCCGTGGAAATCAGCGCCGCATTGCCGCGCCACGCGCCGATCAGCGGCAGCGTGCACTGCGCGAGCGCGAGCAGCATCGCGAGGATCAGTGCGAATTGACCGAGTTCGGGAAGCATGGCGTCAATAGGGATTGCGGATGCCGGGATTGTTGGCAGGGAAGTCCTTGGTGTTGCGCGTCACGAGTAGCATTTTTTCCTGCTTCGCGCTGGCCCAGATGATCGCATCCGGAAGCTTCATCTTATGTATCCCGCGTAACTCGACGGCGCCCTTTGCGACATTGCCATCCAGTCCTATGAGTTTGAATTCAGCGAGAAACTGCCTTGTCGCTTTTTCGCTCTCTGCCGTGGCGCCGATCAGCACTTCGATCCAAGTAATGATGCTGATCGCACGTTCGTCGTAGCGTTCCAGTTCCGCTCGTGCCTGCGGAACCGCGTTGAGGTAGTCGATCAGGATGTTGGTGTCGAACAGCGCCCTCACCATTCGGCGCGGACCTTCTTTTCGTAGTCGAGGCCGTCGATCTTGCGTTTGCCCCAGAGACCGAAGGCGGTGGTCGAGGAAGACTGTCGTTGGGCGAGATATTCGGCGACCGCCTCGCGGATCATCGAGGCGCGCGAGCGTTTCTCTCTTTCGCCGAGCGCATCGAGCTTTTCGATGGCGTCTTCGGGAAGGTCGATCAGAGTGCGCATAGGGACATCTCGCGATATATGATGACGATATCGTATATCGATCCAGCGCTTGTCGCAACGAAGCGGGCGTCGGCGCGCCCGCTTCGGCTTACTTGAGGTATTGCGTCGGGCGCACTCAAGCCTTTTTCGCGTGCGCCGAGCACCAGCCCTTGGCGTTGACGGACTTGCCCGGGAACAGCTGGCAGGCACCCCAGGCGGCCGCGCCGCCCTGATAGAAATTGCAGTTGGAGCAGGTATTGCCGGCGACGTAGGTCGGGAACTTGGCCTTGTCGGCCTTGGTCGCGTCTTCGACGTAACCGAGCGTCTGCGCGGTCGGATCGGTCGGTGCGAGATGCGGCAGATCGTCCGCGCGCGCCTGGCGCGGCAGCACGCCGACGAGCGCGGCGGCGCCGATCGCGGTGCCCGCGCCGACGAAGAAGCGGCGGCGGCTCTGGTTGGCGCCGGAAACATTCGATTGATCGGATTTCTTCATGGTGTCACCTTTGCTGGCTTGTGTGGATGCTGGCGGTGGACGATTCGCTCGGGGCCGCACTGCGAACTAAGCGACACAAGCCGCGTGGAACCAGCCTGCACCGAGCCGCCGTCGAGTGTACGCTCTGTGCATGTCGTTATGAAGCCGCGCGGTTCACGCTGCGGCCAATCGCCGCGGCAAGGGTCGATGACCCCGCTTTTTGAGGCAGGCAATGGATTCCGCTGCCGCTTTGGCTGTCGAAGCGGCGCTTTGTCGCTTGCGAAAAATAGTGAACCGCGTCGGGGCGGGTGTTTTGCCGTCGCGGCGGAATGGTCTGCTCCGCGGCCTGCGGAGCGGACCGGTGCTGCCGCCGTCCGCGTCGGCCGCCGACTTCGATGCACGGAATTCGCATGACAATTGTTTAATTCCTCGCCGGCGCGGTTGAATTTCGCCGTAGCCCGCCCGATGGAAACAGTTTCCCGACGATCATTGGAGACTTGAAATGGAATATCGGCGACTGGGCGCATCGGGCTTGTCCGTGCCCGCCCTGAGTTTTGGTACCGGCACATTCGGCGGCAAGGGCGAGCTGTTCGCCGCCTGGGGCAATACCGACGTGCGCGAGGCAAAGCGCCTGATCGATCTCTGCCTCGACCACGGCGTCACCATGTTCGATACGGCCGACGTCTATTCGCGCGGCGCCTCCGAGTCGATCCTCGGCGCCGCGTTGAAAGGCAAGCGTGAGCGGGCGATCGTCTCGACCAAGGCGACGTTCCGCTTCGCCGACGAGCCGAATGCCGTGGGTTCTTCCCGTTATCACTTGATCAAGACCGTCGACGAGCAGCTCGAACGCTTGGGCACCGATTACATCGACCTGTTCCAACTGCACGGGTTCGATGCGCAGACGCCGATCGAGGAAGTGCTGTACACGCTCGACCTGCTCGTGCGTGCCGGCAAGATCCGTTACACCGGCGTATCGAATTTTTCCGGCTGGCATCTGATGAAGTCGCTCGCGGTCGCGGACAAATACGGTTATCCGCGCCATGTCGCCAATCAGACCTACTATTCGCTGATCGGCCGCGACTACGAGTGGGAACTGATGCCGCTCGGTCTCGACCAGGGCGTCGGCGCCGTCGTCTGGAGCCCGCTCGGCTGGGGCCGTCTCACCGGCAAGCTGCGCCGCGGCGCCAAGCTGCCGAAGACGAGCCGGCTGCACAAGACCGCCGATTTCGGGCCGCCGGTCGACGATGAGTATCTGTATCGCGTCGTCGACGTGCTCGACGAGATCGCCAGGGAGACGGGCAAATCGATCCCGCAGATCGCGATCAACTGGCTGCTGCAGCGGCCGACCGTGTCGTCGGTCATCGTCGGCGCGCGCAACGCGGAGCAGCTCGAGCAGAATCTCGGCGCGGTCGGCTGGAATCTGACCAAGGAACAGGTCGCCAAGCTCGACGCGGCGAGCGCGACGACCTTCGCCTATCCGTACTGGCACCAGCAGGGCTTTGCGGAGCGCAATCCGTTTCCGGTCTGAGGGTTTGCAGGCGGACAAAACAAAACCGGGCTCGAAGCCCGGTTTTGTTCGCTCGGAACGGACGGCCGGATGGCCGCGCTTCCGATCCGGTCCTCACGACGAGGACTCGGCAGCCTGCTTCAATGCGCCGGCGCGGCGGCCGCGTCGCCCTTCAGGCACTGGCTCATGAAGGTCTTGCGCGCATCGCCCTTGAGGTCTTTGGCCTTGGGGTCGGCGTTGCAGGCCTTCATCTTTTCCTGCTGGGTCATCGGTTTGGCCGGGGGCGCCGCCGGAGTCGAGTCGGCCTTGGCGCAGGTGCTCATAAAGCTCTTGTACTCGTCGCCCTTGAGGCCCTTGGCGTGGGCGTCCTTGGCGCAGGCGCCGAGTTTCTGTTGCTGCGGAGTGAGCTCCTTTTCCGCCGCGAGGGCGGAACCCGAGGCGAGGGCGGCGGCGAAAGCGACAGCGGCGAACAATACAGTGGCGGTTTTCATGGCGGTCTCCCGTTGCGTGGCCGGCCTCATGCCGGATCGGCCGCTAGTCTACGCCGCTTGCCGTGACGGGAAACAGGGGAACGCCGGAGTATTTCGCCGGAATTCACTCGGGCGCGTAAGGGCGCAATTCATCGCGCCCGGCTCCTGATTTTGCGGCGCCCCAAAAGCAGAGCGCGATCGTATCGATATCCTGCACGCGAGGCGCACGCCAGTTGCGCCCCTGCAACGGGCCGTTACGCCGCGGCGTCGACCTTCTGCCGCGGTCCCTGCGTCAGGGCCTGGCGCACGCCTTCGACGACGAGATCGGCTTCGGCCGAACTCACCGCGAAATGCGGGGTGAAGCGCAGCGAATTGGTGCCGCCGTGGATCACGCCGACGCCGTGCTCGCGCAGCCATTCTTCGGTGCTGTCCGCACCGTAGCATTTGAACTGCGCAGCGAGCTCGCAGGAAAACAGCAGTCCGGTGCCCTGCACCTTGGTGATCAGGCCCGGCAGTTCGGCCTTGAGCTTCTGCAGCTTGTCGACGAATTCGGCGCCGCGCGCGCGGATGTTGGCGCGCAGTTCCGGCGTGATCGCGGCGAGCACGGCACAGGCCGTATCGAGCGCGCGCGGATTGCCGGTCATCGTGTTGCCGTAGATGCCGGTCTTGTACAGCGCGGCGGCGCGCTCGCTCACGGCGAGCACGGACAGCGGGTACTGACCGGCGCTCAGCGCCTTCGAATAGGTTTCCATGTCGGGCGCGTCGAGCTTCTCGAAGCCCGGATAGTCGACGATCGAGAGCACGCCGTGCGCGCGCAGGCCGGCCTGGATCGAATCGACCATGAACAGGGTGCCGTGGGCGCGGGTGAGTTCGCGGGCCGCGGCGTAGAACTCCGGCGTCACCGCGCGGCCGGGATCGCCTTCGCCCATGACCGGCTCGAGCAGCATCGCCTCGATGAACCAGCCGTTCTTCTCGGCATCGGCGAACACGGCGCGCAGCTGGTCGACGTTGTACGGTTCGACCGTGATCAGGCTCTTCTCGTCGCGGAAGCTGGCGAGGTTCTGCACGTAGGCCTTGCGCGAGGAATCCGAATACACGGCCGGACGCTCGGTGCGGCCGTGGAAGGCGCCCTTGACCGCGAGGCGCTTGATCGTCCTGCCGGCGTGCCTGGCGCCCGGGTCGGTCGCGAGCTTGGCGTTGACGTCGGCGATGCGCAGGGCGAGACCGACCGCCTCGGAGCCCGAGTTGAGGCAGAGGAAACGCGCGTACGGTGTGCCGCCGCGGGTATGGCCGATTTCCTTCTTGATCGCCTCGGCGAAGCGCAGCTGGGCGAGGCTCGGGGTCATGATGTTCGCCATCGCCTGCGGCTTGCCGAGCGCTTCGAGCACCGCCTTCGGCGTATGGCCGAGGCCGAGCATGCCGTAGCCGCCGACGTCGTAGATCACCGCGCCCTTGAGGGTGACGATCCACGGGCCGCGCGCGGCCAGGGCGACATAGGGGTTGATCGAGTCGCCGGCGTAGAAATTGACGTAGTCGGCCTGCACGCGGACGAGCTGTTCGGTTTCGTCGAGCTTGAGCAGGCCGTCGAATTCGGCCTTGAGGCTGCCGAACAGGGCGTGCGCATCGTCGATCGCGCCGCGCAGGTCCGCGTCGTCGCGGGCGAAGCGTTCGATCGTCGCGTCGTCCAGGCCGCGTGTGCGGATCGCACCGCCGTAGCTGCGCAGTTCGTTGAGTTTGGCGAGGGACGACATGACGATATCTCCTGATTTTCCGGGAAATGCGAACGGCGCCGAAATGCGGCGCCAAAGGCCTTCGATGGGCACACGTACTGATTCTGGAACGAAATCATAGTGGCAGGATTTGGTACGGCCGAGGGCCAGTTTGGCAGCGCCTCGATGGGGCCAATCCGTCGGCGAGGAATCTGACAACCGTCACCTCGGCTTGCTGATATCCGCGACTGCCTGCGGGCGGGGCGCAGGGCGAAGAATGGCGCCATCGTTCAAGGAGACCGGCATGAATTCCGAATCCCAAGTCGTCGCCCGGCTCGCCGGGGCGAGCAAGCGCTACGGGCAGACGCTCGCGCTCGACGGCATCGATCTGGACGTGCGCCGCGGCGAGGTGTTGTCCCTGCTCGGGCCGAACGGCGCCGGCAAGACCACGGCGATCTCGCTGCTCGTGGGCCTGCAGCAGGCCGACGCCGGCAGCGCCACTCTGTTCGATGCGGCGCCAACCTCGCCCGCCGCGCGCCGCCGCATCGGCGCCATGCTGCAGGCGACCTCGCTGCCCGAGACGCTCAGCGTGGGCGAACTCGTCGACTTGTTCCGCAGCTACTACCCGCGGCCGCGCACGGTGGCCGACATCGTCGCGCTGGCCGGCGTCGGCGACCTGCTCAGGCGCCGCTATGCGACGCTTTCCGGCGGCCAGCAGCGCCGCGCGCAATTCGCGCTCGCGCTGTGCGGCCATGCCGAACTGCTGTTCCTCGACGAACCGACCACGGGCCTGGACATCGACGCGCGCGAAACGATGTGGCGGGCGATCCGCCAGCTCGTCGCCGAAGGCTGCGCCGTGGTCCTGACCACGCATTACCTGGAAGAAGCCGAGGCCCTGGCCGATCGCGTCGTCGTCGTCGCCCGGGGCCGTGTCGTCGCCGCGGGCAGCGTCGCCGAGATTCGCGCCCGCGTCGCACAGAAACGCATCCGCTGCATGTCGTCGCTGAAGCCCGAGACGATCGCACTTTGGCCCGAGGTGCGCAGCAGCGTGCGCGACGGCGATCGCATCGAGATCGTCACCGACGCAGCCGAGATGGTCGTGCGCCAGCTGCTGTTCGAGGATTCGGGCCTGAGCGAGCTCGAAGTGCGTCGCGCCGGGCTTGCCGAGGCGTTCGTCGAGATCACGAAAGAGGCGGCGTAGGACCGTCCATGGAATGCGAAAAGCAGAAAAATCTTCGCCCGTCGTTCCCGCGCGCCGGTGGCGGGAACCCGATGACTTGCCGGCGCTTCGAAGCCCGGACGACCGGCCCTTCGGTTGTTGAGCCCCCGTCTGCGCGGGAATGACCGGCAAAAAAATTCCAATCGGAGAGTCAGACCATGAATGCGGCCGCGATCGATCTATCCGCCACGAATGGCAGCTTCAACGCACTGCGCGCCTACGCTCTCGAAGCGAAGTACGAGTTCCTGCGCGTGCTGCGCACGCCGGCCTTCGCGATTCCTTCGTTGCTGTTCCCGCCGCTGTTTTATCTTCTGTTCGCGCTTCTGCTCAACCGCGGCAACGGCGCCGCGTCGCACTATCTCTTCGCGACGTACAGCGTCTTCGGCGTGATGGCGCCGGGGCTGTTCGGTTTTGGCGTCGGCGTCGCGATCGAGCGGCAGCGCGGCTGGCTGGCATTGAAGCGTGTCGCGCCGATGCCGCCGGGCGCCTACCTCGCGGCGAAGATGGCCATGGCGATGGCCTTCGCCCTGATCATCTACGCCATGCTCGCGGCGATGGCGGCGGCGTTCGGCGGGGTACGCCTCGATTCCGTTCGCTGGCCGCTGCTCGGCGTGGTCGTGGTGTTCGGCGTGCTGCCGTTCTGCGCGCTGGGGTTGACGATCGGCAGCCGCGCGAACGCCGCCGCGTCGCCCGCCATCGTCAACTTCATCTATCTGCCGATGGCCTTTCTCTCCGGACTGTGGATGCCGCTGAGCATGCTGCCCGCGTTCATCGAACGGATCGCCGTGCTGCTGCCGCCGTATCATCTCGCCCAGCTTGCGCTGGCGGCGAGCGGGCGGGAATATGCCGGCGCGATCGTCGGCCATGTCGGTTTTCTCGTGGTCTTCACCGCGGTCTGCTTCGCCGTCGCGAAAAGATGGCTGGCGAAGGCCGGCTGATTTCATCGAGCAGGAGAGGTCGTGATGCGCATTCCCGAAGGCTTCCATACCGTCACTCCGTATTTTTTCGTCGACGACGCGGAGGGATTCGTCGCATTCCTGAAGGCGGCCTTCGGCGGGGTCGAAGTCGGGCGCAGCCTGCGCGCCGACGGCAAGATCGCCAATGCGCAGGTGCGCATCGGTACGTCGACGGTGATGGCGAGCGAGGCAAGCGGAAAATACCCGGCCATGCCCGCCTCGTACTATCTTTACGTCGACGACGCCGACGCGACCATGGCGCAGGCCTTGCACCACGGCGCCAAGCTGGAGATGGACGTCGACGACATGCCCTACGGCGACCGCCAGGGCGGCATCGTCGATCCCTGCGGAAATCTCTGGTGGATTTCGCAGCGGCTCGTGGACGAGGCCTATTTCGAATAGTCGCGCCGGCCGCACTGCGGAAATTGCCATGCTCATCGACACGTTCCAGCCCAGCCAGAATTCGCTGCTGTCCAACTACGTCAACCGGACCGGCGCCAAGCGCACCGCGCACTGGATGCCCGCGCTGATGCTGGTATGGACGTTCTGGATATTCGCCACGCCGCTGCTCGAAACCGGCGATGCATTTCCGTATTGGCTGTGGCCGACCCTGACCAGCTTTGTCGTATTCCTGTACCTCTACTACCGCCTCTACTACCGCGAGCGGGCGCAGGTATTCCAGTGCGTGGTCGGCATGGCCGTGCTCGGCCTGGCGGTGACGCCGGTCAACCCCGGCGCGCAGGGCTACATCATCTATGCCTGCGCCTACATGGCGTTCGTGGGGCCGACGCGGAAGGCATTGATGTACATGCTCGGCATGCTCTTTCTCTATGCGGTGGAATGGCTCTTCGTCCTGCGGTTTCCCTGGGTGTACCTGTTCAACGCCGTGCTGATCGGACTCGCCGTCGGTTTCATGAACGTCAATTTCCTGCGCAAGCAGGAACGCGAAGCGGAACTTCGCCTCAGCCACGACGAGGTCCGGCGCCTCGCCGCCACGGCCGAGCGCGAACGCATCGGCCGCGATCTGCACGATCTGCTCGGCCACACTCTGTCGCTGATCGCGCTGAAATCCGAGCTGGCCAACAAGCTGTTCGACCGCGATCCGGCCACGGCCAAGCGCGAGATGGCCGACGTCGAGCGCGTCGCCCGCGATGCGCTCGCCCAGGTGCGCCGCGCGGTCACCGGCATCCGTGCGGCGGGATTCGCCGCCGAACTCATCTCGGCGAAACTGCTGCTCGAATCGAACGATGTGCGCCTGGAGTGCGCCGTCGCCGACGTCTGCGTGCCGGTCGAGATCGAGACCGCGCTGGCGATGGCGCTGCGCGAGGCGGTGACGAACATCCAGCGCCACGCACGGGCGCGGCGCGCGCGCATCGCGCTCGAATCCGCGCCGGGGAAGCTGATTCTGCGCATCGAGGACGACGGCCGCGGCGGCGCGATCGTGCCCGGCAACGGCTTGACCGGCATGCGCGAGCGCCTGGCCACGATCGGTGCGCAGCTCGGCGTGGAATCGCAGCGCGGGCAAGGCACCCGATTGAAGATCGTCGCTCCGCTGCCGCAGCAGGCTGCCGCCGCCGGGGCGGAACCCGCCGCGGCGCTGCGCCGCGCATAGGCAGAGGGC